>NZ_JAGWDA010000002.1:0-528754 GCF_020657875.1 Clostridioides sp. ZZV14-6150 | reverse complement strand
CAAAGTGAAATACATAAAATAACTAAATTGGATACTATCATGAAAGAAGTCTTACCTAATCCCATTGAAATATGGGAATTTACAGGTCATACTAGGCTAGTACGTTCTGTATGTATAGACTTAGAGAATAATATAATAAGTGGAGGCTATGATGATTCTATAAGAAAGATATCTTCTTCAGGCAATGAAATTTGGAAATTTACAGGAATTGTTAATTCTTCGTATGAAGTATGTATTGATTCTAATAATAATATAATTGCGTGCGGAAACAATAAAATAATAAAAATATCTTCTTTAGGTATCGAAATTTTAAGTTTACAGTATATTTATGCAATAGAATCAATTTGTGTAGATTTACAAGACAATATAATAAGTGGGAGTAGTGATAATAATATAAGGAAAATTTCTTCTAATGGCATTGAAATTTGGAAATTTACAAATTATACCTCAATAGTTCGTGCAGTATGTGTTGATTCAAGTAATGATATAATAAGTAGTGGTGATGATAAAACAATTAGGAAAATTTCTTCTAATGGTATTGAGATTTGGAAATTCATAGGTCATACTGACTTTATATTCTCGTTAGATGTAGACTCTTACAATAATATAATAAGTGGAAGTAGTGATAAAACTGTAAGAAAAATCTCAGGTAATGGAGTAGAAATTTGGAAGTTTACAGGACATATTAGTGGACTAAGGTCAGTTATAGTTGATTCTTACAACAATATATATAGTGGAAGTAGTGATAATACTATTAGAAAAATCTCAACTAATGGAGTAGAAATTTGGAAATATTCAAATTACAAGGACTGGGTAATGAGTGTATGTATTGATTTAGAAAATAATATAATCACTGGTGATAGAAGTAATTTAGTAAAGAAGCTACAAAATACACATACAGTACAAAAAATAGCTTATTATAATTAAAATTTAGGAGGAAATAAAATGCAAAAATATTTAACAGGATTAGAACACAAAGAAGGAAATATATATAAGGTGAATTTAATACACAATATGCCTTTTGACCAAACATATGGGTTAAATAAATCAGCTCAAGAATTAGAATTAAATGGAGTATTAGTTAATGAAGTAGTAGAAGCAGAACAAAGAGAAGGTTTTGCATCTGTTATGTATGTAGATAAGGCAACAAAAGAGATTACATATGAGTATGTGGAAATACCTTTAACGCCAGAACAGGAAGCATTAAAGAAGATTAAAGAATTAGAGCAGGAAAATGCTAATATAAACTATGCACTAATGATGGGAGGATTAATATAATGTTAGGATTTGAAAAAATAAAATACTACTATGATAATAAAATGTGGACTAAAGAGATGGTCAAAAACTCAGTAGTTAAGAATAAAATAACAGAAATAGAATATAAGCAAATAATAGGTGAGAGCTATATGGTATAGTTCTTTTTTTATTGTAAGAAATAGAGAACTACATTAATATGCAGTTCTCTAAACACTTTAAAGAGGTGATAATTTGAAAAATAAAGATATTATAAAAAAACTAAAACATATACCAAATAATACAAATAAAAGATTTGAAGATATAGAAAACTTGAAAGAGATAGAAAGCGTAAATTACAGCATAGCTACAGGAGGATATATAATAGAAAATAGTAAAAAGGGTTATTTTACTAATCTTAATATACAAGGTAATACACTAATTGATTTATGGGGAAAAACTAGTTCAGATTTTTCTTTATGGAAAGCAACTTTTTTAGATGGAAAAATAAACATACTAACAGAAAATGATATAAGATATTCTAATTTTTTTACAACCAATTATACTTTATATAAACCAGATACTATATATACAATAATAGTTGATGTTGATAAAAACACTTTACCTAGTACAAGTGGAATATATATTCATAGTTTAGGAGAAGAAAATTCAGTATTTATTCCTAATCTGACAAATATAGCTATATTAGGAGGAGTAATTGGTAAATTCAGATATACATTTACAACCATATCAGACTTAAGTGATTGTAACGTTGTTTTAAGGAGTGTTTTAGATAATGATACACTTGCATCTGGTTATGAAGTAAGTTTGAAAATTACCATATTAGAAGGAGATTATACAGATATTAATATAGATTACTCTAACGAACTATTAAGTGTTGGGCAAAGAGATAAAATAGAACTTTTAAGTTATCAATATAGTGGAATTAATATCTTTAATAAGAATGCCGATTTCAAAGATAATTATATTTTACAATATCTTAATGGAGAGGAACTTATTTCTGAAGCTAGTAATCATAAATATACATTAGACTATATAGAAATAGAACCAAATACAGAGTATACTTTTTATAATTGTAGTAGAAATATTTGTTGGTATGATATAAATAAGAGTTTTATACCAACACCATTAAATGAAAGAATAATAGGAGATAAAGATATTTTTTATGTTGCTAGAAGCCCCCAAAATGCAAAATATCTAAGAGTTACTATAATAAAAGATTTGCATGATAATGGGAATAAAACAATTATAACTAAAGGAAATAAATATGACAAAAAGACAATTCCATATACATTAAGAAGTTTACCAAATGGAATCAGAGATGAAATAGTTTACAAAAATGGTTCCTATAAACTAATACAAAGATGTGAAGAAATAGTTTTTAATGGTAATGAAAACTGGATAGAAGTGCATGGAATGTATGAGTTTAGATTAAATTTAGATATATCTGTATTAAGATTAGATATGTCTAAGTTTATAACTAACTTATACAAGCAATCTCATGTAGACTATATATATAATGTTCAAACTGAATCAGCATTATCTATATCAACAGAAAATGGAATAGGTGTAATAGATATAGTAGATACTTTAATATCTCCTTTTAGCATTGTTAATTTTAAAGAAAAATTGAAGAAAAATCCTTTGAAAATAATTTATGAATTAGAAATACCAAGAGAAATTGAGTTAAGTTACTTGAATTTAGAACAATATGACACTCAAACTAAATTTATCTGTGACTCTGGTGTCGTAACTCCAAGTATCAACTTTGAAAGTACACAAAATTTAGGTAGTCATATAGAAGCTATCAGAGATAATATAAAAAATTCTAACGTCAGAACCGATTTTCCATTTTCAATAAACTTTCTTAATGGATGGCAGCCATATCTTGGATATGCTAGTTCTGTTGGAAACTATTGCACAAATAATAATTTTGTAACAATTAATGCAACAATTAATGGAGGTGTTACAACAGCAGGTACTATTATTGGAAAGATACCTTTAAAATATGCACCTCGTAAAGGTATAATAGTAATATTTCAAACAACAGATGGAAAGTATTATAACGGAATCATTCGTACAAATGGAGAAATTGAGATATATTATAATGATATAACTTATAGAAGTTGGTTGTATTT
Organism: Clostridioides sp. ZZV14-6150; assembly: GCF_020657875.1. Classification (NCBI taxonomy): domain Bacteria; kingdom Bacillati; phylum Bacillota; class Clostridia; order Peptostreptococcales; family Peptostreptococcaceae; genus Clostridioides; species Clostridioides sp. ZZV14-6150. The sequence continues at coordinate 525,362 of NZ_JAGWDA010000002.1, read as the reverse complement.
ATATGTAAACTATTTAATTTAGAAAGGAAAAAATATGATAGATATAAAAAAGAAAAAAGAAACTTTAATAAGATATGGTTTTGAAAATGATTTAAATAATATAGATAATTACTTTATTACAGAAGATAAACAATTATTTACTCCAATAGTAAAAAATGGAGAGGTAACTAAAACAGGTGAACAGTCTTATAATGAGTGGTTAGAATTACAAAACAATCCAGTCAAACCAGAACAATCACTTGATGAAAGTACAATTTTAAAAGAAAATCAAAAGGAGCAAGACAATCTATTAATAGATAATGCTTATAGAATTTCTATATTAGAACTTAACACAAATAATGTGCTATAAAGTTATAAAAATTTGGAGGTAAGAATATGTACAATATTTTAAAAAGAATGATTGAACAAAAAAATTATGAAACTAAAGATGAGTTGCAAACTAAATTGGATGTATTTTATGCATTAAATAGAATTAAAGAAAATGAATACACAGAGTTAACAAACATGATAAACAAAGAAGAAGTACCAAAAGAACCTATTATCTAAAACATAAAGGTTCTTTTTTTATATCAATTTTAGCAGGAGGTCATCATGGAGCAGTTATTAACAGAACTAAGCAGTTTAGGAGCAATAGGCATACTATGTGCCTTATTATTTAAAAATACTATGCAAGAGAAAAAAGAAGATAGGGACATGTATAAAAAAACAGTAGAAAATTTCATTGAACTATCAACACAGCAACAAGAAATCAATAAAAATATACTTGTTGAAATGGGAGCAATGAAAACGGATGTAGAGGAAATAAAAGAAGATGTAACAGATATAAAAGTTATGCTACAGAAAGAAGGTGATAGATGATGAAAGTAGCAATAGTACCAGGGCATACACTAACAGGAAAAGGAACAGGAGCAGTTGGTTATGTAGATGAAGGAAAAGAAAATAGAATATTAACAGACTTAATCATTAAATGGTTAAATAGAGGTGGAGCAACTGTATATACTGGCAAGATAGATAAATCTAACAACTACTTAGCACAACAATGTCAAATAGCCAATAAACAAGATGTAGACTTAGCAGTACAAATCCATTTCAATGCAAACAGTACAACCCTAAATCCTATGGGTACAGAAACAATATACAAAACTAATAATGGCAAATTATATGCTGAAAGAGTTAATTCAAAATTATCAACAGTATTTAAAAATAGAGGTGTTAAATCAGATGTGAGAGGTCTTTATTGGCTTAATAATACAAAAGCACCAGCAATACTAATTGAAGTCTGTTTTGTAGATAGCAAAGCTGATACAGATTATTATATTAAATGTAAAAATACAATAGCGAGATTAATTGCAGAAGGCATTTTGAATAAGATAATAGATAACAAAGATAATAGTGAGGATAAAATCATGTATAAACATACAGTAGTTTATGATGGTGAAGTTGATAAAATACCTGCGACTGTAATTGGTTGGGCATATAAAAAAGAAGAATGTTTGGTATGTGATATAAAAGATTACAAACCATACCAAACCGAAAATTTATATGTTGTAGGGGGAGGAGCATGTAATAGGATAAGCTCCATAACTAAAGAGAAATATACTATGATAAAAGGTAATGATAGATTGGATACACTTCATAAAGCCTTAGATTTTATAAACAAATAAACTGATTAGGAGGTAGTAACTAGAAATAGTTACTACCTCCTTTTGCTATATTTTCTTTCTTTAAGTTTTTTATTTTCCATATCATCTAATACTTGCAATGAATTAATACGAAATTTCTGGTAACTATCTGATTTTTGCTGAGCTTCACATATTAGATACAAATAAATACAAAAAAAAGCCCCTATTATAGCACAAGCATTATAAAAATCTTTTATAATATTGCTAGCAAATAGACTAAAGAAAATTGATATAAATACGGCAATAATAGCAATTGCAAATGGAATTGCTGGATTATTTTTGGACTCTAAAAGAGTTTTGATGCGTGTTTTTTCTTTTTTTATATTTTCTATTGAATCCATCTCCCGAAGAGAACTGTAAAATCTGTAATTATATTCGTAATATTCTTCGTATTCCTTTATTTCTGGTTTTTCTTCCTCTTGAATAATTTTTAATTGTTCTATACTACTTTTTTTATTAAATCTAATTATATCAAAAATAAGCATATTTTATAATCCTCCATAAATTAATATATAATATACTTTAAGTTATAGCATATTTAAGAGTTTATATCAGCAATTTGTCGAACGATTTTATAATTATGAAATTATAAGTATCAATTAGTTTAGAATATATTCTAATGTAAAGAAAAAAGCATATTATATATAGAATATAAATTATTTAATTAAAAAAATACAAAAAGTTAATATTTTGTTCGATTATTTTTTAGTATAATATAAGTAATAGGATGTTGATTTTGAATTATTTTGTAATATTTTGAGTATTTCTTTGAAAAAATCAATATTTTTGTTTATAATATAAATTACATGCTAAAGAGGAATTTTTTTAATATAAACAGAATATAATATTAAGTATTGCAGGAGGAAATAATTTGGATATACAATATATAGAAGAATTAAGACATCCAATGGGAAATGGCGCAACGAATCCTATATTTGGTATTGGAGATAATAGACAATATGTAATTAAAACAAATAATAATGTACAAGGAAATAAAGTCTTGATAAATGAACTAGTATGCTATCTTTTAGCCCAAAGATTAGAGTTGCCAATACCTACTGCTAAACTTTGTAAAATTGATAATAACACAAAAATCGATTCTAATATATATAATATCATAGAAGATTTTTCATCTAATTGTTATGGAATAGGTTTTTGTTCTGAATATATAAATAATGTTACATTGATAAGTTCACATAAAATGTTAAAACTAGCGTCGAATCAAGAATGTTTAATACCTAAACTTATGTTATTTGACCATATTATTTACAATAATGATAGGAATAAAGGTAATCTCTTATTAAGAATGGGTAAAACAGGTAATAGAGAACTAATGATTATAGATCATAGTCATACATTTAATTTAGGTTCAATATGGGATAGTTGCCAATTAAAACAAAAAATACAAAGTGAAGACTATAAAGATGAATATATAATGTGTGACAATTCATATTTATATTCTATGTTTAAAAAATCAATGGATATAAATATGATAGTAATGAATAATGAAGCAAATTTTTTCAAAAGTAAATTATGCAATAATTTAGATTTTCTTATCGAAAAAATTCCGAATTCTTGGGAAAATGATATTAATGAATTAAAATCTTTATTAGATTATATAAATTATAGAATTAATCATATTGATTATTTTGTAAATATGATAGCAAGTTATAAATATTAAGGAGGTGATTTTATGCTAAATGTTCAATATTCAATTCTTTGTAATTATCCATCTATAGTGTCAAAAGACTGTTTAACTTTAGGAATATTATTTCATGATAGAACTAACAATATTTGTGAATTCAAGACAATAAAAAAATGGCAGAGATTAAAAGCATTTAATGACGAGTTAGATATTGATATTGTTAAATTGCAGTTGGAAGCTATAAAAGAAGAAGTACAAGAATTTGCTTCGAAGGGAAATTTTATTCTTAAAGATTATACAAAGTTTTATGTAAATGAATTAAAATTTACTGAAGTTGTTAGCATAGACATAGATGAAGACTTCCAAGATTTTATTAATGCTTGTATAAGACAATATATGCCATTAGACTTAGAAAAAGGAAAGAGACCTAACAATAAAGAGCAGATTGAATTTATTAAATATACCATGAAAAACTCAAAGATAAGTTATGATAAAGGAAATGTTACAGGGTATTTTAATGAATCTCTTAAGTTTGATTTTATAATAGATGATTATGTATTTAAAGTTTTTAAGTTTGAGAATAAAGATGAAAATAGCATGATAAGAAATGTAAAAAAATGGGCGTATGATGCATATAAATTAAGCAATGATTATAAAGTTGTTTTTGTAACAGATATAGATTTCTCTAGTGGAGAGTATAATATTTTATATAATATATTAAAAGAAGAAAGTGCAAAACTAATAACTTTCGTAGATGTAATTTCTTTTATACAAAATTTAAATATTAAAACAAGAGAAAATATTGTTTTAAGATGCAATTAATTCTAGTTATTTGAAGGTATAAAGAGGATAAAACTATCTCTTTATACCTTTTTTATGTACTTCAAAAATAAATGGTGGCAAAACTTATCTTGCCACCATCTTGCCACCGAAAATAAAGAATAGAATGAATTTAAATTAAGCATAATAAAACAGAAATAACAAAACTAACCATAATAAATTATTGAAATATCAACACTTGTTAAATAATAACAACAATAAACAAATAAATTAGATAAATATATCCAATTAAGGTATAATTAAGTTTTATATGATATAGTTATAATTGATAATTGATAATGGTAAAATTTGGAGGGAAAAAATGGATGAAAAAAAAATAGATAACATGAATTATTCATATAGCAACTATTCTAAAAAAACAGGTAAGCCAACTAGAAAAATAAAAAATAATAACCTTACACTCGAAACTAAAGAAGATAAAATTTGCTCTAGTTGCAACAAAGAAAATAATCCTAAAGATAATTACTGTAAATTTTGTGGAAATGAACTTTATGAAATAGTATCATTAAAGTCAAGCGAAACAAAACTTGACTTAAAATCTAAAATAAAAGAACACTCATATCACGCAAATACAAGAGGGATATTTTTAACGACCTTTTCAACTATATTTATATTGCTTGTTATTTCATTAATATTTAAGGCTATAATTACTGTTCAATTTAATGATATCAGTTACATGATAAATCCAGCACATATAATTTTAGCTCTTAATCTAGGACAAATTAGCGTATCTATGTCTACTATGATGGGCTCTGGATTTATAAGTGCAAATATAGGCTTGTTAATATTACTTATAATTCCTGTTTTAGGATTAATTATATCAAATTTAATTTTTATGAGAAAAAGATGTAAGGATTCAAAAACTACACTAGCCAATTCTCTTGGAGTTGGAATTTTATATGGATTAATTTTAGCTATTTTATGTACTTTTACTAATGTTAAAACTAGCTCACATAGTATGCTAGAATATGGATATGCTTTAGAGTATAGTTACGAATTTTTTAGTGCACTACTAAATGGATTTGTATTAGGATTTATATGTACATATATAACTAATTATAGAAAAAGCTATGAAAAAGAAAATATATATATGTCCCTTTTTTCAAATGCTATTAAAATATTCATATTAGGATATGTTTTAGTGTTAGCAATACTTTTTGTATTAACTATATCTGATAGTAGTTATTTAAATGAATTGAATATGAGTGGATATTCAAGTGGCATTGATTTATTTGCTATATTGCCACAAATTGCGAGCTATATGTGGGCTTTTGCAAATGGAATTTCAGTAACAATAATAAATTCAACATTGTCAATGTTTAGCTTAGGTTCATCATCTTTATTTGGAGATACTAAATTAATGTTTTATGCAATGGGGGCTTTGTCTGCATTAATAATTTTATTAAATGGATATAAGTTAAGATTTAAATATGAAACACATAGTATTAAACCTGTAATAATATTTAGTATATATTATGCATTTTTAATGGGTATGTTAGCTTTGTTTAGCACATTTATACTTGATAGTAATATTAATTTCTTTAATACAACTAGTTATGGAACAACTCTAGTTATGCAATTTAAAGTGTTCTCGACTATTATAATTTCATTTATATACAGTTTTGTGATATCTTTAATAGGATATAAACTAAACTCAGCTGATTAAATATGATTGGAGGAAACTTCTGTGGAAGAAAATAATAAAAAGACAGTGGATGATAAATTTTCTAAGGTTAAAAAAAGATTTGGCAATGGAAAATTTAAGATTGAATTATATAAAGAAAAATCAAAGATAAATAGAGAAATTGATGATATTCAAGAAAAGAAGAGTAAGCTCTTTTTAGAAATGGGAATGTTGACTTATCAAAAAATTAGAGAAAATTCTATTGATGATGAGTGTTTTGATAAATTCTGTGATGAGTTATTAGAACTTGATAAGATAATTTATGAAAAAAATATGGAAATCAATGATATGGAAATTGCAGAAAGCAATGTAACTTGTGAATGTGGCTATGTTGGAAATATAAATGACAAATATTGCGCTGAATGTGGTAGAAAATTTGAATTAGATAATGATTGTGATGATTTTATAGTTTGTGGCTATTGTGAAAGTGAGATAGATTCAGAATCTGAGTTTTGTCCATGTTGTGGTAGAAAAATTATTATGGATTTAGAATAATATTGGGAAACCTATGTATTGTATACATGGGTTTTTTTATTGAAATCATTTGTATCTATATAGGAATGAAAATAAAAACCAAAAAAATGAAATAAATTTTCTTAAAACTATGAAATACAAGGAAATACTTGGAATAAACCTATAAAAAATAGAATTGATAAAAAAATATGAAAAAATATTGCAAAGAAAAAGTTTTCATGTTATTATTAATACATAAATTAAGAAAATAAATTTCAGAAACGAGGTAATCAAAAAAATGCTAGATAAGGTAAAGGGAAGACTAATAGTATCATGCCAAGCTTTAGAAAATGAACCTCTTCATAGTTCTTTTATAATGGGTAGAATGGCTAGAGCTGCTCAGGAAGGTGGAGCAGTTGGAATTAGAGCTCAAGGAGTTGATGATATTATTGAAATAAAAAAAGTTACTGGACTTCCTGTCATAGGTATTATAAAGAGAAATTACGAAGATTCAGATATATATATAACACCAACTAAAAAAGAAGTAGATGAGCTTTTAACAACAGGATGTGAAATGATAGCACTGGATGCTACTAATAGAGTTAGACCAAACAACGAAGATTTGAAAGAAATTATAAATTATATAAAAGAAAATAATGTTTTAGTAATGGCTGACATTTCAAATTATGATGAAGCTGTTAAGGCACAAGAATACGGTGTAGATTGCGTTTCAACTACATTATCTGGGTATACTCCATATACAGAAACTTTAGATGGTCCAGATTTTGTACTGATGGAAAGACTGGTTAAAGATTTAAAAATACCTGTAATAGCAGAAGGAAAAGTAAATACTCCACAAGATTTAAAAAAAGTATTTGAACTTGGAGTTCATTCATCAGTTGTAGGTTCGGCAATAACAAGACCACAATTGATAACAGAAAAATTTGTTAAAGCAATCGAAATTAATTAAAAATTAATTTATAAATTAAAAATTTATTATATTTAACTATATTTGAAAATTAAAATTGGAGGTAAAGATATGAGAACAACAGATATGAAAGGAATTTATTCAGCATTATTAGTTTCATTTGATAAGGAAGGAAATATAAACGAAAAAGGGTTAAGACAAATAATTAGACATAATATAGATGTTTGTAAAATAGATGGTCTTTATGTAGGTGGAAGTACAGGAGAAAACTTCATGCTTTCAACTGATGAAAAGAAAAAAATATTTGAAATAGCTAAAGATGAAGTGAAAGAAGAAATAAAGTTAATAGCTCAAGTTGGTTCAGTTAATTTAAAAGAAGCTGTAGAACTTGCTAAATTTACAACTGATTTAGGATATGATGCTATAAGTGCTGTTACACCTTTTTACTATAAATTCGATTTTGAAGAAATAAAACATTATTACAATACAATAATAAATTCTGTAGATAATAGATTAATAATATACTCTATACCATTTTTAACTGGTGTTGATATGAGTTTAGATCAATTTGGAGAATTATTTGAAAATGAAAAAATAATAGGTGTTAAGTTTACAGCAGCAGATTTCTACTTATTAGAAAGAATGAGAAAAACATTCCCAAATAAATTAATATTTGCAGGTTTCGATGAAATGATGTTACCAGCTACAGTTTTAGGTGTAGATGGAGCAATTGGTTCTACATTCAATGTAAACGGTGTCAGAGCTAGACAAATATTTGAACTAACTAAGAATGAAAAAATATCAGAAGCACTTGAAGTACAACATGTGACAAATGATTTAATAACAGATATATTAGGAAATGGTCTATATCAAACAATTAAATTACTACTTGAAGAACAAGGTGTTGAAGCTGGATATTGCAGACAACCTATGAAAGAAGCAACTGATGAAATGAAATCAAGAGCGAAAGAAATATACAGAAAGTATTTTTAATAAAAATACTTTTAGTATGGGAGGATTAGTAAAATGGTAGGATTTACTTGGATAGATTTTGCAATACTAGTAGTTTACTTATTAGCAGTTTTATTTGCAGGATTGTTATTTTCAAAGAAGGAAATGAAAGGAAAAGAGTTCTTCAAAGGTGATGGAACTATTCCATGGTGGGTTACATCAGTGTCAATATTTGCCACATTATTAAGCCCAATATCATTTTTATCACTAGCAGGTAATTCTTATGGTGGAACATGGATTTTATGGTTTGCACAATTAGGTATGTTTATAGCTATACCTTTAACAATAAAATTCTTCTTGCCACTATATAGTAGGTTAGAAATAGACACTGCATATGAGTACTTAGAAATGAGATATGAAAGTAAAGGTCTTAGAGTGCTTGGAGCTTTAATGTTTATAATATACCAAATAGGACGTATGTCTATAATAATGTATCTACCATCAGTAGTTTTAGCAGGTCTTACAGGAATACCTGTAAATGTGTTAATAATAGTTATGGGTGTAATAGCAATAATTTATTCATATACAGGTGGATTAAAAGCTGTTTTATGGACTGACTTTATACAAGGTATGGTACTAATAGTAGGTGTTACAGGTACGCTATTCTATCTAATATCAAGTATAAATGGTGGATTTGGAACAGTGATGGATACTCTTACAAGTGGTCATAAATTCTTAGCAACAAATGAAGTTATGTTTGATAAAAATATACTATCTACAAGTGCATTTATAATATTTGTTGGAGCTGGTCTTAATACTTTTTCATCATATGTATCAAGTCAAGATATAGTTCAAAGATTTACTACAACAACTGATATAAAACAACTTAACAAAATGACATATGGAAATGGTGTTTTATCAATGGGACTTGCAACAGTATTTTATCTAATTGGAACTTGTTTATTTATATACTATACTCAAAACCCAGATTTAGCTCAAACAGTTCAACAAGACCAAGTATTTGCATCATATATAGCTTATGAATTACCAGTAGGTATAACAGGAATACTACTTGCAGCAATATATGCAGCATCTCAATCAACTTTATCAACAGGACTTAATTCAGTTGCTACAAGTTGGACTTTAGATATACAAACTATTATAACAAAAGATATGAGTATGGAAAGACAAACTAAGGTAGCACAATATATATCATTGGGAGTAGGTATACTTTCTATAGTTGTTGCAATAATCTTAGCAAATGGAGAGATAAAGTCAGCATATGAATGGTTCAATAGTTTTATGGGTCTAGTTTTAGGAGTTTTAGCAGGAATATTTGTACTTGGTGCGTTTTGTAAAAGAGCAACTAAAATGGGAGCATATGTTGGATTTGCAGTATCAGCAATTTTAGTTGTTTATCTAAAATACAGAGTACCAGAAGTAACTTCTTGGGCTTATTCTCTAATAACAATAACTACTTCTGTAGTAGTAGGAACAGTATTTAGTGCAATAGAATCTAAAGTTAAAGCAAAAGTATATTTACCAAAAGCTGAAACTACAGTTTATTATGAAAAATAATATAGAATTTAAATAAGAAATTATCTTATAGAGTGACTAGATTAGAGTGATTAGATATATAAATAATCTAGTTACTCTATAAGAATGTATAAAGAACTTTATATGTAAAAAATTTGAAAGTAGAATGTATTTAAAATTATATAGGGAGATAGTGCTTATGATATTTGGAAGTATAAATCATAGTAAGACATATTCAACATTACATGAAGATTTGCTTAAGTGTTTTGAATATGCTAAAGAAAATTCATTGATAGATTACGAAAAAGGGACTCATACAATAGATGGTGATGACATCTTTGTAAATATCGTTGAGTATAAAACTTGTGAAAAAGAAGAAAGATTCTGGGAAGCTCATAAGAAATATATAGATGTACACTTGATGCTAGATGGATGTGAAAGAATAGATTTGAATTTTATAGAAAATCTAGAGCAAAAGACATATGAGGAAGATGGTGACTTTCTACCTCTTGATGGACAAAATAATGGATATGTTGAACTTAGAAAAGGTGATTTCCTAGTATGTTATCCAGAAGATGCACATATGACAGCAATAAAAGTTTCAGAAAAAGAAAATATCAAAAAAGCTATTTTTAAGGTTTTGGTTAGATAATGAAAATTTATATAACCGCTAAGGCTGAAAATAGTGATTTAACTTTCAGCGATTAGTGAGATTTCGTAAATTTTAGTTAGATTACTATTTTCAGCCTTAGTTTTTTATAGGAAAGTTTAAATAGACATTAAAAAGTTTAGAATTGTATAGAGGAGTTAATTTATGGATAATATAGATGTATTTTTATTAATAGGACAAAGTAATGCTAGAGGTTTGGGAAATCCAAAAGACAGTGTTATTCCAAATGAGAATTGTTTTGAATACTTAAGTACTGACGAGATTATAAACATGAGATGTGAGTTAGAGACTTCTGAAGGGGATGGGACTATAGCACCTGCATTTTCAAATGAGTGGAATAGACTTACTGGTAATAAAGTTTGTTTTATACACAATGCAAAGGATGGGTCAAGAATAAAAAATTGGAATCATGATAATAACTGGTTTTTAGATGATACTATAGAAAAGTTTAATGCAGGGTGTAATACTTTAAGCAAGGATTATAAAATATCAAATAAATATGCTATTTGGATTCAAGGTGAAAGTGATGCAAAATATGGTAGTGATGTTTTATACTATAAAGAGAGTCTAAAAAAAATTGCATATAGACTTAAGGAAGAATGTATGATTGATAAAATGTTTGTTAGTTTAACTGGTTATTGGCTTGGAGAAGATGAATATTTTGTTAGAACAAGACGAATTGCAGCAGCGCAAGAATTTGCTTGTAATGAGTGTGACATATTAAGTATAGGAAGTAAAATTGCTATGAAATTTCATGATCAAGGTCTAACTATTGATGATGTACATTATAGTCAAGAAGGTCTTAATATGTTAGGAGAAGATTTATGTAAGAATATTTATAAATATCATATAACTGAGGAAAAAATTATATTAAAGGATACCATAGATTTATCAGAAGCGAGAAAATATATCTATGAGTTAGAAAAAATAAATAAAAAATTCATGTAATATAAAGTTTTAATTAGTAATATTGGTTATAAAAATAATTTGTATGGAGATATGTTATGAAAAATTACGTTTGTATAGATATTGGAGGTACTTCAATAAAATATGGATTTATTAGAGAAGATGGGTTAATAATCGATAAATCAAGTTTAGATACTGAAGCAAAAGAAAAAGGTGGACCAGGAATATTATCTAAAATAAAGAAAATAGTTAAAAAATATATGAAAGAAAATAATATTGATGGGATATGTATATCAACTGCAGGTATGGTTGACCCAATTGAAGGTAAGATAGTATTTGCGTTAGAAGAATTAATTCCAAACTATAAAGGTATGGAATTAAAGAAAGAGATAGAAAAAGAATTTAATATAAAATGTGAAGTTGAAAATGATGTTAATTGTGCTGGTCTTGGTGAAATGTGGCTTGGAGCAGGTAAGGAAGCAACTTCTTCTATCTGTATGACAATAGGTACTGGTATTGGTGGTTGTGTTATAATAAATAATAAGCTTATAAATGGATTTAGTAATAGTGCTGGTGAAGTAGGATATATGAATATGAATGGAAGTACTTTTCAAGAGTTGGCATCAACTAGTAGCTTGGTAAAAAAATTAGCAAAAATAAAAAATATGGATGAAAATGACCTAAATGGGAAAATAATTTTTGATTTAGCAAAGAATAATGACGAAGATTGTTTAAAAGAATTGGATAATATGATAAAATCATTAGCAATTGGTATTGCAAATATATGTTATGTAATAAATCCAGAAGTTGTAATTTTAGGTGGCGGAATAATGGCACAAGAAGAATTTCTAAAACCTAAAATAGATAGAGCGTTAAAGGAGATTCTTATAGAAAGAGTTTATAAAAATACTAATGTAGAATTTGCAAAGAGACAAAATGATGCAGGTATGCTTGGGGCATTATATAATTTTTTAAACAAAATATAGAGAATAGAAGGTTTTTTAATGAGTATTTTAGAACAATTAGAATCACCAACTTTTAAAGTCACAAAGTCAGATAAATTACTGATAGCTTATATAAAAGAAAATATAGAGGATGTATTTTATAAACCAATATCACAAATTGCTAAAGAGAGTAATATTGGTGAAGCAACTATAACTAGATTTGTTAAAAAAATGAAGTTTAATGGGTTGCAAGACTTTAAAGTTACTTTAGCACAAGAAATATCAAGTAGTAATAAAAAAAATATTATAAATAAGAATATACAAAATGATGAGCCAGCTTTAGATACAGCCAAGAAACTTTTAAACTCAAATATAACTACTTTAGAGAATACTGTTGAGATAATCAATAGTGTAGATGTTCATGATTGTGCAAGACTTATAATAAATGCTAAAAAAGTTTACTTTATAGGTATTGGATATTCAGGAATAATAGCACAAGATTCAAACTATAAGTTTATGAGAATTGGACTTAATTGTGTAAGTTTTGATAGTAGTCATACTATGATAATGATGTCTTCTATAATGGAAGAAGGAGATTTAATAGTTGCAATTTCTCATTCTGGCGAAACTGAAGAAATTATAAAAACTGTAAAACTTGCGAGAGCTAATAATGCTAAAATTATATCTATTACTGAAAATAAAAATTCTGAATTGAAGGATATTTCAGATGTGCACTTATCTTATGTATCAGGGGAAACTGTATTGGAAACAGGTTCAATATCTTCTAAATTAGCACAATTTTTTATTATTGATTTAGTATATACACAGGTAGTAAAAGAGCTTTCAAATGAAGCTATTGAAAGAAAAATCAAGACTACAAATGCTATAAAACTGTTTAAAAATGAATAAAATCAGATATTTGTAATACTTTATGTGGTTTTCTTAAAAATTTAGTAATGGGGAGATTTTACATGTCTAAATTAAAAGACTATGATATTAACAAAGTAATGCTTTTTAATAATTTATGTAGTGAAACTAAGAATCAACTTAAAGAAAAAGCTAAACTAAAAAGATTACAAAGAAAAGAAATTTTATTTTATGAAAAAGAACAATTAGACAGGGTATATGTACTTTTAGATGGGAAAGTATCTATTTTTAAGATAAGCGAAAATGGCGAGAGAAAGGTGATTTTTATATTAAATAATGGAGAAATTATAAATGACATTACCTTTGATTTTACTAAGAATTCTGCTGTTGGATGTGAGGCATTTGAAAATTCAATTGTGTTTTATTATAGTATTGAAGAATTTACAGAAATTATGAAAAATGATTTTCAGCTTACAAAAGATATTATTTCTTATATGGAGAGAAGGACAAGACGTTTATATAGACAGTTAAAAAATTCAATATCTATAAAAGTAGACAAGAAATTAGCAGCAAAATTATATAGATTAAGTAAAGAATTTGGAGTTTGTTGTGGAGAATGGACATTATTAAATGTAAATCTTACAGTTACATACTTAGCAGATATGCTTGGTTGTAAAAGAGAGACAGTTTCTAGAATGATAAAAGTATTGCAAAAAGAAGAACTTATAAAGATTGATAATAAAGGTTTTTATGTAAAAGAGAGCGAGCTATCAAAATACTTTAAAAATAATTAATTATAATTAAATAAAGGTATTATTAAGAGAATCTATGTATAGATTCTTTTTTATTTATCTAAAGTGGTAATATTTACCTTAAGTTTATTGAAACAGCTGAGTTCTGATAGTATAATTAATTTAATATGAACAGTAAATATACAGATGTTGACACAGCTTCTATGCGCAGAAAGGGATGTATCAAAATGAAAAATAAAAAATTCATAGGTTATGCTTTAGGTTTGATTTTTATATGTGTATTTGTGATGTTTTCTCTTTGGGATTTTACCTATAATGTTAATTCACTAGTAGAAAAAAGCAAAAAGATGCATTTAGAAGAGTTATCATTGCAAAGTTCAAATACTATAAATGTTAAGCTTAATTCACTAACAAAGTTTATAAATAGTATTTCTAAAGTTATTTCAGAGTCAGAGGGTATGAAGAAAGAAGATATAATGAAATTATTAAATGATGTATCAAAGGAATCTGATTTTGAAAAAATCTACATTGCATATCCAGATGGTACAGCCTATACAGGTGATGGAAAGGTCTATAATATATCGCAACATAGCTATTTTAAGAAGGCAATGAAAGGGGAAAGCAATATTTCAGAAATCATAAAATCATCTGTTAACAATGAAAATAGTTTTATAGTAGCGTCTCCTATGTACAAAAATGGTGAAGTGATTGGAGTTCTGTATGGTTCTTATTATACAAGTAAATTAAGTGAATTTATAGATGTGACTAGTTTTAATGGAGAAGGGAGTACATATATATTTGAAAAGTCAGGAAATCTTGTCTTAAAATCTACTCCAGGAAAAACTGATGATGCCATAGATAATGTTAGTGGTTTTTTTGATTTTATTTATATTGGAGAAAATTACAGTTATAAAAACTTTATTGAAGATATATCAAATGAGAAAAGTGGATTTTTAGAATATAAATTTGAAGGAAAAGAGGAATATGCCACGTATACTCCAGTTGGTATAAATGATTGGTATGTATTGTCTTTTATTCCAAAGACTTTAATAGTGAAAGAGATTTCTAAGATAAATAAACTTGCAATTATATTAACAACTAAAAACTTCATAGCACTTTCAGTTTTGATTTTAATTGTATTTTATAAAGAGAAAAAATCCAAAGGAAAGCTTGTAAAAGCAAATTTAGAGATATCTTCACTAACTAACAATATACCAGGTGGTGTTTTTAAATGTAGTGTAGGTGAAAAATATGAATTTGTGTTTTTAAGTGATGGATTTATTGACCTGTTTGAATATACTAAAGAAGAGATAAAATCTATGTTTAATAATAATTTTTATGATGTAATTTATAAAGTTGATGTAGATAGAGTGAAAAGGGAATTTGCACTTCAAATATTAGAATCAAAAGTAGTTGAAATAGAGTATCGAATGATTACTAAGAGTGGTAATTTTGTGTGGGTTGTAAATAAGTGTGAGCTAATAAAAGATTCTGATGGAAAAGAGTATTTCTACTGTGTGTTGGTTGATGTAACAGATTTAAAAAGAGCAGAAGAAGAACTTAAGATTAATGAAGAAAGGCTTAGAATAGCCTTATCCAAGACATCTAACATAGTATTTGACTATTATGTGCATACAAAATCTATACATATCTCTAGTGATATCTCTTTAATATATGGAGTACAAAAAAATATTGAAAATGGTATAGAATATTTTATAGATTCTGGGATAATACATCCTGACTTTGTTGATGTGTTTAAAGAATCTTTTAACAAAATAGAAAAAGGTGAAGAAAGTGTAGTATCTGTAATAAAAACAAAACTAGTCAATGGGAAATATATATGGAATAGAATGACTCTAACTAATCTATTTAATGGAGCAGAAATTCCAATTAGAGCGATAGGTCTATTAGAAGATATAAATGAGCAAAAAAAAGCTGAAATGCAATATAATCAAGAAGAACAATATAGAAAAGCTATGTTGTCTGAAGCAATTGCTATATATGAAATTAATTTTTCTCAAGATAAATTTATATCAAGCAATATAAAGCCTAATAATAATTTAGGTTTAAGAACTACTGGAAAATATTCTGAAGTAATGGAGGATATTGTTGATGATATAGTTTTTATTTCAGATAGGGAAAACTTTAAAAAAGTATTTTATTATGAAAATATCTTAGATTCATATAATAAGGGAGTAAATGAGTTAAAGTTAGAGTATCGAAGATATGACAATGATGGTAAGATTTTGTGGGAACTTTGTACAATGCATTTACTTAAAGACCCACAAAGTAATAAACTTAAAGGATTTGCGTACATTAAAGATATAGATAAACAGAAAAAAGAAGAGATTGAGCTTAAATTTAAAGCTGAACGTGATATATTAACAGGAATTTATAATAAAGGTACAACTGAAACTCTAATAAAGAGGTTTTTAAGTTTAGACAAGGCTAAAGAAAGTAGTCATGCATTTTTTATTATTGATTTAGATGATTTCAAAGCCATTAATGATAATTTAGGACATGTCTTTGGTGATAAAGTTTTAGTTGAAGTCTCAAAAAAATTGACTTCTATTTTTAGAGAAGATGATATAATTGGACGTATTGGTGGAGATGAATTTGTAGTTTTCATAAAAAATATGAAGAATATGAAATTTATTGAAAACAAAGCGATTGAGTTATGTAATGCATTTAGAAATTATTATACTGGAGTAAATAAGTCATATAAAGTTTCTTGTAGTATTGGAATATCTATTATGCCAAATCATGGAACAACTTTTATTGAATTATATGAAAAAGCAGATAAAGCTCTTTATTATTCAAAAAAACAAGGAAAAGATAGATTTATTATATTTAATGACTCTATTTAAAGTTTAAATGCAAATGGAGGGTTTAAATATTTAAATAGAAAGAATATTAAGTTAAATAAGAATACTTTAACTATCTTGATATGATTTAGTTATAAATGGAGGAATACTATGAATGGAAAATATAGATTTACTATTACTATGGTTATTTTTTTACTTATATTAAATACATCATTTGTTTTAGCCGCTTCTGAGAAAGAAAAAGTGAGAGTTGGATATTGGCCTAGTTATGGAATTTCTATTACAAAAGATGGTCAGTTATATGGATATACATATGATTATATGAATGAAATAGCTAAAATAAATAATTGGAAATTAGAATATATACCTTGTGGATGGGGTCAAGGTATAGAAATGCTTAAAGAGGGACAAATTGATATATTTGGAGCATTGCAAAAGGATGAAGAACGTGAAAAATACTATGATTATACGAATTTAAATTTTGGATATGAATATGGAGCATTGTATGTGAACTCCAAAAACAATACAATATCTTATAATAATCTAAAAGAGATTGATGGAAAAGTAGTAGGTACAGTTTCAGATAATCATTTTAAAAGTGTATTTGATGAATACTGTAAAAAAAATAAAATATCTGTAAAATATAAGTACATAGAAGGTGCAGAAGAACTTCAAAGAGAACTTGAAAAAGGAACCATTGATATGATACTTACAGGAAGCATTAGAGATATACCAAATACAAAGGTAGTATTACGTTTTTCATCAGAGCCTGTCTATTATGCAACAACTAAGGGAAACAAAAAAATACTAGATGGTTTGAATTATGCATTAAATGAGATTAAGCGAGAAGATATATATTATGATGGTAATTTATTTAATAAACATTATAAAGATACTGTAATAGCCACAGAAGTATTTACTTTGGAGGAAAAAGAATATATAAAGAAACATCCTATAATAAAAGTTGTATCAGGCCCTGATACATCACCACTATCTTTTTATGATAAAAATACAAATTCCTACAAAGGTATATCAATAGATATATTAAAATCAATTTCAAATAACTCAGGTTTAAAGTTTGAGTATATAAAGGTAGATAATTTTTCTGAAGGTTTAAAAATGGTTGAAAATGGTGAGGTAGATATCTGTGCAAATATGTTTATGTCACGGAGTACTGAGTTAGAGCATAATATTGTATTTACTGATGGATACCTTGAAACTACTATGTTAGGTTTGGCAAAAAATGATATTAGAATGAATGAAAAAACTAAGGTAGCAATGATTAAATGGACAGGTATAGAATCATTCGTAAAAGAATATTATCCAAATCAAGAAGTAAGTTTTTATCCAAATGCTAGTAAATGTATTGAAGCTGTCAAGAAAGAAGAATGTGATGTATTTATAGGAAGCAACTATATACTAAATAATATAATTAATACTGAAGAATTTGATGAGCTTATGTTTATGCCAATAAAAAATCAAGTCGTGGATATTGGAATAGGGGTTTCTGGAAAAGCAAATCCTGCATTGTTGTCAATACTCAACAAATCTATTAATAGAGTTACAGAAGAAGAGGTTGCAATTGCAATTACAGGTAGTACAAAGTACTTAGAACATAAGGTCACTCTATTAGATTTTATACAGCATAATATTATGGCATTTGTTTTAATAATATCATTTCTTATATTTATAGTTTTTGGAATATTTATTGTAAATTATAAGATACAAATGAATAAATTAAAAAAGATAGCATATGTTGATGAAGTAACAGGCATAAGGAGTTTACTAAAATTTAAAATTGATGCTAACAAGCTTTTTGAGAAATATGGAACAGATAACTTTGTTATATATTATATCAATATAGATAAATTTAAATATATAAATGATATGTTTGGTTTTGAATTTGGAGATAATATTTTAAAATACATAGCAAAAAAAATAGGTGAAAATGTTTTTAAGGATGAAATATATGCAAGGTTATCAGACGATAGATTTATTGTAATGACTAAAAAAAGTAATATAGAAAATTTAAGAAAAAGAGCAAATGATTTTTTTGAGATTGTCAATAATGATAAAAAAAATACATTTAAAATAGATATAATACTTAAATGTGGAGCATATTTAATTGATAAAGAAGATGTAAATATTGATGTAATGATTGATAGAGCTAAGATAGCTTGCCAAACAATAGAAACCAATTATAAAAGTAAAGTTGCTTTTTATGATGATAAAATAAGGATTTCTATACTTCATGAAAAAGAAATTGAAAATAATATGGATAATGCACTTTTAAATAAAGAATTTGTAGTTTATTTGCAACCTAAAATTAACCTTATAACAGAGGAGGTTGTAGGTGCAGAGGCTCTTGTTCGTTGGATTCATCCAATTAAAGGAACTATACCACCTAATGATTTTATTCCACTATTTGAGAAAAATGGATTTATAGAAAAACTTGATTTGTATGTTTGGGATAATATATTTAGTACAATGTCAAAATGGATAAAAAATGGAATAAAGCCACAACCAATTTCTATAAATGTATCAAGAATTCATTTAAATAATAGAAATATAGTAACTAGTTTAAAATCTTTAATAAATAAGCATAATATACCAGCACATCTAATAGAACTTGAGTTAACAGAAAGTTTATTTTTGTCAAATATAAGTATGATTTTAGATATTTTAAATGATTTACATGATATTGGATTTATCGTATCTATGGACGATTTTGGAAGTGGATATTCTTCGCTCAGTCTTTTGAAAAAATTGCCAATTGATGTATTGAAGATTGATAGAGAATTCTTAAATGAGACAATTACATCTGTACGTGGAGAAAAGGTTATAAAGAATATAATTACATTAGGTAAGGATTTAGATATGCTAATTGTAGCTGAAGGAATAGAAACTGAAGGTCAATTAAATTTATTAAAAAATGCAGGTTGTGATATTGGACAAGGATTTTACTTTGCAAGACCTATGGATATAGAATCTTTTGAAAAGCTTGTATTTAAAAGAATAGATTTTTAATTTAAAGTTATAAATAATAAAAAAATATTACTAGAGCTGAATAAGCTATAGTAATATTTTTTTTATTATTTTTAAAACTGTGATAATTATCACAGAAGTATCTAAAAGAAAGTGTTAAGATTTAAACAAGATAATAAGCAAGCAAAACTAAAATATAAGAAAGGTGATAAAAATGAAATTAAAATTAGATTCATCCAAATTCAATGAAGGTCTGAATTCCCTAAAAAAAGACTACAAAATATTTGCACCAGTCATAATGCCATTTAAAGGTACTTTTTCAGATACTGACATGATAAGATACAAGGAAGTAAGCACTTTTGAAGAAATGGAATTTGCTCAAAAATCAAACTTTTCACCAAAAGAAGTAGTGCTTCCTATCAATCAAGTCTTATTTTACTTTACTGAAAAAGAATTTAAGGAAAGCGATTTAGACAATAAAAAGATTTTAATTTTTCTAAGAGCTTGTGACATAAATGGAATAAAGAGACTCGATGAAATATATTTAAATAATGGAGAAGAAAAAGATTATTTTTATAAACATATTAGAGAAAAAATAAAATTTGCACTTGTAGGATGTAAAGAGAGTTTTAGAAATTGTTTTTGTGTAAGTATGGATTCTAATAAAACTGATAACTATTCACTTGGATTGAATATAGAAGGAGAAAAATTGTACTTAGATATAAAAGACAATGAATTTGAAGTGTTTAATGGAGAGCCAGCAGAATTTGATGTCAGTCATGTAACGGAAAATTTAATTTCTGTAGATGTACCAGAAAATATTGATTCTAATGAGATGATAGGAAATCCAATATGGGATGAATATGACACAAGATGTATTGGATGTGGAAGATGTAATTTTGTATGTCCGACATGCTCATGCTTTACAATGCAGGATATTTTTTATAAGGAAAATGAAAATGTAGGAGAAAGAAGAAGAGTTTGGGCTTCATGTCAAGTAGATGGATATACAGATATAGCAGGTGGAAATTCTTTCAGAAAAAAACAAGGAGAAAGAATGAGATTTAAAACTATGCATAAAATAAATGATTTCAAAAAAAGATTTGGATATAACATGTGTGTTGGGTGTGGAAGATGTGATGATGCCTGTCCACAATATATATCATTTTCAAAATGTATAGAAAAAATAAATGATTTAGTAACTAGTAAGGAGGAGATATAAATGAACTCATATATACCAGTAAGTGCAAAAATACTAGATATAGTTAAACATACTGATAAAGAATGGACATTTAAAGTGAATTGCAATACAAAAGGGGTACTGCCTGGAAAATTCTATGAAATATCTATACCTAAATATGGTGAAAGTCCAATATCAGTATCAGGATATGGAGAAGATTATATTGACTTTACAATAAGAAATGTAGGTAAAGTTACTAGTGAACTATTCAATTATAAAGAAGGGGATTCGTTTTTTATAAGAGGACCTTATGGAAATGGATTTGATGTATCTTTATATGAAGGAAGAGAAATCGTAGTAGTAGCAGGAGGGAGTGCATTAGCTCCTGTAAGAGGAATAGTTGAATATTTTTATAACAACAAAGATAAGTGTGAAAAGTTTAAATTAATAGTAGGATTCAAATCACCAAAAGATGTCCTATTTGCAGACGACTTAAAAAGATGGAATGAAAAACTAGATGTTTTAGTTACTGTGGATGGAGCGGATGATGGCTATAGTGGAAATGTAGGGTTAGTAACAAAGTATATCCCAGATTTAGATATAAAAGATATAAATAATACTTCTGCAATTGTAGTTGGTCCTCCAATGATGATGAAATTTACAGTAGGAGAGTTTTTAAAAAGAGATTTAGACGAAAAAAATATTTGGGTTTCTTATGAAAGAAAAATGTGTTGTGGAATAGGAAAATGTGGACACTGTAAGATGGATGATACTTATATATGTTTAGATGGACCAGTATTTGATTATTCATATGCTAAAAATCTTATTGATTAGGGGGTGGAGTTTGTGATAAGAGATTTAAATACTAAAAAAGTAATGAAAAATGCTTACAGAATTACAAAAACAAAATATAAAACTTCTTTAAGAGTTAGAGTACCAGGAGGTCTTATTGACCCTGAAAGTTTAATCACAGTTTCTAAGATTGCAAATGAATATGGTAATGGTCAGATACACATAACTACAAGACAGGGATTTGAAATCTTAGGAATAGATATGGAAGACATGGAAGAAATAAACAATATCATACAACCTGTTATTGAAAAGATGAATATAAATCAAAATGAGAAAAATGCAGGTTATCCAGCAGCAGGTACGAGAAATATAGCTGCCTGTATAGGTAATAAAGTCTGTCCAAAAGCGCAGTATAATACAACTGAATTTGCAAAAAAAATAGAAAAAGCAATCTTTCCAAATGACTTACATTTTAAAGTAGCCTTAACTGGATGTCCAAATGACTGTATAAAAGCTAGAATGAATGATTTTGGAATTATAGGAATGACATTGCCACTATATGAAAAAGATAGATGTGTGAATTGTGGAGCGTGTGTAAAAAAATGTTCAAAATTATCTGTTGGGGCGTTAAAAACAGAAAATAATAAAGTAGTAAGAGATGGAGATAAGTGCATAGGTTGTGGAGAATGTGTACTGAATTGCCCAACAAATGCATGGACTAGAGATGAAAAAAAATACTATAGATTAGCTATAATGGGTAGAACAGGGAAGAAAAATCCAAGACTAGCAGAAGATTTTCTTTTATGGGCAGATGAAGACAACATAATAAAAATAATACTTAATACTTACAAATATGTAGAAAAGTATATAGATAAAGACGCACCAGGAGGGAAAGAGCATATAGGATATATAATTGACAGGACTGGATTCATGGAATTTAAAAAATGGGCACTTGAAGGTGTACAATTTGAAGAAATAACTAAAGTACATGAAAATATATACTGGAGTGGAGTTAAATATCTATAATTAATAAAAACATATATTTAAATAAATTATAAATTTAATAGAAGGAAGAGGGAATTATGCATAAAGAAACTTTGGATAAATTAACTAATGCAGCTATAAATAAAATAAATTTATTAAATACAAGTAAGATAAAATATTTAGTGTCTTCTGCTTTTGCAGGACTTTATGTAGGTATTGGTATACTTTTGATATTTACTATTGGAGGAATTTTGATAGATGCAGGTTCTCCTATGACAAAGATAATGATGGGATTATCGTTTGCAGTAGCACTTAGTTTAGTTGTAATGACAGGAACAGAACTGTTTACTGGAAATAATATGGTAATGTCTGCAGGCATGCTAAATAAAGGGGTAAGTATAAAAGATACTTCTAAAATATGGATATACAGTTGGGTAGGAAATTTAATAGGAGCTTTGATTTTAGGTATAATGTTTGTAGGAACTGGTTTAGTAGATAAAGGTCCTGTAGCAGAATTTTTTGCAACTACAGCAGCAGCCAAAGTATCTATGCCGTTTATGTCTCTTTTCTTTAGAGGAGTTTTGTGTAATATTTTAGTTTGTGTCTCAGTTTTATGTTCATTTAGAACTAATAACGATAGTGCAAAAATAATTATGATATTCCTATGTTTATTTGCTTTCATAACAACAGGGTTTGAACATAGTGTGGCAAATATGACAATCTATAGTGTTTCATTATTTTCTCCAACAATTCAAACAGTTAGTATTGGAGGAGCTATTTATAATTTAGTAGCTGTAACACTTGGAAACATTGTTGGAGGAGCTTTATTTATGGGGCTTGGTACTTATATACTAGGTAAAGAAAAAATTAAACAAGTTTGCTAAAGAAATCTTACAACGCTCTCAATAAGTACAAATATCGTATTATTGAGAGCGTTGTTTTTAATTTCTAAAAAAATATTTGAAAGAAAAAAAGTATGATGGCATATGAATATATATGATGTATATGATTATAAAATTCGTTAAAATATGAATTAAAATTATCATTATAAACAAAAAAGTTAGAATCCTCACGTAGAAAAGACGATTTTGAATACGATAATAAGTGTGATAAAATTGACTTTGTTGAAATTTTGAAGGAGGTATTTGATGACAAAAAAATTAATAATATCAAAAACTAAATTGTTTATTTTTATAATAGCATTTATATCTGCATTTATAGCTTTATTTGGAAGTAAAAATACACTTATAGGTGTGGCTATAGTAACAGCTATGCTAATGCTTTTGGAAAGGGATTTAACTATTTCTCCAATTAAAAATTTACTAAAGTACTTGATAATAAATGTAACGTTAGGAGTATTATCGTTTTTTGCAGTACAAAATATGTATTTAGGAATTTTATTAAATTTTATAGCATTATTTATAATAGGATATTTATTTAGTTATGACTTGAAAAGGGCTGTATATGTACCTTTTGGTCTTATGTATATATTTATGATAAGTATACCTGTAGGATTAAGTGAATTTCCTATAAGATTATCCGCTTTAGCTAGTGGTTCACTTGTCATAATGATTGCTCAATTTGTTATGAATAGAAATAGAATGAAAAAAATTGGTGACAAAGAATTAATATCTATATGTGATGAATTGTTGGAAAAAATAAATCTTTTAAAAAATATTATGAACAATGATAATTCTGTAAGTAAGTCTAATATGAGAAAAATAGATAGTTGTAATTACACAATAAATTCTATATCAAAAGGTCTTAAAATGGTTATATTTGACAATAGAAAAGATGACTTTTTTATTAGTATTAAAGGAATGGATATAATAAATATCTTATTTTCATTAGAAAGAATAAGTTTAATCTTAGATAGATATAAAGCAGATACTAAGGAATTTGAGGATGAAGACATAAAAAATATTCTAGAAGAAAGTAGTACAAATGGTAAAGAAGATGTTTTAGTTGTAGTATCTAAAGAAGTAAATTATATCAAGATGTGCTTAGAAAATAAAGATAATATAACTGATAAAGAAATACTTGGATTTAGAGATTATGTTATCGCTCAAGATACTAAAAATATAAATTTGAAAGAAATTTACAGTGTTTTAGAAAATCTATACGAATTTTTATTAGAGTACAAAAAGGTAAAATCAAAAGAAGAAAAAAGAGTTGAAAGAAAAATAAAGATACCACATGAATTTAAAAGAATATCAATATATAAGCAACATTTTAATTTAAAATCTATAAGATTTTCTTATGCAATAAAAATCGCTTTGGCTACAGCAATATCAGGTTTTATTATGGATTATTTTCACTTAAAAGATGGAAGATGGATAATGTTAACTGTATTTTCATTAACACAACCTTATGCAGAGAATTGTTTGCAGAAATCCAGAAAAAGAATAGAAGGTACACTAGTAGGAGCGATAATATTTATTGTTTCATTTTCAATAATAAAAGATAACACATTAAGGTCATTAATAGTACTTTTAGCAGGATACATAAACTCATATGTAGTTGATTATAGAAAATTGATAGTGTGTGTAACTGTTTCAGCTCTTGGTTCCGCAGCAGTTATGGGAGACCCTAATGTTTTAACTATGAGTAGAATTTCATATGTGGTATTAGGTGCAATTATTGCATTAATAATAAATAAATTTGTTTTACCATATGATGCAAAAATGGGGTATCAGCATGTTATAGATGTGTATAAAGGTATAGTTAAAAATATAATTAATGAAGTTAATAAATCTATTGAAAACTCAACCAATGTTCATTATATAAAGAATCTATTATTAGTGCCATCACTTATTGAAGATAGACTTATGTTGATAAATACTATATACAAAGATGAATGTCAAGATGATTTCTTAGAAAATCAACAATTACTAATAAGTAATATGTACAATTTATATATAAATGTCAAAAAGAATAATATTAGAGATGAAGATGTAGAAAGAATATTGAGAGATACTAGTTATATTTCAAATTATGATGCTGATAAATATGATGAAGGAAGAAGTGTAATTTTAGATAGTATTGAAAATACAGTAAGCTTGGGCGATAAAATAATTTGTCTCAATTTACTTCAAACTTTAAATGGTGTAAAAGAGATGTATAGAATAAGTAATATCAGTAAAATGTTAGTGCAAGAAGTTGCATAATTTTCTAATCTAATTAAATTATATAATAAGTCATAGCTTTAAAGCAAAGTATATGACTTTTTCTTTTATACAATGTTAAAAGAAAATAGTATATTAAAAACAAAAAACATATAGTTATGAATTTTGTGTGAAAAAGGTTAAAATATTGATTTTTTTCATTAGTTGAAAAAACAATTTACTTAGGATAAACTATAATAGTATTCAAATATTATGGGGGTTAGATTTATGAGTAAAGATGTAAAGGTAAAGCGCGATAAGAAATATGATACATTTAGTATAACTATGGAACTTGAAAGACCTTTACTTTATGATGAGGTTGAAAACGAAGATGATAAAAATGATAATAGAAAATTTAATATAAAAAAGAAAATATTCATGGGAATAGGTATACTGTTTGTATTGATTCTGCTTAGTTTTTTCATATGGATAAACAAAACATATGAACCTCAAAAACTAGCAAAAGAAGCATTAGTTAGTAATAGTAAAGTCGAGGTAACCATAAATGAAAATATTTCATTTACACCTAAGGGTAGAAAAGTTTCTAAAGGTCTAATTTTTTATCCAGGAGCTAAAGTAGAAATTGAATCATATGCACCACTTGCAAGAAAAATAGCAGAAAGTGGATATGAAGTGGTAATTGTAAAAATGCCACTTAATCTAGCTATACTTGGAACTAATAAAGCACAGAAAGTTATGGATTCTTACAGTAACATAGAACATTGGGTAATAGGAGGGCACTCATTAGGCGGAGTTGTTGCATCTAATTTTGCACGTGACAATAAATTAATTGATGGAGTTGTGTTTTTATCTTCTTATCCAATGGGCAATGAACTAAGACAGTTAGGCAAAAAGGTTATATCTATATGGGGAAGTAAAGATGGAGTAGTTAACTTTAAAAACCTTATAGAAGCAAAAGAAAAACTTCCTGATGATACAACTTATGTTGAAATTGAAGGGGGAAATCATGCACAATTTGGAGATTATGGAAAACAAAAGGGCGACAATGATGCTATTATAAGTCAAGAAAAACAGCTTAAGATTACTGCAAATAGTATTATTAAATTTTTAAATAATATATCTTAAACAAAAGCTTGAAGTTTATAATATATATAAAGTATTATTTTAAGTAGATATTATTAATATAATAAAACTAAGATTGGATTACAAGGGGGATTTTAATATGGAATATGATATGCCACTTTATAGACCACCAAGTGAGGCTTATAGTCTTATAATACAAGTCACACTAGGATGTTCTCATAATAAATGTACATTTTGTAGTATGTACAAATCAAAGAAATTTAAAATAAAACCATTAGAAGTAATAAAAAATGAAATTGATATATTTAGAAGACATTATAAAAATGTAGACAGAATATTTTTAGCAGATGGAGATGCATTGATAATACCAATGGAAAAATTAAGAGATATAATATTATATATAAAAGAAGTTTTTCCAGAGTGTGAAAGAATTACTCTATATGGCTCTCCTAAGTCTATAGATAAAAAGACTGATGATGAACTTAAAGAGTTAAAAGAACTTGGTGTTAAGATGATTTATCTAGGGCTTGAAAGTGGAAATGATGAGGTATTAGAAGATATTAAAAAGGGATTTAATAGTGAACAACTGATAAAAGTTGGTAGAAAAGTTAAGAAAAATGGTATTAAATTATCAGCTACTGTAATAGCAGGTCTTGGAGGAACTAAAAAAACACATCAACATGGAGTTGATACAGGAAAAATGCTAGGAGCAATTTCCCCAGATTATGTAGGTGTATTGAGTTTAATGGTAGAACCTAATACTGAACTTTACGATTTACTTCAATCTGGTGAATTTAAAGTATTGGAAGATAAGGCTGTACTACAAGAAATTAAAGAAATGATAAAAAATATAGATACCAATGAAAAAGTTGTATTTAGAAGTAATCATGCCTCAAATTATGTTAACTTAAAAGGAATATTACCTGAGGATAAACAACGTCTAATTGATGAGATAGATTATTATCTAAGTAACTTAAAATTAAAAAGAGAAGAATATAGAAGACTGTAAAATTTAAATATCATTAATATATATGTGTAGATGTAAAATATTTAAATTATCTAGATTTTAAGTGGGGTGTCTCAGAATGAACTTTTTAGTTCATGAGGCACTCTTTTTTGTATGAAATCAAATATATTTTCATCATTTCAACAATGAAAAGGAGGCTTATCTCTATTTTGAGACAGCTCCTTTTTTGTTAAGGAATATAATTATGAAATCATAGAAAAAATCTATCAATAATGATAAAAATATGCACTGGATTAATAGATTTCCACGCATTATAATAGAGACATAAATTTAAATTACAAAAACTATAAACATAAAAACGTGTGGAGGAATAGAAATGAAAATATATCAAAATATCTTTGAACCATTAACTATAAAAAGGATGAATGTAAAAAATAGAATAGTTATGCCACCGATGGGAACAAACTTTGGTGGAGAAAGTGGAGAATTTAAAGATGAGCACATTAAATATTATGAACAAAGAGCTAAAGGTGGAACTGGACTTATAATTGTAGAAAATGCTTGTGTAGATTTTCCTTTAGGTTCTAATGGAACTACACAAATAAGAATAGACCATGACAGATACATACCTGCCTTATATAAGTTAACTGAGAATTTACATAAACATGGTGCATGTGTAGCTATACAAATTAATCATTCAGGTGCTTCAGCTATGCCAGAGAGAATAAATGGATTAACTCCAGTATCTTCTTCTAATATACCTTCAAAAAATGGAGGAACAATACCCAGAGAATTAAAGAAAGAAGAAATACTAAATATAGCTAAAAAATATGGTAAGGCAGCAAAAAGAGCTCAAATAGCTGGTTTTGACGCCGTAGAGATACACGCTGGGCACTCATATCTAATAAGTCAATTTTTATCCCCAATTTACAATAAGCGTACAGATGAATTTGGTGGAAGTCTTGAAAACAGAGCGAGATTTGCAAAACTAGTAATTGATAAAGTTAGAGACGAAGTGGGAGCATTATTTCCTATATCTTTAAGGGTAAGTGCTGATGAATTTATAGAAGGAGGAAATACTTTAAATGATACCTTAAAGCTTCTTGAATATTTAAATGAAGAAGTAGATATATATAATGTATCAGCAGCATTAAATGATTCTATACAATTTCAAATCGATACAATGACATTAGAAGATGGTTGGCGTTCATATATGTCTAAAGCAGTTAAAAAAAGATTTGGAAAAGCAACAATAATAACTGGAAATATAAGAAACCCAGAAATAGCATCAAAAATACTTAAAAATAATGAAGCGGATTTTATAGGTATGGGAAGAGGGCTTATAGCTGACCCTAATTGGGTTGAAAAAGTGCAAAATGGAAAAGAAGATTCAATAAGAAAGTGTATTTCATGCAATATAGGATGTGCAGGTAATAGAATTGGAGCAAATAGACCTATAAGATGTACAGTAAATCCAGACTTAATAAATGGAGAAGAATATAAACAGAGAAAAGTAAATAAGACAACAAATGTAGTTGTTGTAGGTGGAGGAACGGCTGGTCTTGAAGCAGCAGCCACAGCAGCAGAGGTGGGATGTAATGTATTTTTATTAGAAGAAAAAGCAGATATAGGAGGGCTTGCTGAGACAATATCAACTTTTCCAGATAAAAGTAGAATAAATGATTTTCCAAAGTATTTAAAACAGAGAGTTAAAAAATTAAAAAATTTAATTGTTTTTAAAAATACAAAAGCTGATATTAAATTTATAGAAAATTTAAAACCCGATATAATTATAAATGCTACAGGTTCAAAACCATTACTTCCACCAATAACTGGTTTGTTGGATAGGATAGACCAAGAAAATGGAAAGGTGAGTTCAATATTTAGGCTATTTAATGATATAGAAGATTTTCAAACAAAAGACTTAGAAAATAAGAAAGTAGTAGTTGTGGGTGGTGGAGCTGTTGGATTAGATGTTGTAGAATTTTTCTCGGAAAATAAGGCTAGAACTTCTATAGTTGAGATGTTACCAGTGGTAGGAAAAGATTTAGACCCTATAACAAAGGTTACAATGATGAAGATGTTAAAAGATTACAATGTTGATGTTTATACAAATACAGCATTATTGGAAGTTGAGGATGATAATTTTAAAGTTAAGAAGGATAAAGAAGAGTTATTGCTAGATTTTGATTATGGATTTATATGTTTAGGAATGAAATCTAATAATCCAATTTTGAATGATTTAAAGAAACATTTTGAAGCTAAAAATGTGGAAGTTATAAATATAGGAGATAGTAAAATAGCTAGAAGAATAATAGATGGAGTTAGAGAAGGAAGAAATATAATAACAACTTTAGAAAAGTTAAATCTTCTATGATAATAGATAAAAAAGACAATTTTAGAAAAGTCAAATCTTTTGTAGAGAATAAATAATAAAAATAAAGTAATCTTAGAAAAGTTAATTCATCTTTGTTTTATAACTTTAGTACTATTTTTAATTTTAACTATATCAAAGAGTACTATTGGTAATATAGTAGATTTAAGGGAATTCCTAAAAAGATTTCCCTTAAATCTCGTTTTAAGATAAATTAGTCATAAAATATTAAACTAATTTATCAATAGCTCCTGATTGAATATGTTGAATATTTGATTGGATTTTTTCATATGACCAATCCCACCACTTAATTTTTAATAATTTTGAAATTATATCATCGTTAAATCTTTTCTTTATAATTTTTGCAGGTATTCCACCAACAATAGAATATGGAGGGACATCATTAGTAACTACAGCTCCTGTTCCAATAATTGCACCATCACCAATTTTTACACCTGACATAATTACAGCATCATAGCCTATCCATACATCATTTCCAATTACAATATCACCCTTATTGTACCAAGCATCTGTTATATGATTTATGTCTAAACCCCAGTCTTCATAAAAGATTGGAAATGTATAAGTAGAGAGTGATTTCATTGTGTGGTTTCCACTAGTCATTAGAAACTTTGCTTTACATGCAATTGAACAAAATTTTCCGATTATTAATTTGTCATTGTTTATAGGATACTGATATAGTACATTATTTTTTTCAAAATCTCTTGGGTCATTATAAAAGTCGTTATATATTGTATAATCTCCAACTTTTATATTGTCTCTTGTAATCACATTTTTAAGATATACAGTTTGATAATCGTTACTTCTTGGATATATTTTATCTGAATTTGGAATAGTCATGTTTAAATCTCTCCTTTATATTATGTTATTTTCCTGACTATCCCATTATTACAATACATCTCTTCATAGAATCACTCCTTACATATTACTTATTTATAGTTTATTATTTTATTTTCAATAAAATATTTTTAACTAAGTCGTATTTTATGATAATTGTCTATTTATTTGATTATATCAAAGTGATAAAAAATTACAAGTATTTAAGATATACTAAATAGAAAGTATTTTTTATTAAGTTAAATAACGTTATTATTGAATTAAACTTTAATTTTCAATAGTGATTTGACTAGAATATATTGGGTATGATAGAATTATGCTTATATAAATATTTATGTAGTATTTATGTAAATTTATTATCTATATTATATAAATAGATAGTATTTATATGTATTTATTTTTAGGAGGTTTTATTATGAGTCGACTAGAGAGACTCGAAATGAAGAAAGTAGAAACTAAGCATTTACAACAATTCAATCAATTGTTACGTTATGTATTTCAAGTGACAAACCATGATTTACAACAAGTAGGTTGGGAGGAAAGAGAAATAACCCTTGCTAAACTACCTGTATTAAGACAAGCAGATGTATTTGGTTGGTTTGATGAGGATAAATTAGTATCTCAAATAGCTGTTTATCCATTTAAAATCAATATATTTGGTCAAGAATACGATATGGGTGGTCTTACTGGTGTTGGAACATATCCAGAATATTCTAATTTAGGTCTTATGGATAAATTGATGCGACAAGCATTAACAGATATGAGAGAAAGAAAACAATCTATATCTTATTTATTTCCATACTCAATTCCATATTATCGTCGTAAGGGATGGGAAATAATATCAGATAAGATATCTTTTGAAATTAAAGATACTCAGTTACCAAAACCTAAAGTGGTATCAGGAGAAGTTGAGCGTGTAAGTATAGAACACGAAGATGTCAGAAATGTTTATGAACGCTTTTCTAAAAAGAGCCATGCGTCTATGATTAGAAGTGAGTTAGCATGGGAAGAATACTGGCGTTGGGATTTAGATGACTTAACATGTGCAATTTATTATGATAAAAACCATGAAGCACAAGGTTATGTGTTATATTGGATTTCTGATGAAATATTCTATATTAAAGAAATGGTATTTGTAGAAGAAGAGGCACGTACAGGATTATGGAATTTTATAAGTGCTCACTTTTCAATGATAAATAAAGTGGTTGGGAATACATATACAGATGAACCATTGGCATTTTTACTTGAAGATGGAGATATAGAAGAAAATATAAAACCATACTTTATGGGTAGAATTGTTGATATAGAACAATTTATAAACCAGTATCCATTTAAAGAACAGGAAAATGAAGTAAAGTTAGTCTTTCAATTAGAAGACCCTTTATTAGATTGGAATACAGGAGTGTTTACATTAAATGTTTCTAAAGAGGGGAAAGGTATGTTAATTGATGGTGGTGATAAGTATGACTTGAAACTTGACATACAAACACTTACAACTATGTTGCTTAGTTACAAAAGACCAACTTATCTTCATAGAATAAAAAGAATTATTTGTGATAAAGAAGTAGCAGATTTATTAGAAAATCTTATTGAACGTGAAAATCCATATTTCTCAGATTATTTCTAATAAACTTTAATAAATTTTAAAATATATCTGGGATTGTACAGAGTATTTACTTTGAAACAATCCCTTTTTAACGTATTTTTATTCCATTTTATCAATTAGATTATTGTTTTTACTATAATTAATAATAAAGTTTTTAAAACTATTAACAGCAGGAGTTAAATATTTATTTTTCATTGTAGCTAAATATATGTATCTTTCATGTATAGGATTTGTTATTGATAAAACCTTTACATTAAAATATTTAAGAGCAAAAATATTGGGAACGACTGCTATACCGTAGTTAATAGAAACTAAACCTGCAACAGCTGTATCTTCTTCTGTTTCACATATAATTTGTGGCTTTACATCAACTTTTTCAAAGAGATTATCAATAATTGGTCTAACTCCACTATCTTCACTAAAGAATATAAAAGGGTAATCCTTTGTATCTTTTAAGTCTACACTATCATTTGAGGCCAGAGGGTGGCTATATGGTACTATTACAACCAATTCCTCCTGAAGTATAGATGTAAAATCTATGTTGGGTTCATTTGGAACAAAAGAGCAAAATGCTAAATCAAACTTTTCATCTTTTAAACCCTGGATAATCTTTTTAGTGGTACCTTGGCCAAATGAAAATGAAATATTTTTATTTAACTCTTTTTCTAAAAACTTACCAAGTATATCTGGAATGAAGTAAGCTCCCAATGTATAAATAAATCCTAAGTCTATAACACCTTTTGATATACTGGTATATTCTCTAAGCTTTTTTTCTCCTCTTTCTAATTCACCCAATGCTTTATCAACATAAGTTAAAAAAAACTTACCATATTTAGTCAAACGAACATTTCTACCTTGTTTTTCAAATAAAAAGGTTCCCAGCTCTTTTTCAAGAGCAGATATAGCATGACTTAAGCTTGGTTGAGTTATAGACAATTGTGTAGCTGCTTTTGTATAGTGTTCAACTTTGGCTAAAACTCTAAAGTAATGCAAATGATTTAGGTTCATTGATATTCAATCCCTTCATAAGTAATGAAATTCGAGTTATTTCTACATAATTATACCATATTATACCATAATTCATAGATTAATTCTATTAATATTAAGAATAATATGCATTATATTAATAATACTTAAATAATATAATGAAATTACAAGAAAGAGTGTAAAAAAATTAAATGTAAGTATATTTAACCTTTATGGTTATATAGATTATAAAAAAATATATAGTACTGAATTTTTTAAACACTTAAAAATTTAAATATATTAATGGATTTGAAATTACTATAAGTTGAGTAATACAAACTTTTAAAATATAGATATAGCAAAAATACATGTGATTAAATGATTTACATACTATAAGAATTGTTACTTTAAGGATAAAATGAAATATTACTGTAGAATTAGTATTGTTATGACTTATAGTATTTTTACGATATAATAAT
This sequence comes from Clostridioides sp. ZZV14-6150, assembly GCF_020657875.1. NCBI lineage: Bacteria > Bacillati > Bacillota > Clostridia > Peptostreptococcales > Peptostreptococcaceae > Clostridioides > Clostridioides sp. ZZV14-6150. The sequence goes on along the minus strand of NZ_JAGWDA010000002.1, from coordinate 491,280 downwards.
ACTGTGAAATAAAATGAATATAAAATCTGATAAAACTTCTATATTTGTGGAGGAGAAATATGAAAAATATAGTACAAGTAAAAAATATTAGAATAGGAGAAGGTATACCTAAAATCTGTGTACCAATAGTTGGAAAAACTAAAGAAGAAATTATTGAAGAAGTTAATGACTTAAAGGGAATTTGTTTGGATGTTGTAGAATGGCGTGTTGATTTCTTTAAGAATGTAGAAAATATTCAACAAGTTAAAGAGGTTCTTAACGAATTAAGAAAATATATGCCAGATATACCTCTATTATTTACATTTAGAAGTATAAAAGAAGGTGGAAAAAAATTAATATCAAAAGATTATTATACTATTTTAAATAAGGAAATTTCTAATACAGGATTAATAGACTTAATAGATGTAGAGCTATTTATGGGAGATGAAATTGTAAATGAAATAGTCGAGTTTGCTCATAAAAAAGAAGTAAAAGTAGTCATGTCAAATCATGATTTTAATAAAACTCCCAAAAAAGAAGAAATTATATGTCGTTTATGCAAAATGCAAAAACTAGGAGCAGACTTACCTAAAATAGCTGTTATGCCACAAAATGAAAGAGATGTTCTAGTGTTGCTTACAGCTACAAATGAAATGGTTCAAGTTTATGCAGATAGACCAATAATAACTATGTCTATGGCAGGAATGGGAGTTATAAGTCGTTTGTGTGGAGAAATATTTGGCTCTTCATTGACTTTTGGAGCAGCTAAAAAGGTTTCTGCACCAGGGCAAATATCAGTTGAAGAACTAAATTCAATACTATACATATTACATAAAAGTATTAATTAATTTAAAAGTATTGATTATATATGATGAAGGTTTATGATGTACTATAAAATATGATTTTGTAGATTTAGTAGGTAATATTATTAATATAACTAATATGTGAAATTATGGAAAAATAATAATTTTATAAAAATAATTGATAAATATAAATTAAATTATATATGTATATATTGTAGTCCAATAGTGATATAATAATATAAAAAATTTTTATAGAGAGTGAGATTACATATGCGAAAACTTGAAGAGATATTAGAGTATAATAAATCATTTGTGGAAAATAAAGAATATGAACAGTATGCAACATCAAAACATCCAAATAAAAAAATAGTAGTCTTATCTTGTATGGATACAAGATTAACTGAACTTTTACCTAAAGCTATGAATCTTAAAAATGGAGATGTTAAACTAATAAAAAATGCAGGTGCTACTATAATGCATCCATTTGGAAGTATTATGAGAAGTATTTTAGTTGCAATTTATGAATTTGATGTGGATGAAGTTATGGTTGTAGGACACCATGGATGTGGTATGTGCAATGTGGATACGGATAAATTACTAAATAAAATCTTAGATAGAGGAATATCAAATGACGTAATACTTACACTTCGTAGTGCCGGAATTGATACAAAACAATGGTTACATGGATTTGATTCAGCAGAAGATTCTGTAAAAGATAGTATTAATTTAATAAAAAATCATCCTTTAATTCCAGAAGGAATTATTGTGCATGGTTTGATTATATCACCAGAAACTGGAAAAATAGATGTTGTTGTAAATGGATATGAGGATAAATAATATACTGTTATAATATATAAGTAATATATTATTAAATAAGAAGTTGTTTCAAAATTTATTTTATTTTGAGACAACTTTTTTTATTGATAAATTTATGAAAAGGTTTATCTTAAGGTTTTTAATGAAAAATATAAGTAGTTAGCTAATTAAAAAACTTACTATTATTTATTAAAATCATAATCAATTAATAAAAAAATATTTAATAAATGAAATTTATATGAATTTTTTATAAATATATTGAAAAAATGCATATGTTATAGTAAAATAATCATTAGCCGACTAAGTAATATAAAAATAAGGAGGGTAAGTATGAATAGTAATTCTGAAGAAAAATTAAATGATGTTTTTTTGCAATTGATGCGAATATATTTTATAAGAACTCATTTTTATTTTGATAAATTAGGTTTGTACCATGGTCAGCCACAAATACTATTTTCTCTTAAGATGAAAAATGGCCAAAGTCAAAAAGAATTAGCAGATAAAAGAAAAGTAAAAGCATCTACAACTACAGTTATGGTAAAGAGAATGGAAAAAGCTGGGTTTGTAGAAAGAAAACAAGATGAAAAGGACCAAAGAATTTCTAGGATTTTTTTAACAGATAAAGGTCTAGAAGTATGTAACAAAGTAGAGGAATTTAACAAAGAATTAGAAAGAGAATTCTTCTTAGGGTTTAGTGAAGAAGAAAAGATAGTACTTAGAAGACTCCTAATGCAAGTTAGAGACAATTTGAAAGCAGGATGTCATAAACATGAGCATGAAAAATATTTTTAAGGTTTAAAACAATGTTTTTCAATTTAATGCTATTAGACTAATTAATATTACAGAGGGGAAGAAGTGTATGTTTAAATTAATTAAATATTTAAAGAAGTCAGCCTTATCAATAGTAGTAATAGTATGCTTATTGGTGGTTCAAGCAGTATGTGACCTTTCTTTACCAAAATATACATCTAATATAGTAAATATAGGTATACAGCAAGGTGGAGTAGAAAACTCTGTTCCATCTATAATTAGAAAAAGTGAACTAGATAAGATTACTTTATTTATGGATAAAGATAATAAGGATAAAGTATTAGATAATTACACTTTACTGAATAAGGAAGATTACAGCAAGTATAAAGATAAGTATCCAAATTTAAAAGACGAATCTCTTTATGAGTTAAATACTAAAGACAAAGATACTATAGATGAGTTAAATAGTATTTTTGGTAAATCTATTTTAATTGTATCAGGTCTTGAAGGAGATAGTAAAGAAGTAAAAGCAATGAAATCTCAGATAATGAGTCAACTTCCTACACAAGGGACTCAAGGTGAAGAAGTTGATATATTTAAAGTGTTATCAATGATGCCAATAGAACAACTAGACAAATTAACTAAAGAGATGAGCAAAAGCTTTGAAAGTATGCCAGAAAGTATGATAACACAAAGTTCAGTATCATATGTAAAAGCAGAATATGAAAAAATAGGTATTGATACAGAAAATATGCAAAATAATTATATCTTACTTACTGGTGCAAAAATGCTTGGGATAGCTATGATTAGTATGGTAGCTACAATTACAGTTGGATTTTTAGCAGCAAGAGTAGCAGCAAGTGTAGGAAGAAATTTAAGAAGTGGAGTTTTTAGAAAAGTTATGTCATTTTCAAATAGTGAAATGAATGAGTTTTCTACAGCATCACTAATCACTCGTAGTACAAATGATATTCAACAGATACAAATGTTGATGGTTATGCTACTTAGAATAGTTTTTTATGCTCCAATAATGGCTATAGGAGGAATAATAAAAGTTTTAAATACTAATACTTCAATGGCTTGGATTATAGCAGTTGCAGTAGTAGCTATTTTATCTTTAATAATTGTATTATTCTCAGTTGTTATGCCTAAGTTTAAATTGGTTCAAAAGCTTGTTGATAAGTTAAACTTAGTAAGCCGTGAAATAATTACAGGTATTCCAGTTATCAGAGCTTTTAGTACTGAAAAACATGAAGAAAAAAGATTTGATGAAGCAAATAAAAATTTAACTAAAACAAATCTTTTTGTAAATAGAGTTATGACATGTATGATGCCTGCTATGATGCTTATAATGAACCTTATTACAGTTCTTATAGTTTGGAGAGGTGCATATAGTGTTGATTCTGGAGCAATGCAAGTTGGAGATATGATGGCATTTATACAATACACAATGCAGATAATAATGTCATTCTTGATGATATCAATGATATCTATTATGCTTCCAAGAGCGTCTGTTTCAGCTACACGTATAGATGAAGTATTGGTATCAGATATAAGTATCAAAGACCCAGAAAAATCAAAAGTACAAGAATTTAAAGAAGATAAAAAAGGTCTTGTTGAATTCAAAAATGTTTCATTCATGTATCCAGATGCAGAAGAAGCTATATTGACAGATATATCCTTTACAGCAAAACCAGGAGAAACAACTGCATTTATAGGAAGCACTGGTAGTGGGAAGTCTACTCTTATAAATTTAATTCCTCGTTTCTTTGATGTTACTGAGGGGGAAATATTATTTGGTGGAGTTAATATAAAAAATGTTTCTCAACATGATTTAAGAGAAAAAATTGGATATGTACCTCAAAAAGGAGTATTGTTCTCTGGTACTATAGAATCCAACTTGAAATATGGTAGAAAAGACGCAACAAATGAAGAAATGAGAGCTGCAGCTGAAATAGCTCAAGCTACAGAATTCATTGATTCTAAACCAGAAGCTTTTAAAACTGAAATTTCTCAAGGTGGAACAAATGTCTCTGGAGGTCAAAAACAAAGACTTTCTATTGCAAGAGCAATAGCAAAAAATCCAGAAGTTTATATATTTGATGATAGTTTTTCGGCTCTTGACTTAAAAACTGATGCAGCTCTTCGTAAAGCTTTAAAATCACAAACTGCTGAGAGTACAGTATTAATAGTTGCACAAAGAATTAGTACCATCTTGCATGCAGAACAAATAGTTGTTTTAAATGAAGGAAAAATAGTTGGAATAGGAACACATAAAGAGCTTCTAAAAAATTGCGAAGTTTATGAGCAAATAGCTTTATCACAACTTTCAAAGGAGGAGCTAGCTAATGAGTAGAATGGGAAAAGGTCCTATGGGAAAATCTATAGGAGCAGGACAAAAAGCAAATGACTTTAAAGGGACCATGCGAAAACTAATTGCATACTTATCTAAATTTAAAATATCAATAATTTTGGTAATTGTATTTGCTATTGGTAGTGCATCGTTTTCTATAGTAGGTCCAAAAATTTTAGGTAAGGCAACTACAAAGATATTTGAAGGATTAGTGAGCAAAGTTTCTGGAGGCAATGTAGGTATAGATTTTGATGCAATTGGAAAAATTTTAGCATTATTACTTTGCCTTTACTTGGTAAGTGCACTATTCTCTTTTATACAAGGATTCATAATGAGTGGAATTTCTCAAAAAGTATCCTATAATTTAAGACAAGAGATTTCAGTAAAACTAGATAGATTGCCAATGAAGTATTTTGACACTAAAACACATGGTGAAATACTATCAAGAATTACAAATGATATAGATACTCTAAATCAAAGTTTAAATCAAAGTATGACACAACTTATAACATCAGTAACAACTATGATAGGTGTTTTGATAATGATGCTATCTATAAGTGGTATTATGACATTAGTGGCAATTTTAATATTACCAATATCAATGTTTGTAATTTCAAGAATAGTAAAGAAATCACAAAAATACTTTAGATCTCAACAAGAATATTTAGGGAATGTAAATGGGCAAGTTGAGGAAACTTATAGTGGTCAAACAATAGTAAAAGCATTTAATCGTGAAGAAGAAGCAATTAATGAATTTGATAAATTAAATGATAGTTTGTATAATTCAGCATGGAAATCTCAATTTTTGTCAGGGATAATGCAACCACTTATGATGTTTATTGGAAACTTAGGGTATGTAATGGTATCAATCTTAGGAGGTTGGCTTGCAATCAAGAAGACAATTGAGGTTGGAGATATACAGTCATTTATACAATATGTAAGAAACTTTACACAACCAATGACTCAGATTGCACAGGTTGCTAACTTACTACAGTCAACAGCAGCAGCTTCTGAAAGAGTATTTGAGTTTTTAGAAGAGGAAGAAGAAGACCAAGTTGTTGAAAATGCAGTTTCAATAGATGGTTTAGAAGGTAAGATTGATTTTGAAAATGTCAATTTTGGATATAATTCAAATAAGACTATAATAAATGATTTCTCAGTAAATGTTAAACCTGGTCAAAAAGTTGCTATTGTTGGACCTACAGGAGCAGGTAAAACTACTATAGTTAAGCTTTTAATGAGATTTTATGATGTTAATAGTGGTTCAATACTAATTGATGGTCATAATATTAAAGATTTCAATCGTAGTGAGCTTAGAGAAATGTTTGGTATGGTTCTTCAAGATACATGGTTATTTAGTGGCTCGATTATGGAAAACATAAGATATGGTAAACTAAATGCTACAGATGAAGAAGTTATAGAAGCAGCTAAATCTGCACATGTTCATAGATTTATCAAAACATTGCCAGATGGATACAACATGAAATTAAATGAAGAAGCAAGTAATGTTTCTCAAGGTCAAAAACAATTATTGACTATAGCTCGTGCCATTTTAGCAGACCCTAAAATCTTAATATTGGATGAAGCTACAAGTTCTGTTGATACTAGAACAGAAGTATTAATTCAAAAAGCTATGGATAATCTTATGGAAGGTAGAACAAGCTTTGTTATAGCACATAGATTATCAACTATACGTGATGCTGATATGATTCTTGTTATGAATGAAGGAGATATAGTTGAACAAGGAAACCATGAGGAACTTCTAAAGAAAGGTGGATTCTATGCTAATCTTTACAATTCTCAATTTGAAGAAGACGAAGCAATGTAGTAAGAATTTACTTTAAAATATTAGTATCGTTATGAGATAAATATAGAATAAACTAGGTAGATAAGATTATATTTTGTAAGATATAATCTTATCTATTTTTTATGTATTTACAAAGTATGTATTTTGTTATAATATATAGTAAGGAAAATGTTGGAGGTGATTATCAAAATGTATATTTAATCGTATTCTTTAAATTTTATTAATAATAAAATTTAATTTTAATAGTTAACAATTATGTAAAGTTGTGTATTTTAGTTACTTTTATTAGTTGTGTAAAAAACTACTTAAATTTAAGAATTGGGTTAAATATAATATAATAATCACATATTAGTCAACTAGATTGGCATATTTTTAATATATATTTAGAATTTTAATCCTTCTTATAATGTAAGTAGCTTGTTTTGTATTACTTAGATTTATAAGGAGTTTTTTTATTCAAAAAACTACATAATATAATTGAGGAGAGGTGTTTTAAAGTGATTTTTTATATAAGATTAAGAAAATAACGCACGATTATGGTTATTATAATATTAAATTAGAAGTATAATTTAAGGATAAAATTAAACAAGCAAATTCTTAACGAATTTAATTATAGAGCCATAATCTCGTGCTATATATTAAATAAAAAATAGTATATAAGGAGAATATGGATATGGCAAAAAAAGGAATAATAGTAGGACTAAATATAAATAATAAATCTGAGGATTTTAATGAACTAGTGATTGAGCTTGAAAACTTATGTTTAGCATGTAATATTGATGTTGTAGGAAGTATAACTCAAAATGCAAAGCAGGTTAATAGAGCATATTATATTGGTACAGGTAAAGTTGAAGAATTATTAAATTTAATAGAGCAAGAAAAAGCGGATATAGTTGTATTTTATAATGAGCTTTCTACATCACAGCTTAAAAACCTTGAAGAAAAATTTAACTGTGAAATTATAGATAGAACAGCATTAATACTTGATATATTTGCACAAAGGGCAAAAACTAGAGAAGCCAAGCTTCAAGTGGAAGTAGCAAGCTTAAGATATATGTTACCAAGACTTATAGGCTCAAATGAAAATTTAGGGCGTCAAAGTGGTGGAGTAGGTACTAAAAATAGAGGTTCTGGTGAAAAGAAATTAGAGCTTGATCGTAGAAGAATAGAAGAAAAGATAACTTCTCTAAACAGGGAATTAGATGATTTAAAATTCCAACGAGAAACTCAAAGAAATATGAGAAAAAAATCGAATCTTCCAAATGTAGCTTTAGTTGGATATACAAATGCTGGAAAATCTTCAATAATGAATGAATTAGTTGATATATTTAAAAACTCTGAAGAAAAGAAAGTATTTGAAAAAAACATGCTATTTGCGACATTAGAAACTTCTATTAGAAACATAGTTCTTCCAGATAATAAAGAATTTTTATTGTCTGATACAGTTGGATTTGTAAGTAATCTACCACATGATTTAGTAAAAGCATTTAGGTCAACATTAGAAGAAGCATGCGAAGCAGATGTGTTATTACATGTTATTGATGTTTCAAATCCAAGCTATAAAAATCATATTAAAGTAACAGAAGATACTTTAAAGCAAATTGGTGCAAATGATATCCCTATAATAAATGTTTACAATAAAATTGATTTAGTTCAGGAAGAATTATTAAATGATATTGTAGATGATATAGGCAAGGAAGGGATATTTGTTTCAGCCAAAAAAAATATAAATATAGACAAAATGATAAAATGTATTTGTGATAGTATATTTAAAGATTATGTAAGATGTAAGCTTTTGATTCCGTACAGTGAAGGGCATGTAGCTTCTTATTTTAATAATAATACAAGTGTCATAAATACAGAATATATGGAAGAGGGAACTCTTTTAGATGTAGAATGTAGTAATATAGAATATAACAAGTATAAAAAGTATGTTTTAGAATAAACTTTGTAAAAGGTATTGTAATCTAGAATTTACTTAAAGCAGTTAATTTAGAGTTAAGTTGTAAAATTATTATAAATTATAATTTGTATAAAGCGGTATAGCTATCTAAGCTATACCGCTTTATTATATATAATAAAAAATAAGATTATTGACATAAAAGTAATTAATTAATATAATATAAGGTAACTAGTTACTGATTATAGCTACTATCAATATTAAGGAGATAATTGACATGAAAAATACAGTGATAATTTATAAAAGTAAGTATGGTTCAACAAAAAAATATGCTAAATGGCTTTCAGAATCATTAGCTTGTGATATTTTTGAAATTAAGGATATTAATCTAGAAAAGATTATAGATTACAATACAATTATTTTAGGAGGAGGTCTTTATGCTTGCAATATAGCAGGAATTTCTTTTTTTAAAAAGCATTATGAGAAATTAGCAGGTAAAAATCTAATTGTTTTTGGTGTAGGAGCATCTCCATATGATGATTCAGTGATAAGAAAATTGAAAGAAGTTAATTTTAAGGATAAGTTGAATAATATTCCTTGTTTTTATTGTCGTGGTGAATGGGATGAAACAAAAATGTCATGGCTTGATACTACTCTTTGTAGTTTTCTTAAAAAGTCAATAGCTAAAAAACAACATCAGGGTTTTAATCCAATAGAAGCTCCTTTATTATTGGGAGAAGATTTTGATTGGTGTGATAAAAAGTATCTAAATCCAATACTTGATTATGTGGATAAACTTCAAAACACAAATTTATAACTATATTGTAGTTTATAGAGTAGTTAATTCTTAAAAATACAATTTCTTTATTAGTTCTCCTGTATCTAAAAGGGGGGGCTTTTTTTATTTGTAAATTTATGTTATATTGATAAGAATTTATTATTGTATAAAAATGATATTAATAGAAATTTAAACAATTTGTTTTAAAAATAGAGTAGTCTAAATTCTTAAAGAGGGGGTTTTAAATAGTGGATATAAATAAGCTAGTAATGATGCAAAGGGAATACTATAATACAGGTAAAACAAGAGATGTATCATTTCGTTTAGAACAGTTAAAAAGGCTAAAGTCAGCTATATTACAAAATGAAGATAAAATACTTGTGGCATTAAAACAGGATTTAAATAAATCAAATTTTGAAGGATTTATGACAGAAGTAGGTATTTTATATAGTGAGTTGAATTTTGCTATAAAAAATATAAAAAAATGGAGCAAAACGAAAAGAGTTCGTTCAAGTATGGTCAATTTTCCATCTATATCTAAGATTATTCCTCAACCTTATGGTGTCACACTTATAATGTCACCTTGGAATTATCCATTTCAATTAGCTCTTATACCATTAGTTTGGTCATTAGCAGCAGGAAATTGTGCAATAATAAAACTTTCTGAGTACTCTGTATCAACTTCACATATAATTAAAGATATACTTGAAAGTATATTTTCAAAAGAATATATTGCAGTAGTTCAAGGTGACCAAGAAGAAAGCGAAAAAGTACTTTTAGAAAAATTCGATTATATATTTTTTACAGGAAGTACTGCTGTAGGTAAAGTAGTTATGAAAGCAGCATCAAAGCATTTAACTCCTATAACTTTAGAGCTAGGAGGAAAAAGCCCTTGTATTATATTAGAAGATGCAGATATAAATCTTACTGCAAAAAGATTGACATGGGGAAAACTAATAAATGCAGGACAAACTTGTGTAGCTCCAGATTATATTTTAGTACATGAGAATAAAAAAGATGAGTTAATAGAGAAAATAAAATATTATATTGAACAGTATTTTGGAGAGAATCCATGTGATAATGAACAATTTCCTAAAATCATAAATGAAAAACATTTTAAACGTATAATATCCCTTATTGATATGGAAAAGGTAGTATATGGTGGTAATTATAATAACCATACATTAAAAATAGACCCAACTATAATAGGTGATGTTAGTTGGGATGATGATATAATGAAGGAGGAAATATTTGGACCAGTATTTCCTGTTTTGACATATAAAAACTTAGAAGAAGCTATACAAGAAGTTATACAAAGACCAAATCCACTAGCTCTTTATATATTTACAAAAAATAAGTATCTGGAAAATAAAGTTTTAGAAATGATTCCAGCAGGAGGATGTTGTGTAAATGATACAGTTATCCATATAGCTACTAATTACTTACCATTTGGGGGTGTTGGTGAAAGTGGTATGGGCTCATATCATGGTAAAGCAGGATTTGATACATTTACTCATTATAAAAGTGTATTAAAAAAATTAAATTTAGATATTCCTATTAGATATGCACCATATAATGATAAATTAATTAAAATTCTTAAAAAAATGATGTAAACTATATTGTAGAAAAAATACAAATCAAATTAAAAATATATATTTTGATTATATTTTATCAAATTAAAAATTTTAATTTGGCATATTTGTTATAAAAGTAGTAATTTTGTGATAAAATTTAATTATATAGAAATAAGGAGGAACAAATGAAAATTAATTGGAATACAAAGTACACGACAATAGCAATTTATACGTTTATAATAGCTGCTTGTAGTATTATATTCTATCTTGTATCATCACAAATTGATGTATTCTCTAACAATTTAGATATTATGTTTACAACATTACAGCCATTTATAATAGGGTTTGCTATTGCATATCTTCTGAATTTTATTCTGAAATTTTATGAAGAAAGGCTTTTTATCAAAAGTGAAAAATTAAAAAAACTAAAACAAAAATCAAAAAGAGGATTGGGCCTTTTATTAACATATGCAACAGCTGCATTGATACTCTACTTATTTATGCAATTCGTATTACCTCAAGTAATTGAGAGTATTGTTGGATTAGCAAATGATATACCTATGTATGTAAACAACGCAACTAAGCTTCTTGATAAATTAATGACTGATTTAAATCTTGATGAACAATACTTTAATTTAGCAGTAGATAAATGGAATGAATTTGTCACATACATTATAAAATTTGTAACAGACTTAATACCAATATTAGGAAACATGTTGAAGAATATAGCTTCTAGCATATGGAATATTGTACTAGGATTGATTGTTTCAGTATATTTACTAATTGATAAAGAAAAATTCTATGGATTAAGTAAAAAAATAACTTATGCACTTTTTACAGAAACACAAGCTGCTAAAATTCTAGAATTAACTCACAGAAGTAACTATACATTTGGTAGATTTTTAGGTGGTAAGATATTAGATTCATTTATTATAGGTATTTTGACATTTGTAATACTTACAGTAGTAAAAATGCCATATGCATTATTAATATCAGTAATAATTGGTATTACAAATATTATTCCATTCTTTGGACCACTGTTTGGAGCAATACCATCTACAATAATAGTAATGTTTGTTTCTCCAATACAAGCACTATGGTTATTGTTAATTATATTAATAATACAACAAATAGATGGAAATATTATAGGACCTAAAATACTTGGAGACTCAATTGGGATATCTGCATTTTGGATTTTATTCTCATTGTTGGTTGCAGGTAAATTATTAGGCTTTGTTGGAATGGTAATAGGAGTTCCTCTATTTGCAGTAATTTATTCTATAATTAAAGATGTTATTGAGGGTAAATTAGATAAAAAGGGGTTACCAACAGATACTTCTGATTATATGTAGTTAAAAATATATAAATTAATAAAATATTTAAAGCACTGAGACAGCTAAAATCTTGGTGCTTTTTAGATAATAAATTCATTATAGAAGAGGTGTTTTTTGTGGCATTTATAGAATGTAAATTTAAATCAAAATATACAGGAGGAGAAACTGATATAATCGTAGTTTTACCTGTAGCAAATGGAAAAGAACTTTTTACTGGTAAAGAAATATATGATTTTGAAGGTAAGTTTAAAACTTTGTACTTATTTCATGGGCTGGAAGATGACCAAAGTTCATGGATTAGATACACTAATGTAGAACATTATGCCAAAAGTAAAAATATAGCTTTAGTAATACCAAGAGTAGAAACTAGTTTTTACACAGATATGGTGTATGGACATAAATATTTCACCTTTGTAAGTGAAGAGCTACCTAAATTTGTTAGAGCTATATTTCCTTTATCAGATAAGAGAGAAGATAATTTTGTAGCTGGGATGTCTATGGGAGGATATGGGGCTTTAAAATTAGCACTTTCAAAACCAAATGAATTTTCAGCTGTAGCAAGTTTTTCTGGTTCACCTGATATGATTCACGAGTTGGAAAATCAGCAAATAGAAACAAATGCTGATATTCTATTCCATGACTTTGGAAAACCAAAAGATGCTAGAAATAGTGAGAATGATTTACTTTACATACTTAAGAATCTTAAAGAGAGTAATAAAGATATTCCCAAAATTTATCAATTTTGTGGTGATAGGGATTTTTTATATAAGAATAACCAAACCTTTAAAAAATATGCAGAATCTTTAGATGTTGATATTGTATATGAAGAGTGTGTTGGTGGTCATGAATGGCGTCTATGGGATTTGTGGATAAAAAAATTTATAGATGTAATTGGATAAGTACTTTATTGTCATTAGGGCAAAACACTATAAAATATTTTTAAACGTAATAAAGACTGAAATATTAAAATGCAATTATGATTTCAAAATTTCAGTCTCTAAAAAGTTCAATAAAATTTTATTAAGTTCTTATGCGAGTTATTATTGGAGTAAAATTATCAACTATATCTATATAGTATTTACTTAATTCCTCTAAAATATCTTCGCATAAATCAGTGCTGTGACCAAGGTTAATTAGAAACTGTTTTGTAAAATATTTTATTACAGATTGAGAAGATATATCATATTTATGTGAAGTATAGACCCTAATTATCTCTGGTTTCATAGCGAGTATACCAATACAAGAAAGTATCAATTCGTCATGTTCTATAGATTCTTTTTCATTAACATATCTTTTCATGACCATTTCAGTTACACTTCGTTGATAGCTTAAAATAGCTTCCTCATAAGCTATATCTAAATAAAAGTTTCTATACGCTTCATTTTTTAAAAGAAAACAAAGGTCAGCATTCATAGCAAGAAAGAACATCATCATTGTACCTTCTTCATGATAATTATAGATTAAAGATTGCATTTCATTCCTTATATCTTCATATATTATAGCTCCGATTTCACTTTTACTTGAGAAATAATAACTTATTAAGCCTAAATTTATATTGGCTCTTTCTGCAATTTGCCTAGTTGTTGTCTTGTGATAACCTTGTTCAAAAAATAATTCTCTAGCAGCACTTATAATACTAGCTTTTGTTTCCTTACCTTTTTCTGATTTTGACATATTTACTGTGTATACCTTTCTTTTCAATCTTTTTTTGAAAATTTGCTAACTATAAGTATCGTAACCGAACCACCTATTATAGGTACTAGGATTCTGTCAAAGACAGTGAGGATGCCAATCATATTTAAAAATGCTAATATTGCACTTACTATAACAGCACAGATAGCTCCTTTTTTTGTAGCACCTTTCCAGGAAAGACCAATGACAAATGGTGCAAATATTACGCCTGTACATAATGGTGCTGGCCAAAACAATAGTTCTAATAAACTGTCAAACTTGAGTGCTATAACTGCTCCTATTATAGCTGTTAAAGCTGAGGCAATTTGAGAGTATTTAAGAGTATTTTTTAAATCATTAAACTCTATATTAGGATGCAATAATTTATTATAAATATCTCTCGATATTATGGCACTCATTGAGGTCATTAATGAGTCAGCTGTAGACATTATGGCAGCTAATATAGCAGCTAAGAATAATACCGAAATTAAAGGAGGTAGAGTTGTTGATATCATTTGAGGTAAAACCTGAACAGATGATATGTTTGGAAATAAACTACCACCAATAGCTCCAATTATGCCTATAGGGAAAGCAAGAAATAATAGTATAAATCCTGCAATAACACTGCTTTTAACTGCATTTTTAGCATTATCAGCACATTGGTATCTCAAAAAACTTTCATAAGAAAATATTGAGCCTAAAACCAATGGTAAAACTGTATACATAAAATCACTAAGCGACTTATTTCCTGGGAAGAATGGTTCTTTTACCATTGATTGTAACATAAGTAAAGGGTTGTCGCCAACTAATTTTAAGCTTATATAAGCCACTATTGGCAAAAATACTACACAAATAGCTAGTTGAATAAATGCTGATACTGCAACTCCCCACATTCCTGATGCATAAGTATATATAATGATTACTATGACTCCTACAATTACAGCTATATCATAAGGAATACCAAATGCAGTAGATACAGAACCAAAAGATATTAATTGACTGCCCATAATAGCTAATATTGATATTGGTGTTACAAGACATTGATAAGCTCTTAAGAATATACTATGACCATATCTAGTTTCAATATAGTCAGCAGGTGTTATATCACAGGATAAGCTTCTTAATTTTCCTGCAAAAAATGCATTTACAAAACAAGCTAAAGCCGCACCTATAGTAGAGTACATACCAACCCATAGTCCTCTTTCGGCTCCCCATTGAACTCCACCAACCAAACATCCTCCCCCAAAAGATGTAGCAGCAATAGTTGCAGCAAGTATGGGTAAAGGAAGATTTCTACCCGCAATTAGGAAATCGGATGCTGTTTTAACTTTTTTAGAAAAATAAAAACCAATCCATATGTACACTGCACACGTAGCAATTAAAAGTAACATAATTTTTTCTCCTTATATAATATTTTTTAAATAAAATTTATAAAATATATTTTAAATATATTTTAAATATATTTTATATAAAAGTAAGACAATATTGATTTTAACTGGCTTTGGATTAGTGTAGCTACAATAATTTAACATATGATGTTATGTAAAAGTTAGATAAAATAAGAAAATTGAAAATTCTGAAATTAAAGATTATAATAAACGTTTACTTGATATATTCTTTTTTTGTAATTGTAACATGCTTTTATTTTAAAATCAATAGTACATGTATAAAAATAAAAGGGATTTAAAAGGCGGAAAAATATTTTTAATATCTACTTGTAGTATATAAATATAGCATAAAAATTATTCTTGAATAAATTTATGATGATTTAAAATAACTAGAATTTTGATGAAATAATTTGAAATATATGTTTTAGTGCCACTTTAGATGCATATATTAATAAAAATATATATTTAAATTAAGTATAAATGCCTTTTTAGTTCATTTAAGTAACAAAAAAATAAATCCAAAAAGTGTTTGACAATTATGAATTTTGAGAATATAATTAAATTAAAATTATACACATATAAAAATTTGATTCGAATTATAGAAAGTATGGAGTAGGGTTTGAAATTCAAATTATTATACGTGAATAAAAATAAAATAAAGAATAAATTATGTTAAGGAGGGGTAGATGTGAGTAGTCAAGAAAGCAAACCAAAAGGAAATCTTATATCAAACTTTAGAGATGATATGAGAGACCCTAAAAAGAGAGCAGTATACACTTACTCAGGTTCTATAAATTTGGCATATAATTTTATAGGCTACTTTGTATCAACAGTAACAAACATATTTTTAACTGATGTAGCAAAGCTTGGTGTAATTATGGCAGGTGGTATGCAAATAATACAATCTTTCATAAAAATGGCTGTGGCTCCGATAACAGGGACTATATTTGACAAGCAACCATTTAAAAAAGGAAAATATTATCCTTGGCTTAGGTATGCACCTGCAGCATTAGCACTAACATATGGAGTATTTTTCATAGTTCCATTAATGAAAATAAGTCCAACATTACTTTTACCTTTAATGACAGCATTATTGTTAATAGCATCTTGTGCTCAACAAGTAGTTTTCACTATAATCTATGCTATTTACCCTGTGGTTACTAAAACACCTAGAGACAGAGTTATAGGTTCAACTACTACAAATATATTCAAAGAAGTTGGAAAATTTTTAGTAGGTTTTTCATATCCGTTATTATTAGTTTTATTTGCAGATGTACTAGGTGGAGAAGGAATGGGTTATTTAGGTACTTATCTATTCTTTGCAGTAGGATGTCTTCTAGTATTTTGGTTTTCTTCAACAGAAATAATAAAGTCTGGAGCAGAAGCTGAAGTACTTCAAAAAGAAGAAAAACCAAAAATTAAAGCAAGTGAAATGCTAAAAGCTTTATTTACTAATGTACCACTTATGATGGCATTCTGTTTAGAGTTTCTTATATGCATAAGATCTATAGGGCTAGGACCTTTAGCTCCTTATTACTTTAAGTATGTAATAGAAGATGAACGTGGCTTGGCAGTATTTTTAGCAATAATGCCTTTGGTAAGTGTAGGATTTATGTTTTTCGCACCAGTGTTTATAAGAATTTGTAAAGAACAAAAATTAGCTTCAATAATTTCTTTCTCTATATGTGCATTATGTCACTTGTTAGTTGCATGGACTCCTTGGGGGAGAACAACTTTAGGTGTAACTATGCTACTGGCAATTGGTGGAGGTTTCTCAAATGTAGTATCAATAATAAATCTTAACTTCTTTGCTGGTTCTTGTGATTATGGACATTGGAAATCAGGAAAAGATTTACCAGGTCTAAGTATGTCACTATATCCAGTTGCAATACAAGTAGGTGTACTACTTGCAACTACTATAAGAACAATTTTAATGAATTCAATGGGATATCAAGCTGATATGGTAGTTACAGCAGCAGTTAAAACAGGTTTTATAAATATGATTTCTTACTCTATGGCAATACCTTTAATAATAGCTATTGTTATAGCAATCTTATATCCAGTAAGTGATAAAAAATTAAATCAAATAAGAGAAGAATTAAATCAAAGAAATGCTTAATAAAAAATTTGAGTAAATGACTTAGTTTAGTTGTTAGAGTAAGTAGACGCAATAGCGTTTATATAAATGAAAATACATATACAGGGGGGGCTTTTAAAAATGATAGAAAAATTATTGAGAAATACAGTAAAAGAATTACATCAATATGTTCCAGGTGAACCAATAGAAAAAGTAAAAGAAAAATATGGTGTAAAAGAAATAATAAAACTAGCTTCAAATGAAAATCCTCTGGGACCATCACCAAAAGCAATGGAAGCTATGATTGAAATGTTAAAACAAGGTCAACTTTATCCAGAGCCAGAAGCTAATGAACTTAGAAGAAAATTGGCTGAAAAATTGGATTTAAAACCAGAAAATTTCATTGTTGCTAATGGTGCAGATAACGTTATCACACTAATAGGTGAAGCATTTATAAATAGAGGAGATGAAGTTATATACTGTGACCCAACATTCCCATCTTATAGAACAGCAACTGTTAAAAATGAAGGAATACCAGTAGAAGTACCTTTAACAGAGGATTATAAGTATGATTTACAAGGTATATTAGATAAGATTACAGATAAAACAAAATTAATATGTATATGTAATCCTAATAATCCAACAGGAACAATTGTAGATGATAAAGAATTGGAAGAATTTTTAAAGAAAGTCCCTGAAAATATTATAACTATATTAGATGAAGCATATATAGAATTTTTAACAGTGCCTAATTATGTGGATGGTCTTAAATATGTAAGAGAAAATTATAATGTTATAGTGACAAGAACTTTCTCTAAAATATATGGTCTTGCAGGACTTAGAGTAGGGTATGGTATTGCTAAAGATGAGATAATAAGAACTTTATTTACAGTAAAAGAACCTTTCTCTGCTAATCGTGTTGCGATAAGTGGAGCAACAGCCGCACTTGATGATGATGAATTTATAAAGGAAACATATGAGTTAAATAGAGCTGGAATGGCTTATTTCAAAGAAGAGTTCACAAAAATGGGATTTGATGTTGTAGATTCACAATCAAACTTCCTTTATGTAGATATGAAAACAGATATACCTAAGTTATTTGAAGACTTAAAACAAAGAGGTTTTGTAATAAGACCAAATGCTACACATGTGCGTGTAAGTATTGGAACTATGGAAGAAAACAAGAAATTTGTAGCAGTTTTAAAAGAAATATTAAATCTTAAAGAAGAACCAAGTATTAGCTAATAGATAGAAATATTACGAAATGGGGTGTAACTATGAGTTTAAAAATAAACGCAGAGAGATGTAAAAGCTGTGAATATTGCGTTATATCTTGTAAAAAAGGAGCATTAAAAATATCCGATAATATAAACACAGAAGGATATACTCATGTAGAAGTTGATGAAAGCAAATGCATACTTTGTGGAATTTGTTATCAAGTATGTCCAGATAATGTATTTGAAATAATTAAAGAAGAAGCAAGTCAAGAGGCTTAAAAGGAGTTGGGAGAATATGAAAAAAATGTGGAAGGGAAACCACGCCATTGCAGAAGCAGCTCTAAGAGGTGGTTGTGAATTTTATGCAGGATATCCAATCACACCACAAACCGAGGTAATGGAATTTTTATCACATAGAATGTCTGAACTTGGAAGAACTTTTATACAATCTGAAAATGAAATGGCTGCTATATACATGGTATATGGAGCATATGCAAGTGGAATGAGGTCTATGACAAGTTCTTCAGGGCCAGGAATATCTTTAAAACAAGAAGGAATCTCATATTTATGTGCAAACCATTATCCTTGTGTAATTGTAAATGTACAAAGATGGGGACCTGGTCTTGGTTCACTAGATTCAGCACAAACAGACTACCTAAGAGACACTAGAGGGGGAGGAAATGGAGATTATCATCTAATAGTTTATGCACCAAATAGTATTCAAGAAACTGTAGATTTAATGTATAACTCATTTGATGTAGCGGAGAAATATAGAGTGCCTGTTGAAATTTTGACAGAAGCAGCTTTAGGTCAAATGATGGAACCAGTAGAGTTTCCTGAATTTAAGAAAAGAGAAGAAGACTTAGGTTGGACTTATGATGGTAGTAATAGAGACCATGCAAAAGTTCCAGATAACCAAAAACCAGCTTTTTGTATGGAGAAGCGTATGAGAATAACTGAAAATGAACAACAATGGGAAGATTATCAAGTTGAAGATGCAGAATATGTGTTTGTAGCGTTCGGTATACCATCAAGAACAACTATGAATGCTGTTAGAAGACTTAGAGAACAAGGAGAAAAAGTTGGAATAATAAGACCAATAACAGTGTGGCCTTTCCCATATAAAGCATTTGAAAAGGTAAATAAAGATGTAAAAGGATTTATCTCAGTAGAGTCAACTGATACAGGTCAGTTAGTAGAGGATGTTGCATTAGCTTCAAAGAAAATATGCAAAGAAAATGTACCTGTTTATGGATTATTTAGTGGAAATCATATACCAAAAACATTACAAGTAATGGACACTTACAGCAAAATAAAATCTGGCGAAATTAAGGAGGTGTTCTAATATGGCTACAGATAGATTAACACCTAGCATTGTTTCAATACCAAACAAATTTTGCCCAGGTTGTGGTCATGGAATAGTAAACCGTATAATAGCAGAAGTGATAGAAGAAAATGGATATGAAAAAAATCATGTATTAACTTTAGGCGTTGGCTGTGTTTGTAATATGAATTTTAGCTGGAATGGTGATAAGATGCAAACTGCACATGGTAGAGCTTCATCTACAGCCATAGGAGTTAAAGTAGCACGAACAGATATGTTAGTTATGACTTATCAAGGTGATGGAGATGCATATGTTATAGGTCTTTCTGAAACATTAAATACTGCATATAGAAATCATAATATAACTGTATTTGTAATAAATAACAATAACTTTGCAATGACTGGTGGTCAAATGTCATGGACTACTATGCCAGGTCAAGTTACAACAACAAGTGTAAATGGAAGAGATATAAAAACTACTGGTAGTCCATTAAAAGTTCCTGAAATGGTGGCAAATTACTTTGATGTAGCCTATGTAGCAAGAGGTTCAGTTCATAGTCCAAAAGAAATAATTAATCTAAAAAAATATATAAAGAATGCTATAGAAGCTCAATTAAATGGAGAGGGATATTCATTGGTTGAAATATTAGCACCTTGCCCAACTAACTGGGGTGTATCATTAGAAAAATCTATCCAGTGGATGGAAGAAGAAATAGTGCCATATTATACTCTTGGCGAATTTAAGCAAAGGGATGGTGAATAGTTATGGAAAAAGAGTTAGTATTTGCAGGATTTGGTGGTCAAGGAGTTTTAACTTTAGGTTTAATTGTAGCTGAATCAGCACTTGAATTAGGAAAACAAGTTACTTGGATGCCAGCATATGGTCCAACTATGAGAGGTGGAAAAGCATATAGTGTGGTTAAGTTTTCTGATGAGAGTATAGGTGGACCTGATATGGAAGAAATAGATGTTTTAGTAGCGATGAATAAGCCATCCTTAGATTATATAAATTTAGTAAAAGAAGGAGGAACAGTAGTTATTAATACGTCTGCGATAGATGAAAATATAGCATTAAGAGAAGATGTAAATGTAGTTAAAATAAATTGTCAGGAATTAGCTCAAAAGGCAAACAATCCAAAAGCTGCAAATGTAGTAGTTCTTGGAGCATTGATTGCAAAAACAGGATTATTTGAGAAAGAATTAGCCATAAAAACTATGTGTGATTTCTTTGAGGAAAAAGGAAAAGGCAAATTTAATGTTCAAAATGAAGCAGCATTCATGGAAGGCTATAATAACGCCATTTAATAAATTACCCTTATCTTAAGTGGTTCATCTCAAGATTTAACAAATCTTAAGTGCCAAGAGAAGCTTTATCTTGAGATAGAATTCACTTAAAATCACAACTATAAAATATATAGGAGAGTGAATTTATGAGTTTGGAAAAACTTATTAGACCAAAGAGTATTGCTATAGTAGGAGTTACTGATAAACTTGGCTTTGGTAGAAGTGCAGCACTTAGCATAGTAAAAAGTAAAAATACAGACAGAGTATATTATGTAAATCCCAAAAGAGAAGAATTATTTGGGAGAAAGTGCTATAAGACAATACAAGAAGTTCCAGAAGTTGTAGACTGTGTGGTAGTATGTACACCTAGAAATGTAGTTCCATCTGTGTTAAAAGATTCTGGAGAATTAGGAACAAGGGCAGCAGTGGTATATGCTAGTGGATTTGCAGAAGAAGGAACAGAAGATGGAGTAGATTTAGAAAATCAACTTATAGAAATATCTAATACATATGATATGAAAATATTAGGTCCAAACTGTATGGGATTACTAAACTGCATAGATAAAGTTAATCTATGGGCTGGTGGTTCTAAGTGGGATTTGGATACTAAAAAACCAGGGATAGGAATTGTAGGGCAGAGTGGATTTATAACTGCAGAAATTGTTTCAAGTGATTATTTTAATATATCTTATGGTTTTTCAACAGGAAATGGAAATATAGTTACACTAGAAGATGCAGTAGACTTTCTTGTAGATGATAATTATGCATCAGTAATAGCTATTTATCTTGAGGGGCTAAAAAATCCTCAAAAATTTATAAATGCACTAAAAAAAGCAGCTCAAAAAAGAAAACCAGTAATAATCTTGAAGTCAGGAAGGTCAGAAAAAGGAGCTATATCAGCTGCTTCTCATACAGGAAACTTAGCTGGTTCAAGTAAAGCTTTTGAGAGTATTTTTGAAAAGTATGGAGTAATTTCTGTAGAGAATTTAGAACAATTTATGAGTTTAGCTCAGGCTTTTAGTGTTTTAGATGGTAATTTGCCTAAAAATTCTAATTTTGCAGCAATAAACTTCTCAGGGGGAGAAAATACTATTTGTGCAGATTTAGCAGAAGAAAATTGTGTAGAACTTGCAGAAATATCCACTGAAACTAAAGAAGAGATGAAAAAATATCTTCCAGGATTTGCAACACCTAAAAATCCATTGGATGCTACAACTGCATTATTTCATGAAAAAGATATGATAGTAGGTTTATTACATACATTTGATAAAGATGATAGTGTTGGATTTACTATGATAGGTGCAAATATAAGAGATGAAGAAAATGAAATGCATGAGACTCTTTGTCAAGCTGTAAGTGAAGCTAGAGAACAAGGATTGAAGAAGCCTGTATTTGCAGTTCCTACACTTGAAGGAAATAGATATCTAAATTATAGGGCTAGATTAGAAAATAGTCAAGTACCTATAATGTCATCAGTTGGAACTACATTTACTTGTTTCAATAAAATGGCTAAATTTGTAGATTATGATTATTCAAAGAGAACTTTAGAATTTGAAGCTGTTAAGAAAAGAGACTCAAACAATGTAGTAGCCTTATCAGAATTAGATAGTAAAATTGAAATGAAGAAATATGGAGTACCAGTGCCAGGTCAAGGTATTGCAAAAAGTATTGATGAATTAGATAAAATTTTGAAGTACATCAACTATCCTGTTGTATTAAAAATAAACTCTTCAGAGATATTACATAAATCTGATGTTGGAGGAGTCAAAGTAGGAATCAATAATAGAGAAGAGGCAGTAAGTGCATATAATGAGATTTTAATTAATGTAAAAGAAGCAAAACCAAATGCCAAGATTGATGGTATACTGGTTCAAGAAATGGTTGAAAGTGGAGTAGAAATAATTATTGGTATAACTAATGATGACCAATTTGGACCAATGCTATTAGTTGGTTTAGGTGGAGTATTTGTAGAAGTATTTAAAGATACTACTTTATATCCATTACCTATAAATCATGATGAAGCTATAATGATGCTTAAAAAATTAAAATCATTTAAGCTTTTAAATGGATACAGAGGCAGCGAACCTTGCGATGTTGATGCTCTTGCAGATATGATGGTTAAATTAGGGAAATATGCTTATGAAAACAAGGATGAGGTTAAGGAAATAGATTTAAATCCTGTATTTGTATATCCTAGGGGAAAAGGTGTATGTGCAGTAGACGCTTTAATAGTTAAATATAAATAGTTAACAAGTTTTGGTATTCAACCATAATCAAAGTACCGACTGAAAATTACACTAATTTATAGATTGTGATTTTCAGTCACCCCACATTTAATTATAGAATACTTTAAGTTAAAAATAGAGTTTTAAATATGATTGTAAAATAGCAATGTATAAAAAGTAAAATACTACATATAAGACAAATCATAAAGGGTGTTTTAATGAATAGAATCAATCTTGATTTTCATTAAAACACCCTATCTATTATACTAAAAATTTTAACGTTAATATTTTTATATTGTTACAGGTGGATTTGTTGGTGCTGAATATATGCGAGTAGCCAATTCTTGGTCTACAAAGAATAACCCACCTTCTCCAGCAAGTTTAACACGTTTTATATTGTCTTCGCAAGTTGTCTCTTCTTCTGCTTGTTCAGATATAAACCAAAGTAAGAATTGAGAAGTTCTAAAGTCTGCTTCAGAGTTTGCTACAGCAGCTAGATTGTTTATTAAAGCAGTAACCTTTTGTTCATGAGCTAATGTACGTTCAAGAATATCCATTGCAGAAGTGAAGTCTGCATCTGGCATTGGTATAGCATCAAGTTGAACCTTTCCTCCTACATTATGTAAGTATTTGTAAAAATACATAGCATGGTCTGTTTCTTCTTTATATTGAACATAAAACCAATTAGAAAATCCTTTAAGTCCTTCTGCTTCAAGGTAAGAAGACATAGAAAGGTAAAGATATGCAGAATATAATTCATGGTTAATCTGTTCATTAAGTAATTTTTCCATTTTAGCTGAAATCATTTTTATACCTCCAAATTTTAAACGCTCTTATAAGATATAATAATATTAAATGGAAAAATATTCAACAAAACTAATTAAATATTTTAATATTTTACATGTTTAATCAAAATTTATACTACCATTAAAAAAATTATAGCTTACTATGGCTACAGAGCCAATTAATGGTGCATTTGCTCCAAAATTTGAATGTCTTACATTTATTTTTTTATATTTAGAAAAACTTGCTGAAGCAGTCAATTTTTTTAATAATGTATTTTCTATAAATGTACCAGGGATATTAAAGTCATAACCTATTATTATAGAACTACAATCAATTAAGGTAAGTGTATTTACTAATGCATATGATATATATGTACAAAATTCATCAAGCAAAAACATCCCTAGATTATCCTTATTATTGGCTTCATCTATTAACTTGACTAGAGAAAAATCTTTACAATTAATTAGTGGAGAATCTGGATAAATATGACTTAATGATTCAATTCTTTTAATTAACTTACTCACACTTGTATAATAGTCTAGACATCCATTATTTCCACAACTACATACTGGACCACTAAAATTAATAGATGTATGTCCTATTTCACCACTTTGACCTAAATTACCAGTGTGAAGTTTATTTTCTAATACTAAACCAGCTCCAATTCCATTCATTATATGTAAATATATATAATTTTGAATATCTTTGCCTAGACCATACATTTTTTCAGCCAAAGCACCTGCATTAGCATCATTTATCAAAAATATAGGTAAATCAGATATTTCTCCTATAAAATTTACTATGTTTAGGTTTGATACATTTCCAAAGTCTGGAGGATTTAATATTATACCATTTATATTATCTACAGGACCTATTGAAGAAATGCCAATTCCAATTATATCTCTTTTGTTATTTTTCATTATTTTAGTAAACATTCTTTTTATTATATCTTTTAAAACATCATTTGACAGATATTTAGGGTAAGTCTCAAAAAGTTGTTTGACAATATTACCTTTTAAATCTGCAATGATTACCTTACAAATATTTCTTCTTATTAAAATGCCACAAACACAAGGAGATATATTAGAAATATCTAATAAAATAGGTTTACGACCTGATGAATGTGCATTTAAAGTTGATGATTCTATCTCTCTAATCATGTTTTCATTAATAAGCTCAGTGACTAGATTTGATAAAGTCATTTTAGTAAGACCTGTAGATTTAGCTAAATCAACTCTAGACATAGGAGTATTTGTAGAAAGTAGTTTCAGTATTATTAACTTATTTTTAATTTTTACATCTTTTATGTTAGAACCTTGTTTGTTGCTCATTGGAAATCTCCTTAAAAAAGTTAAGTATTTTTATGTATTTTCATATATATACTATGACCTTATAATAGAATAACATTTGATTAAGTTCGAAAATACCATTAACTAGAATATATCACATTATATATTAGAATAGCACTAAAAATATGTTATAATAGGATGAAAAATATTGAAGTAAATTAAGGTATATAATAATAAATTAGAATTTGAGGTGAAATACTATAGATAAATATACAAAAGAAGAATTAATAGAAGCACTACGACCTGTATCTTCAAGTATAAACAAATGTGAAAAAGCACAGTCAAAATTTGCAGAGGGTACTACTAATTACAAACGATTTAGAAATATAATAAAAGCAATGTATATTTCTAAATCATTAATAACAGACGAAATTAATAGAAGAAATTAAATTCCAGATTTTTAAGTTATTAGAAGCTTATTTTTTAGGTTATTTTGAAAAAATAATTATTTATATTTCTAAAATGAGAAAATCACTTTATATAATCAATTGGAATAATAGAAAGCCACTTAAATGCTAGATTTTGTGGCTCTTTTTGATTTATTATACTTAGAATTTCCTAATAAATTTGTCAAATTACTTATTTAAATTAAGTTTTAATTTTTATAATATATTTATTCAATAATAAAAGTATTATATAATTTATGATAAATTTTTATATGCAATAAATTTCATTATTGTATAATTTTAAAATAAATATAAGGTGTATTTATCAATTTTTATTACAAATTGTTACCGAATATGTATGTATTAGAACTGAAATATGGGAAATTGTAACTAAAATGTAAATTTTTTCTCTAATCTATCTAATATTATGGAAACTTTTTGTAATTTATGATATAATAAGAAACATATAATTATTAAATTATAATAAATGACTATAGCGTAGATGTATTACTATGTTATAGTCATTTTTGGATTAAGCTTGATATATCAAGGGGGAAGAATATGAGAACAATTAAAAGAGTTTTAGCATTAGGTTTAACATTAGCTATATTTCTAATGAATGCACCTAATGTAAGTGCATTAACATCAGATACCATTAAAGGTAAGAACATATATGAGACGGCTGGATTAATAGCAGATAAAACGAGCTATGATACAGCCATTGTGGTAAATATGGATAGTTCTATAGCAGATGGTCTTTCAGCAAGTGGTCTTGCTGGTGCTGTAGATGCTCCAATTTTGCTTGCTCAAAAAAGTAACATACCAAATGAAACAAAACAAAGATTAAAAAATGTAAAAAAGATATACATAATAGGTAAAGAGTTATCAATAAGTAAGTCAGTAGAAACTGAGCTGAAAAATACAGGAGCACAAGTAACTAGACTAGGTGGAGATGATAGAATAAAGACTAGTTATAGTGTTGCCAAAGAAGTAAGTACCATTAAAAAAGTTGATGAAGTTATATTAACTAATGCATATAAAGGAGAGGCTGATACTATAAGTGCTGCACCTGTCTCAGTAAGAGATGTAGCTCCTATAGTACTTACAGATGGAAAAAGTGTTCCTTTTTCAACAAGTAATGTAAAATCATATGCTGTAGGTGGAAGTATTTCTATGAGTACTAGTTTAGTTAACAAGACTAACTCTAAGAGACTTGGTGGTTCAGATAGATATGATACAAATAAAAAAGTTATAAAAGAATTTTATCCAGATTCATCAGAATTTTATTTAAGTGATGGATATGATTTAGTGAATGCTCTTACAGGTTCTACAATTGCTAAAGATAATCCAATTGTATTAGTATCAGAAGATAGTGATAAATCCATACTAGCAGGAGCAGATAAGATTACTAGATTAGGTTCAATAAGCGATAGTGTGTATAATAAATGTGTTTCTGCTGCACAGAATAATGGTGATTCATCTACAAAAGGGGATTCACCTATAAAAGATGAGACAAGTATATTAGGTGAACCAACAGCTAGTTTAGAAGCTTGTCTAAAATGGGCTAAATCTAAAAAAGCAAATGATTTATTTATAGAATTGATACCAATACTATATGATACAGCTGTTCAAGAAGGTGTAAATCCTGTTTTAGCAGTAGCTCAATCAGCAAAAGAAACTGGTTTCTGTAATTTTGGTGGAGTATTAGATGCATCATTTAAGAATCCTTGTGGACTTAAGACTTCTGTTGGTGGTTCTGATACTGACAAAAATGCACACTCAAGATTTGATACTTGGGAAGAGGGAATACTAGCTCAAATTCAACATTTATGTCTATATGCAGGACAAGAGGGCTATCCACTTTCAAATCCAGTAGACCCTAGACATGAAAAATCTTTATTTGGGAAAGCTAAAACAGTTGAAAGTCTTTCTAATAATTGGGCTGGTGGTCAATATGGACAAGACTTAGTTAGAATGATGGGAGAAATTGAGGCGACAAAGTAATTAAATTATTAATTTAACAGCTATATTTATTGGGTTTCATTTAAATAGCTAATTTAAAATTACAAATAAGGAAAATTTATCATGAAAAAAAGTAATGTTTTTAGTATTATATTTCCTACAATCATAATGTTATTAATGTTTTTAACTTTTGCTACAGATATATTTAATATACCAGATATTCCTGCCAAAGGGATTTTTGTAATAGGTATGGTTTTGATTTTTCCAATTGCTTTTTTAATTCAAGGGATAGTTTGTGTATTGAGTAAAACTAACTTGATTTTATCACTTGTAGTATCTTTAATAACTTATATAATATTAATGTATATATTTTTAAATGATTCAGCATATATCTATGTTTTACTTTATGCAGCCTTTTATATGATTGGATATATAACCACTAAGATTTGTCAAAAAATGAAAATTTTTAAAAGATAAATTAAATAAAATATATTAAACAAAATGTATTAATAAGGAAGTGTCTGAATTGATTTTATAAAATCAATTCAGACACTTCCTTTTTTGTATAAACATTAGCCATATTTTGGATTTATTTATTAAAACTTCTTAAACACCTACAACCCCTTGTATAAAGTGGAATGTAGGTGTTTAAATAATACCTTCTAACTTATGATTTGGTGTATAAAGGCTTAAAGCGTCTTCTTCTAAAGTAGTAAATTAAGTAGTAAAACTATTCGTTTCTCTACATATCACAAAATAAAAACCTCAACAAAATGTTAAAGTTTTTTACTTTACAATTCAACGAACTGTTTTGAAAGTTGTTTAAATGACGAATTCTCATGTATTTGCATTGATGGAATAAATAGATATTCCCATTGTTTATATCCGTTTGCCTTCCCCCAGTTTGAAACTACTTCACAGTACTTTATTGCACGCTTCTTTTTTGCAACGACATCTGGCTCATTCAATTTGTCTTCACCTTTGACTTCAACAAGGTAAACTTTAGTATCAGTCTCAACAACAAAATCTGGTTCATACTGTTTTCCATTATTGTAGGTTATGTTAAACTCTTTCTTTGCAGGTCTTAACCAATTCTTGACAAAATCATCACGTTCTAGAATTCTTGATAAAATTAGCTCAGGTTTACTATCAAATTTTGCACAGTCAAACACACCTTTTATTATTCCAGTGAATAAGATAGAGCGTATATTATCTGTGTAATTTTCATACAAATTCTTTTGCTCACTATAAGTATGAGCTTGTTGAATATTGACATTGTTCACATCTACCACTTCTTCTACAAGAAATCCATTTTCACAGTAAAAGTGCTGCATCATCTGTAAGTACATTTTGTTTGAGATATCTTTTCTATTCATCATGACTATATTATGCATACCATTTTCGCTATATTTGCTCTCGTAGTAGTTAACCACTTGTGAAATCAATTTAATTATTAGTTCAGTATTCTTTTCATAGTCAATTTCAGGTTTCTTCCTTAATTCTTCTAATATCACTTTCTTAGGATTGTATCCTTCAAAATCTATCATGTTTCCTTTAATACGTTCTCTATCAGATAGATTTTCTAAACTTTGTATTAACATATCATTTTCAATTGGAATATGATTAAAATCGTTTAAATCAATATCAAAATCAACAAAACAATATTCTTCTACACCATTATCAGTTATCTTTATTCTTGGGATAGGAATAAATTTATTTACGATAGCTCGATAAGTTTCTTCAGTTTCTTTTACAATCCATGCGCTAAAAATATCTTTATTATCATAATAAGTAGTTCCCAAATCAACATCTTCTTTTAGCTGGGCCTCAATTGAAGATACGATAGTTTTCTTACCTAAGTCATCTAATGACTCCTCTACACGTTTTGTGGTATGTACATGGTTACTTACAGCATCTTTAATTGCATTATTTGCTTTATTAAGTAGCATTTCATTTTCAGTTGTTCTATCCACATTTGTATGCTGAAATGCTCTTTCAAGTTGTTCATCCTTATTTGTATCTAATGCTAACTGAGTATATATAATTTTTTCATCTTCAATCTCTTCAACTTTAATAACATTCCCAGCCTTGAAAATAGAATCACCTTTTTGGGCTTCTGACAAAATTTCATTAAATTTGTCATGGGCAGTTAACATTACAGCATCTATTTCCTTATCACCTGTTCGCTCACCATAAGGAAGACGTAATCCTCTACCTACCATTTGCTCCCTCAGAATTTTTGATGTTGCAGTTCTTAATGGAACAATTGTAAATAAATTATTTACATCCCATCCTTCTTTAAGCATGTTAACATGAATTACAATTTCTATTGGATTATTAATATCTTCAACATCTAGAAGAAGTCTCATGTTTTGTTCACTCTCTGAACCACGCATTTTTGAATGAACTGTAATTGTTTTATATTTATACTCGCCATTCCTAAATTCATCTGATTTGATAAAATTCTCTACTACTGTTGCATGCTCTGTGTCTTTACAAACAACCAACATAAAGGGCTTAACTAATCTTTTATTGTTATTGTTGGCATAGACTTCAAGTTTGTTCTTAACATTTTCATGACAAGTTATACCATCCAGTAACATTAATTTATCAATTTGTTCATCCCCAAAATTATAAAAGTTGATATCTGACCTAGTGACTGCAAATGGCGTTCTTGTATACCCATCTTCAATTGCTTTAGAAAGTGGGTACTCATACACAACATTTTTAAATGGAACTTGTTTCGTTCCTTTTTTTGCAAGGGGTGTAGCCGTTAACTCTAAACCTAATATTGGTTTTAGTTTATTTAATGCTAAAGCTCCTTTTTCCGCACGGTAGTGGTGAGATTCATCCATTATCATTACTAAATCATTCAAGTTAGAAAGTTCATCATAAAAAGATTGCCCTAAGTACTCATTAAAACTTTTCATCTTAACATTTTCCTTATTAAACTTGTCAATATTGTAAATGAATATATTAATATCTGATTCAAACAATGAGAGATTTCTATTTCTATAATCTTCATCAGAAATAATTTTTGGCGGATTTATAAAACATCCCATACCTTTAAAAACATACTTTGGATGTGATGGGTCGCCTAAGTCCTTTTTTAATTTTTCATAGATAGTTGAACTTGGGGCAACAACAAAGAAATTTTTAATATCATGTTGCGTGTATAGATAACTAATAAAAGCTCCCATAAGTCTTGTCTTTCCAACACCAGTTGCTAATGCAAATGTCAACGAAATAAACTCTTTTTCAAAGTCAGTACAAGTAGGATATTTACTTTTTATATCTGACAACGATGTAACTAAATCACTATTCCTGTTGATTAGCTTAATGTCACTTGCAATATCATCTAGAATTTCCAATGATTTAGTTTGAGGTGTTCGAAGTGACATAACCCCACTTATATACTCTGGCGTGTATTGAGGAAATTTATCACTACTATTCATCAGCTTCATCCTCCTCAAAATCATCATACATAGGTGGATTAATAATATTCAAGTTATAGTTATCCTTATCAAATTCACAATCTGCTAGTAACATATTTGGAATTTTTTTGACTGTTATTTGCTTATATTCTTTTTCAAGACCTGCATCAAATGAACGACACGCTATAATAAGATATTCATTATCAGCCATTGCATCTTTAATTGAGTCAATGTATTGAGATGTTAAATGCCTTGTAGTTACGAACAAATATGAATTTTCATTCCCTACAGATTGTTTCCAAAAAACATCCTCAGATGGTTGATAATTAAATCCCTCGTGTAGGGCAACAGCCGAAGCAAGCATATCTGCACTGTACTCTTTATTAATAACGGGTTCATCAAAGATATCAATATTAATAAGTGATGGAGCAAGTTCATAGAACTTGTATCCACCTCCACCTTGCCAATTAACTGATTTAGTAATACCACCACTATCCTCACCAGATATTACCTTGTCAAGTCGTACTTTACAGTGAGTATATGCCTGCTGTCCCATTTCAATACCTATCCATCTTCTATTCATTTTGTGTGCAGTAGCAGATGTAGTACCACTACCTAAGAAGGAGTCAAGCACAATATCATTTTCATCAGTAGTCATGCCGATGATTTGTTTAATGATTTGCTCAGGCTTCTTCCCATTAGGGAATGTTACACTACCTTCTCTTGTAACATTTTTCATCCAAGCATTCATATCCCAATATGTACCCTGTAAATCTTTTTTGTATAAAACCCCATCAATGACTTCACTGGTATCTTTTAACCATACAAACAAATTACAAGCGTCATCTTTATAAAATTGCTCATATATACTGCCTTTGTTTTTTCCTGACCTAGGCACGTACTCAATTGAAAGAATGCTATCACTTATATTTTCTGTTTTCCTGAATTCAAGAATCCTCGCTCTTATTGATGATTGAGCATTTGTAGTTCTAAAAACTTTAGTTCCGTATTTTTTGTAGGCTTCTTTTTCACTTATACCATCTTTTTTTGCAACTTGTTTAATTGACATCATTATTGGATTTTTCCTCAAATAAATTTTGATTTCATTTCCATCACCATCAATAGTTGTGCCATAAAATACTTTTTCTCCGGGATTTATAAGGACTGTCGTATATTTCCAGCTTTTACCCTCATCTATATATTTTTGGATTAAGTCGGACATTTCTGTATAAGAATAAACTCCAGTGAATACAGGAAGTTTGTCATAATTCTTTGCATAGCCTAATATGTATTCACAATTCTTCTTCAGTCTTTTATCCTCTCCTCCACCTGATGCACCTGCAACATTTTTCATATTTACAGAAATCATATTAATAAAGTTTTTTCTTCCAAAAACCTCATCACATAAAACTTTAAGGTATGCCTGCTCTTCGTCGTCTATCTGAATCCATATTGAAGCTTCGTCTGACATTAGTCTTTTTAAAATTTCAAGCCTAGCTTTCATTAAATTCAACCAAATACTATGCTCAACATTATCATCATAATGTTCAAATGCTGCTCCAGTATTGTAAGGAGGGTCAATGTAAATGCATTTCACTTTTCCAGCATACTTACTCTCCAGTGCTTTTAGTGCCAACAAATTGTCCCCATGTATTAACATATTCTCTGTATCAGCATCAAACTCTGTATTTGATAATTCTTTATTTTCAATTAATAATCTTGGTTCTATTTTAAGTTTTTTTTCTTTTCCATACCAAGTTAGTTCTAACTTATTACTCACACCATATCCCCCAATTTAGATATTATTATTACTTTGTAATTAATCATTGCTTTTCCAAAATTTCTACACTAAATCTATGTAAGCTATTGCCAAGTATCTACATCAGTTTCCTTACCGTTAATAAATGTATGTTTAATTTTGAAATACTACATCAAATTCAAAGCCTATCCACAAATAATTTTATTTACTTTAGAATTTGATTTAACAACATTATTATACTCTGTTTTGGAGTTATTTTCAATTTGCAATTTTGTAATCTATGTATTAACAATTTCATTTAAAAAATATTGTGGACAAATAAAATGAAAATAAAAACATCATTTTCACTAGTGATTTTCAAAGAACTTATTCATTTCGTTTTGGGCTGAAAGATGTGAGCCGTGAGTGTAATAACCTAAAGTCATGGTAATGTTCTTATGCCCCATGACATACTGCAAGTTATTAGGGGTCATGCCCTTATTAGCCATATTGGTGCAAAAGGTATGTCTGAAAATATGCGGTGTAATATTAGGTAACGCATCTTCGCCATAATACTTACAATATTTTTTAACAAGGTTTTTAAACGTAGATGTATATAAGGTACTGTACATTGGATTCCCTTGTTTGTTCAGGAAAATAAAATCACTATAATTATCAATTGTAATTGGTTGTGCGTGACTACGGTTTTCTATGGCTTGTCGAAATGCTTGACATACTGTTTCACTCATTGGTATTTGCCGAAAGCCACTTTCACTTTTTGGTGGCTCAATATAATAACCATCTTTATCTTTTAGAAGTTGATGGTCAACATTGATAAACTTACTTTCAAAATCAATATCAGATACAGTCAGCCCACATAGTTCAGAAATACGTAGTCCAGTATTTAGAAGTATGACGATGGAATTGTAATGATACTTATATACATAGTCAATTTCAGCAAAGGCAAGTAGCTTTTCCTGCTGTTCTTCTGTTAATGCTTGTTTTGGCTTGGTGTCGTCTGCAATGACATCTTTTAAATTGAAATTGAATGGATTCTTTCTCACGTAGTCATCACTGATAGCAATGTGAAAGGATGCTGTAAGGGAACGCTTGAAATTATTGATTGAACTGTATGCGAACCCTTTTTCTTTCATGCGGATAGCCCATTCCTTGGCATCTGATGGCTTAATACAGTCAATAGCCCGACTTCCTAGCTTATCTTCTCGTAGGGCATCCATCAGGGCTTTTCTGCTGTTTATAGTGCTTTTTCTAACGTTTGCACGACTTCTGTTTTGTTTGGCGTAAAGTTCGCATAGAGTAATTTTCTTACCCAGTGTATCAATGCCATCAGCTAAATCTCGTTCGATAGCCTTTATTTGTTCTCTAAGCGGGATGCAATCACGCTTCCCTTTTGGTGGAGTGTCATTTGCAGTAAGTCTCCATGAGTAAATGAATTTAGGCTTTCCGTTTGCATCTATATATTTATAGGCATATCTGCCATCAGGTCTTTGACTTTCTCCATTAAAAAGACGTCTGCCTTTTTTATCAGCTCTTTTTTGCATCTGTAATATGCTCCTTTCTCTATGTAAAGAACCTTGATGTGTAATGAAACACACCAAGGTTCAGTGAATGATTATATGGTATCTATTTCGTCTAAGACACGCTCAAACATCTCACGCTTGATTAATAGACGTTTGCCGTTATAAAATAACCAGTTTGCTCCTTTTTGCTCATTCACAATTTGGCGTAGCTTGTTTTCGCCGATATGGAAATACTGGCTTGCTTCTTCAATGGAAAGCATATACTTCTCGTGAATAGGTACAACGTTCTTCATCTTTTTCACGCTCCTTTATGTAATTGTTATTTGGTGCATCGATGACCATGACCCTATTATGCAACATTTCATACGACATCAATAACGACAAATAGTGACCAAATAACGTATTTATGCTATAATCAAAACGACATTTACTCATTGAAACGTCAAATATAACAAAGGAGTTTGAAAACATGGCAGAAACAAAGGATTTTATTAGTGACGAGTACCCTTTGACAATCGCGGATATTTTAGAGCGTGTAAAAGAAGAATATAGCATTGTAATGGATTTTGATGATACGAATATCATCCGACATATTCAGCGATATATGAGCGTGAATAAAAAGCCCTATGTTTTAGTCAAGGACAAAGGGAAAGCACGTTACTATACTTGGGCAGATGTTGAGGATTATTTCAATGATGCCAAGGTAGAACGCTATTATAGGAAAGTTGCAGGAAAAGACTTAACCTATACAACAAATAAAGAAATTCAATTTGAACAAGAACAAGAATTTGAAGCATTTAGAGAAGAACGTCGCAAACTCCTAAAAAAAGCAGGACTTACAGAAGCTGACGGAAATTTTCTTGATGCTGATAGATTTGGATTGAAACAATATGTAACAGCAGATGAATTAGTGATTCTTAAAAAAAAGGGATGCATCTAAGGTCTGATTTATCTGATGAAGATAAAGAAACACTAAAGTTATATGAAACCTTTTTACGTCAAAGCGAAAGCGAAGAACGAGAAATCGAACGTCTTTTTCAACAAACCAAATTAGAGATTATGATTACAGCGTTATTCAATGAGCAGTTTTCTTTGAATGAAGAATTACTGATGAAAGATATTAAAAATTATGTCCGTGGTGGTGAATATACAGCGATAGATGCATATCAGGCAAAATCTCAGGAAATGGTTGTTCGGCGAAGTTATTTACGTCTGAAAAAGAAAAAAGGGTATGTTCAGAAAAAAAGGAAATAGCAAACAATGCTATAAGAGCATATATTCATACTGATACCCTTACTATCCCTCGGCAGGCTTTCATGCCTGCTTGCTTTTTTATTGCTGTATGCAGTACATTCACTGGAATGGTAGCTTTTCGCTAACGCTCAAAGCAGATAGTCAAAAGAGAATCACTGTACATAGAAAAAGTAGTAAACTGTTATTTCTTTTATTGGCTCACGTTTCAAGGTACAATTTCCCCTTGTATATCAGGGGAAAGAATACATCGTGGCTCATCTGGCTCATTTGCTATTTTTCAAAATGAGCCAAGAAATTTCTTGATACACAAGGGCATTAAGCGTATTGGCTCATTTGGCTCACCTATTTTCAACTTAACACTAAATAAAAGTGTTTTATGATTTGATATAACTCATAAAGAAAAGAAACTCGAAAAACCTGAGCCATGTGAGCCACTTACCCTGTACTCTTTGATAGTCAACAAAAAATATGACTCAACCTCGCTTTATGGTTTGAGCTAATATTTTTTGATTCTGCTTGTACCCCTTGATAGACAAGAAAAAAACTGGCTCTCATGAAATGAGCCAGATAACATCGGTTGTCTTGTATTGTACGTATGATTTACGTATTAAGCAAAAAAATGAAAAGGTACTTGTAAGATAGGAAAAGATATGGTAAAATTACTTCCATAAATTAAATATTCACATCCGAAAGCTCGTTGGAAGGTATCGTGCTATAGCGAATAAATCCTCCTGAATCCTCATATGCGAAGATAGAGCTGACGCTGGTTTAATAATCGTATGTAAAGCGGTGAATCTTAATGGACAAACAAAAGTCCATAGGTTTAGCGCTTTTTTTGCGTTTTCCTATGACTAGAAAGGAGGCAAAAATGAATAATTTGAAGCGAACAGCCCTTGGCTATGTTACCTATGAGGAATACAATCAACTCCTGTCTGCTTTATCACAAAAAGCCTTTCTAAACGTCAAAGAAACCAGTGTGTACTTTGGTGTTTCAGTTAGTAGAGTCTATGAAATGATAAAGCAAAATGGCGAGTTATTCACCGTTAAATTCTCTCATGGTGCAACAGCCGGCTATAAGATTGACAGTCAACGATTTCAAGATTACATTCGCAAAAACGGAATGTAGACAAAAAAATAGTCACCCAGTGCTACAAACACATATGGACGACATCTATTCTTTAGTTACATATATTTTACCATATCTCCTTATATTAATTCAAGGAAATCGCAAGATTGTTGTAACTAAATACATCAAAATCAAACAAAAAAAAGGAGATGCCTATCATGGAACAAACTTATAATTCACTTATTGAAACAACAACAGCAGATTATCTTGCTGATATTGATATGGACTCAGTACCATCACCAACAACTATTGAAGCAGAATTACTGAATATTGTTAATCGAGCTATTCGTGAGTACAATATGGGTCCAGAAGACCCCAACGTACCAGCGAATGCATCCTTAAATGATAAATACCCAAATCAGAAAGCCCCTGCCGAACGATATCGAATATTAAAGAAATTAGAAAACACACAGATTGCAATGATAATAACTAAGGTATATCGAGCCTGTCGTATATGTTGGTTAGGATTTCACGATGACGGAAATTATACTATTGGACTTTACCAAGAAGCAGGCGATAACCGTGGTATCTATGACACTAGAGAAGATGCACTAGAAGAAATAATTCGTAAATATAATTTTACGATAGATACGAAAGGTATTCAAGAAGTGACAAAGGCACTTGAGAATATTACACAAAAACGTACTCGTTGTAATAAAAAGCACCTTATACCAGTTAATAACGGCATCTTTGATTACAAAAATAAAATACTCATGGACTTTGACCCAGAATATGTATTCACAACAAAGTCTCATGTAGACTATATTCCGAATCCTACAAACCCTGTTATTATTATGCCAGATGGTGAGCCTTGGGATGTAGAATCATGGATGCAATCTCTTTCAGATGACCCTGAGGTGGTTGAACTTCTGTGGCAGGTGGTTGGCAGTATTATCCGCCCTACTATACGTTGGAATAAAGCAGTATTGCTGTACTCCGTAGTTGGGAATAATGGCAAAGGAACTTTGTGCGAGTTCATGCGTAACCTTTGCAGGTCAGGTGCGTTCACTTCTATTCCAATCAGAGATTTTGGTAAGGAGTTTATGCTAAAACCGCTCATGTATTCATCTGCCGTTATTGTTGATGAAAATGACACTGAGACTTTCCTTAGCTCAGCTGATGCATTCAAGGCAGCGATAATACATGATGTGATTCGTATCAACATTAAAATGAAAGAACCAAAGGATATTCGTTTTGAGGGTATGATGGTTCAATGTGTTAATGAAATCCCCAAATTTCAGGATAAATCAGAATCACTGTATCGTCGCTTATTGCCAATACCAATGAGTAAATCATTCAAAGGCATTGAGCGTAAATATATCAAAAAAGACTATCTTGGCAGAAATGACGTATTAGTATATGCATTACATAAAGTTCTGAATATGGACTATTATGAATTATCTGAGCCATCAGCTTGTACTGAATTATTAGATGAAGTAAAGCACTACAATGACCCTGTACGTCAATTCCTTGATGAAAGCCTTTCGGAATTTTCATGGGATTTAATTCCTTATGATTTTCTTTATATGTTCTATCTAGGGTGGTTTACATCAAGCGTACCATCAGGTAAAGCAATTGCAAAAACCGGATTTATCAAAGAAGTCAAACAATTACTTGAAGACGGGTATCCTGATTGGGATGTAACAATTAATCAAGTAAGCCCCAGAGGTAAAGTTGATTTCCCAGAGCCACTCATTTTGAAATTTAACGTAATTGCTCTCAGGGATTCTACATACAAAGGCTCAGACCCCAATAAAATTTGCACACCATCACAAGTTATGGATGGGAAAAAGTATCGTGGTATTCAGCGTACACCTACTGCAATCAAGTTACGTAAAGATGCAAATCTTATTAACAATTAAATAGATACAAAGCCCGTTGGAATTATCAATTCCTGAATGCCATATGCGGTAAAGAGCTTATCGTTGGCACGACCGTAAAAAAAGCGATTACCTTTAGCAATATAGGAACTAACTTAGTTCCATAAGCTAATAGTATATCGCTTTTTTTCTTTTATAAGTTATTTGATTTTCACCAAGTCGTTGGTGAAAAAATAGGCTATTGATGAAAAAGGGTTCAAAGGGATATTTCCCTTTGCAAGCGGGAGGAGAAGTGAAAATTGCGTGAATCGCAATTTATACGTACAACTCCCATGCTTGCGAAGTATCCCCTTTCGTCAAACAATGAAATTAAAATCAGGAGGAAGTAACAATGGAAGAAATTAATTATCAAAAACGAAGTACGAAAGCAACAAGACAGAAGTTAGATGCTATCCAAAAGAAACATCGTGTCGAAGTACGATTGAGTGACTTTGATATAGATGTATTAGATACGACTTGCGAAAAGTTACATATGACTCGCTCTCAGGTTTTACGAGGTGGGATTCATGATTTGAAAAATGTAACAATAACAGAAGTAAAAAACATTCATAATGCAAGTTTAGAAGAATTAGCATCTGAATGCAGAGTGTTAGGTGTTCATGTAAATCAGATTGCAAAGTCATTAATTACGAAACAGGTTAATTATAAATACATGGATAATGATGAATTTCTAAGCACATTTCAGGCTGTGAAGTGTGTGCCAGAAATCGTCAACAAGGTTTCGGAATTAATTCAAAAAGTTGAGGAATCTCGCAAAGATTTTGTTGTTGATGTGGATACCGAAGTTGATAAAGGAATTGATAACTATTTATACGGACTGCGAACAGTTGGCGATAGATATTTGGAGGAATACAATTATGGCGACGACTAATATTCAAGCACTTTCCAACATCAGAGGGCGAATGTCGTATACTGAATTAGGCAACGGTGATATGCGCAAGCATCACATAAAGCATGATACAAACCGTATCCTTGCAGAAATGGGCGATATGGGTTCAAGAGAAGCGATTACCAGTTATGCGGAAGCTGTGTTAAAACAACACACTAAACGCAAAATTGGTGGCTATGAAGTACGTGTATCGTTTGGTCTTGATGAGTTAAAGCCAGAGAATCCGCAAGATGTCCAGCAAGCGATGGGTGTTATTTATTTGATATGTAAACAGTTAGCACCACATTCTCCCTGTTGGGTAACCATGCATGGTGACGGTGAGGGTGGCTGTCTACATGGTCATGTAATGGTGGTCAATCAAGACGTAACGACAGATCATGCGGTATCGCATGGCCTGTCGCATCACCATGTAGCTTGTGTAGCCGATAAGATTTGCATTGAAAATGGTCTGTCAACGATAGGAAAGCCTGCTTTTGTGAAGAAGCCTATGCTATGGCAAGAAGTCAGAGATTCAGAGAGTTACTATAGCAGAACTTTAGGTGATACGATACTACGTATAAGAAATCAATCTCAATCCCTAGAAGAATTTGAGGAAAAACTGAATGCTGAGGGAATTACCCTGCAGGAAACGGTGAAAGCAGATAAACAATCAGGAGAAATCCATAAAGGCTGGACATATCATACGAAAAAGGGCTTTGCTGGTGAAAGACGTTCCAGACGTAGAGCAGGAAAAAAGCTGGCGGATGATTTGAAAAAAGGCAGTATTGAACAATATTTTACCGAAAAACAGGCAGAGCAAAAAGAAGTACATACAGAGATTGAACCTGTACTTAATAAAGAAATGGAGAAAAATACGATGAATCTAAATATGATAGATATAACTAAGAAAGCTAATCGAGATAACGATTCTTTCTTACAATCTTTTATTTTAAGTGACGATGATGTAATACCCATGCTTGATAGCTTAGAGGTGGCACATAGAAGCCATGGAAACCCGATAAATCGAAAACGTATTATGCAAATAAAGGATAACCCTAAAGACTACATAGCAATGCTTCAAAGTGACGTAGATGCCAGTAGAAAAGAATATATAGCATCAAAAGAATACAGAGATGTACTAAGAAAGCAAGAAACACCGTCATTTTATGCTTTACAACAAATATTCAAGCATTCGCAAAGTAAAGCAAAGAACCCTGTTGACCGCATGATAAATGATATGTTTGCTCAGATGTTTGCATTCCTTTTAATAGACGTAATGACTGAACACAAACAAGTTCAGTTAAACGATGCAGAAGAACAATTATACGAGAGTCGTAAAGCCATGTGGGATTCTGAAAAACGGCTGAAATCGGCTCAAAAAGCGATTCATAACAACACTATCATTTCACAAGGTAAAGGAAGAAATGTAAGTGCCGATATGGAATCTGTATATGAGGATTATAAGCAGACAATGGATAAAAACCTAGAAATTGATTGATTGAAAAAAATAACGACTCCCGCTTTGGAAGTCGTTATTTTTTATTCATGAAACAAGTCACTGATGTGTAATGGAATTAAATTTTTCACATTTATGAAGTTGCCTTGCCCTGTAGGCACTGCCGCCATTGCTGGTGTGCTTGCTGGCTTTCCACCTTGATTGTCTGCATTGTAGGCAAGAACCTTTGGCACAAGAAATATATTTCCTGTATGCTGTTCTATGGCAAGCATCCCTGCCATAATCTCATTTGGATTTAAGATTTTATCACTAGCAACTTTGATATGTTCTCTAGGCTTGTAGTAATTTTCTAATGACATGATATTTCCTTTCTATTCGTGAAATTCTGGTGGCGGAACGAGATACCAGCTTTTTCCGAAGTACTTAATTCCCCAGACGTAAAGGCAAAGTTCATCATCATAAAAGACCAATTCATTTGTGAATTTCAATAAAAATTCTGGATTGGAAATTATATAAAATTGAAACACAGTCTCCCCAACGCATATATCACCGTTAATAATTTGTAACTGACGTAACGTCATTTCATTAGCAAGTACCATAGAACCAACAAGTTCTGCTAGGTCAGCAAAGCTATTAATATGTTCAAATTTCATTAGTTAATTCCTCTCTTTCTCTGAAGCTGTAAGTATCATCGCCAACGATTATGAAATCGATTAAATCAATTCCAATAATGGATGATGCATGTTCAATACGCTTGCATATGTCAATATCATCTGCTGAAGGTAGCGTATTCCCACTAGGGTGATTATGGGCGACAATGATACCGTTAGCTCCACACATCAAGGCTCTAGTAAGTAATTCCTTTGGCAAAAAATAGCAGTCAGCTGAGCCACCATGTGCTAATTCAAATAATGCTACTGGATGTAGCCTTTTATTTACACCAATTACAACAACGTGTTCTTCTACCTTGTGTTTTAATCGGAAACAAGTTTCTAACATTTCCGCAATTACAGCAGGACTATTCAAAGCAGTTGCTTTCTCATAATCGTAAGAATCCTCACACACCATTGTAGGCAGCCTTTCGTCATTTAGCTCTAAAACATATTTTCTAATATTCATATAGAAATCCTCCTTTTGCTCGTACTCTCGAATGCCGATAGGCATTCTTTGAAAATGAAGTTGAATAAAAAAATACACTACCTAAGCGAAATGCTTAAGTAGTGTATGTGGGTTATTCCCAGTGACCTGGAACGTCAACGACCCATTTCTGACCAGTTACTTTGTTCTGGTAAGAACCTTGGTCTTCTTGTTTGGTAACGGCAGATGTAGTGACTGTCTTGTAGTGTTCCTGTTGCTGGTAGTTACCGTTTAATCCCTGTTGCATTAACGCTACAGCGTGTGCTTTACAGTCAGATGCGCTTGTGGTTGAGTAACCGTCTTCAGGGAAGTAATATGTCATGTAGTCAAATACTTGTTCAGTCTTTTCTGGTGTGACAACGACAGTAACGATGTTTGGTACCCAAACTTGTTCTACGATGTCTTCGTAGTGGCCTTTCTCGGGAACCCAAACAGGTTCTTTCTGAGCAGGTTTCTCGTTATTCGGTTTACCCGTATTTCCGGTGTTACCTGAGTTACCGGAATTGTCATTTTTGCCCGTATCACCCGTGTTACCAGGTTTTACAGTTTCCGTAGGTTTGGATTCAGTCTCAGACTGAGCGGATTCGGTTGTTTCTTTTGTTTCGTCACTGATGTGCTCGTTAGCATCTACGTTTTTGTTAACGGTTTCAAGAATTTTCTTTCCGTTATCGCCTTTAAGCGTTTCATCACCTTTAGCGATAGCAGTCTTGATGTTGCTAACGACTTCTTTCATCATGTCGTCAGTTACTTGGTCAGCAGGAATCTGCTTGATAGTAATTTCAACTTTAAGTTGTTCTTTTTCAGTCTTTGCGTTTGCGAAGTCAGCAGAATTGAATGCTAAGGCATCATTTTCGCCGTCTCCGTCAGTGTCTTTATTAGCGTTAGCTAAGACGTGGATAGAACCGTCCACATTGATAGGTGCAACGACAGTGATTTCGTATTCACCAGACACAAGAGATAGTTTTGGTTCTTCTTTGCCGTAAGAGATGGCGTGGTAGAAGTCTGTGGACTTCGTGTCTTTGTCAGTGCCTTTGATGTGAACGATAGCAGGGCTTGATTCAGTAGTCCATGCGTCGTCACCTGTGACGTTAAGCTTGATTTCGTCGATGA
Organism: Clostridioides sp. ZZV14-6150; assembly: GCF_020657875.1. Lineage (NCBI taxonomy): Bacteria > Bacillati > Bacillota > Clostridia > Peptostreptococcales > Peptostreptococcaceae > Clostridioides > Clostridioides sp. ZZV14-6150. Next base: position 447,973 of record NZ_JAGWDA010000002.1, on the reverse strand, counting down.
TGGTTTCTTTGACAGTTTCAGATTCAGTTACAGATGTTTCGGATTTTGGTTCAGAATCTTTGCTGAAAGCACTTGTCGCACCAGCTATAGCAAAGATAATAATAAGTACGATAGCGACAGCTATTGCTATCGCTTGTTTGGTGTGGCTTTTTAGCCACTCTTTGATTTTATTCAATTAATCCACCTCAATTCCTTTAGCGTCCGGAGTATCTAATATAAATCCTGCGTGGTCTTCGCTAACAAGAGTTACTATAGTAGCAAATCCTCTAAAATTCATATCATACACAGTCTGAATTCCATAGTCAGGGAAAAGTTGAATTTCAGCAGTAGAACTATTTTCAATTTGTGTCATATTATCTGAATAATATGTAGCTCGATATTTTTTTTCAAATGAAAGAGTTTCTTCCTTTGTGTTATTCCCCGAAGTATCTGTTTCGATATGGATGGTATAAGGAACAGCATCTGGCTCTTTATATTTAAGATTAGAAACTTCTGCTAGCAAATTATCCAAATTATTCAAATCCACTTGTAAAAGGTCAATGTCTTCACTGTAGAATTCTTCAATTTCAGAGGATTTATCTGGTTCTAATTCCTTGACTTCGTTCATCTCATTTACGATAGCTCCCTTTGTTTCAGAGACATTTGTTATTTCTTTATCAATACTTGATTTAAGATTAGAAATATCGGACTCAAAAACATCCTTATCAAGTTTTTTGGCAAGCGATATTATTTCATCATTTGAAAGTTCTTTCAAATCAGAGAAAGTAAGAGTGCTACAATCATAATCTGTGACATTTCCTTTTCCGTCAAAAACTAAAATGGATGAAATATTTTCATCTTTACCAACCTTTCCGTCATTGCCCATATAAAACCATATCCCCTCTTGATTAAATGCTTCAGAAGCAGAAATTGGTTCTTTAGCAGTCTTTACGTCACCTTTACTACCCCCACAAGCAGTAAGGGATAAAGCCATAAGGCTTGTTGCGATTGTTAAGGCAAATACCTTAGACAGTTTTTTCATTTTCATTTCTCCTTTAGATTATATTTTGATTTTTATATAACTTAGACAAAACAAATTTAAAAAAGTTTTATCTACCCCAAAAATTATTGGATGTTCCTCGGGTTTTGATGTTATATAAACTAATTAGGCGATAAAAAGCCCATATAGTTTATTATAACATCTCGTAAATGCCTATACTATACATATATAGATAAATTGTATAGGCGGTGATGATGTGAATTATTATGAAATTGGACAAAGAATAAGAAAATACAGAAAAGCTTACGGTCTGTCACAAGAACAGCTTTCAGATATGGTTGGAATATCTGCAACTCACATGAGCCATATAGAAACAGGAAACACCAAGTTAAGCCTTGCTGTGCTGGTTAAAATTGCGGATGTTTTATCTGTTCAGACAGATGCACTTCTTTTTGATGCTCCACAAGTGAATAGAACAGCAATGACAGATGAAATTAGCAATATTCTCAGTTCTTGTAAGCCACAGGAGTTGAAAGTTATAACAGACGTAATAAAATCGCTTAAAATCTCATTAGATAAAAATAATGATTAGGAGTATTGATTTTTGATGTAGCAATATCCCTTTTAAGTATTTGACTTCCTTATTCCTCTCGGCAATCTGAAAGATTGCTATCTAAAATAATAGAACCCGACATTTAAGCTGTCGGGTTCTATTCATAAAGTCTGTTATTCATTAGTAGTAAATAGGTAGTAAATAGCTTGTATTATGAGCCAAAAACTATAATAAAAACTGTGTTTTACTGCGGTTATGGCAAAAACACTTTATTTTTATTATAAAAATAAGGTATTTCTTTAAAGAGGAAGTATTGTAAATAAAATTTAACTATTATCATTTTCTTTTAACAATTGTATACAATAAACCTGTAGTATAATTAAGGTAGATAAAATAAAGGGAGGGATAATATGAATTTAATTGATAATCATATTCATACTAATTTTTCAAGTGATGGAAAGGATTCAATGGAAGATACAATAAAAAAAGCTATAAGTATAGGTGTTAGATATTTAACTTTTACAGACCATTTAGAGCATGATGAAGGTAAGGGATTTTGTATAGATTATAACAACTATGTCCCAGTGTTTAATAAACTAAAAGAAAAGTATAAAAAGGATATAGAGTTATTATTAGGTGTTGAAGTAGGATATAGAAAACATTTAAAAAATGAAATAAAAGATGTAATAAATTCACATCCTTTTGATTTTATATTGTGCTCAACTCATACAATTGATAATGTACCTGTTCCATCGAAAAAATACTTTGAAGGACTTAGCAAAGAAGATGCATATTATAAATATTTTAATAGCATACTTGAAACTAATCATGAATTTAAAGATTATAATATATATGGACATTTAGATTATATATCTAGATATGGGATATATTCAGATAACAGAGTAATATATAATGATTTTAAAGATGTTATTGATGAAGTCTTAAAGTCAATAATTAATAATGGAAGTGGAATAGAGTTAAATACATCTGGTTATAGATATGGATTAAATGCCATACATCCAAATGAAGATATCTTAAAAAGATATAGAGAACTTGGAGGTTTTATAGTTACTGTAGGTTCTGACTCTCATAGAGTAGAAGATATATGTAAAGATTTTGATGTGGCTTATGATATGCTTAAATATCTTGATTTTAAATATGTATCATTATTTAAAGAGAGAGAAACTTATTTTTTAAACATAGAAAAAGTTAAATCTAATAATATAGCATAGAGAGCTAATATAGCATAGATAAGTCTTTTTAAATAATTTAAAAGTTAGTATAAAAATTAATAGTATGACATTGTATCCTCTAGGAAAATACTAGAGGTTTTTATTTTGCAAAAAAATAATAAAGATAAGATTTATTTTAATAAAAATGATTATTGTAGCTTAGAAAACTATTGTTATGATATTTAACTATTATATCTTTTTATTATGATATAATAGTTAAATATATTGACCTATCTTTAAATTATGTAAATTATTAGAAAGAAGGGATAAAGTTGTCTAATAAAAATAAAGAAAATATAACTTTAAACAATCAAATCACAGAATCAACTCAACAAACTTTAACAAAAGAAGCTATATTACATATACCAATGAGCAACTATGCTTATGGCTATGATAGAGAAACATTACATATAAGAATTAGAACTAAAAAAAATGAGGTAAAAAAAGTGACCTTAAGGATAGGAGACCAATATGTATGGGACAAAGGAGGTGCAGGAGGAGGGAATCTAAATGCATCTGGACTTGGTTGGTCTGGTGGAACAAATATAATGATGAACAAAGAAGTAGAAACAGAATTATTTGATTATTGGATAGCTGAGTGTAAGCCTTTAAATAAACGTTCAAGGTATGGATTTATAATAGAAGGTCAAGAAGAAAAAATTTTATTTACAGAAAAAAAGATAATAAAATTAGGAAACGAAAATGATGAGAAAGAGTTATGTGAAATAAGTAATTTTTTTGGATATCCATATTTGAATCATATAGATATACCTAAAGTCCCAAATTGGGTAAAGGATACTGTTTGGTATCAAATATTTCCTGATAGATTTGCAAATGGAAATCCATCTATAAATCCAGAAGGAGTAGATATATGGGGAGCTATTCCAACAAGAGATAATTTTACAGGTGGAGATTTACAAGGTGTAATAGACCACCTAGATTATTTGAGCGATTTAGGAGTAAATGGAATTTATTTTTGTCCTATTACAGTTGGAAAAACTAATCATAGATATGATACGATGGACTACATGGAAATAGACCCTACCTTAGGTGATAAAGCTACTTTGAAAAAACTGATAGAAGAAGCACATAAAAGAAATATAAAAATAATGTTGGATGCTGTATTTAATCATATAGGATATTATTCTAAACAGTGGCAAGATGTAGTTAAAAATAAGGATAATTCGAGATATAAAGATTGGTTTTATATAAAAGATATGAGTAAAGTTGATACTCCAATAGAAGAAATAGATGAAAAAAACATACCTTATGAAACTTTTGGGTGTGAAAAATACATGCCGAAACTTAACACAGAAAATTCAGAAGTAATAGAATACTTATTGAGTGTAGGGAGGTATTGGATACAGGAATTTGATATAGATGCATGGAGATTGGATGTATCAAATGAAGTAGATCATGCTTTCTGGCGAAAATTTAGACAAGAGATTAAAAGAATAAAACCTGATATATACATATTGGGAGAAATTTGGCATGGAAGTTTACCATGGTTGATGGGAGACCAATTTGATTCAGTTATGAATTATTTAATGTCAGAAGCTATGAAACAATTCTTTTGTACAAATGAGATAAATGCTGAAGAATTTAAATATATGATAAATGATGTAATAGTAAGCTATCCAATGCAAGTCAATGAAGTTATTTTTAATTTACTTGGAAGTCATGATACTACTAGAATATTGACTTATGCAAATGGTAATATAGGTAAATTTAAACTTGCGCATTTATTTATGTTTATACAATCAGGAAGTCCTTGTATATACTATGGTGATGAAATAGGAATGCAAGGAGAACTAAGTCCAGTATCTGAAGGACAAAGAAAATGTATGGAATGGAATGAGGAAAAATGGAATAAAGATATACTTGATTTTATGAAGAAGATTATTAGACTTCGTAAATCAAATAGAGAGCTTAGAACTGTATCAAATGAGTGGATACTATCAGATAAAAAAAATGGAACAATTATATTAAAAAAAGAATCTATTACAGTAATAATAAATAATTCATCCAAAGATTTAATCTTAAAGTTACCAGATTACTTGATGAATAGAAAAGTAAAAGATTTATATGAAGAAAAGATAATTGATTTAAAGGAAGAAATAACATTAAAAAAATACGAGTTTATTATTTTAAAATAATGTAACAATGTGCTTGATTTAAAATTAACTATAACTTTTTATATTATTTAAATAAAGTATCTTTAATTATAATAAATGAATTTAGTATAATTTTATATACAGGTGATTTGTAATAAAACTTGTTAAGAAAAGTTTTTATTTAGATGAAAATAAATATTGAAGTTTTTAATTATTTTGTAATTTAATAAAAAGGAGAATTACTGAATAAGTAGAGGGAAGGGAAAACATGAATGACTATAAAGAATATATATTTACAGTAAAGTCTAGTAGTGTAAATTTAATTTTAGGTTTGATATTTTTATCAATTGGGATTGTATTAAGTGTATTTTGTGTATATATTAAACAGTATTACATATTAGTAATTACTATTACACTTACAATATATGGATTAACTTCAATTCTCAAATATACAAGAAAGTATATTATTTTTGATTTATATAATATTAAAGTTCGTAAATTCATAGGGCGTGAAAAAGAGTATTCATATCGTGATATTACTAGAATTTCAATAAATAATAAGAAGCAGGAATGTCCAGTTAAAATATATGTAGATAATAATAAAATTGCAATTTTTTTTATATCTGATAAAAATTATCTGTCTGCTATAGCTGAAATGAAGCGAAGAGAATTACCATTTGATGATAAAAGTATAGATTATATATCAGATATGCCACTTTGGATTCCAATTCAATCTAATGAAATTAAAAAGTTTTGTAATGAAGCTTCACGAAAACTTGAAAAACAGGTTAAAGAGGATTTGTGTAAAATAGAAAAAGAGTTTGGAAAGGATATATCTTTTTCTTTTGGTATAGATATTGAAGAAAATCCGTTTGTATGTGTATTTTTAGTATGTATTATGAAGAATGAAAATTATACAAAAGTTATAAAAAAATACAGAGGGGAAAAAGCATGGGCTATGTTTCCTGTATATATAGTGGGACCACGACTATATAAGAAAGAAATTGAAGATGGGAAATTTATTTGCAATATAAATTATTTAAATGCTTTTTCTGGAAAGATGTGGTCAAATTTTTCTAGAGTGATAAAAAAATATGGTGTGCAAGAGAGTGAAATAGATGTGGGTTTTGAATTAAAGAGTGAATTAGATTGAATAGTTCTATAAAGAATATTTAAAATATAAAAGAATATCTAAAATATGAGATATAGACGCAAAATAAATTAATTATTAGTCTAAAAAATCCTTATAGAGAAAGAGGTATAGGAATGCTTGAAGCATTTATATTTGATTTAGATGGAGTGATTACAGATACAGCAGATTATCATTATTTAGCTTGGAAAAAACTAGCTGATGAGATTGGTATAGATATAGATAAGGAATTTAATGAGTCTTTAAAGGGTATAAGTAGAATGGAATCATTAAATAAAATACTAGAATATGGATATAAAAAAGATTCATTTTCGGAAGAAGAAAAAATGAAAATGGCTGAAGACAAAAATAACTATTATGTATCTTTAATAAACAAGATAACTTCAAATGATATTTTACCAGGTATAAAAAATTTACTTGATGATATAAAATCTAATAATATAAAGATAGGATTGTCTTCTGCAAGTAAGAATGCCACAAATGTATTAAAACATCTAGGCATAAGTGACCAATTTGATTTCATAGCGGATGCATCAAAATGTAAGAACAACAAACCATATCCAGATATATTTCTCATGTCAGCAAAGGGGCTTGGTGTAAATCCTAAAAATTGTATAGGTATAGAAGATGCAAGTGCAGGTATTGATGCTATAAACTCAGCCAATATGTTTTCTGTTGGAGTTGGAGATTATAAAAATCTAAAAAAAGCAAATTTACTTGTAAATTCAACAAGTCAGTTAAATTTTAAGTATATATTAAGTGAGTATAATAAGTATATAGTTAGGAGCGTTATATGAAATGTTTGTTTGATAATATAAATGAGTGGAAAATTATACAAGACAAGATTGAAATTAAAGAAAATAGATTAGCAGAGTCTATAATGAGTATAGGCAATGGTTATATGGGTATGAGAGGAAACTATGAGGAAAGATATAGCGGAGATAGTCATAGAGGTTCTTATATAGCTGGAGTATGGTTTCCAGATAAAACTCGTGTTGGATGGTGGAAAAATGGATATCCAGAATACTTTGGTAAAATTCCTAACTCAGTTAATTATATAGGGATAAGAATTTTCATAGATGGTGTAGAGTTAGACCTTGCAAAATGTAATGTTGAAAATTTTTATAGAGAATTAGACATGAAAAATGGTATTTTAAAGCGCAAATTTACTGTGAATATTAATGGCAAAAAATTTGAAGCTAATATAACAAGATTTTTAAGCATATCAGTTAAGGAATTAGCTGTAATAAAGTATGATATAAAAGCTTTGAATTCTAGCGCTAAAATAAAATTTATTCCATACTTAGATTCAAATATAAAAAATGAAGATTCAAATTATGAAGAAGAATTTTGGAATGCAGTTTCTTCAAGTTCCTCAGAATATAGAGGAAAGATACTTTCACGTACAAAAGAAAATACATTTAATACACCAATATTTACAGTAGGTGCAATGATGCATATTAAAACAAGAGGTAAAGTAGATGATATATCTTATTTAAGTACTGATAATTACTGTGAAAATTCAATAACAATGGATATTTTAGAAAATGAAACTATTGGAATAGAAAAATATGTAACAATAACTTCTACTAGAGATTATGGTGAAAATGAGTTATTAAAGAGATGTGAAGATATTTTAAATATAGAAATATTTAAAGATTACGAAGATATCTTAAATAAACATACAAAATTGTGGAATAAAAGATGGGAAAGTGCAGATATAAAGATAGAAGGGGATAAGAGTAGTCAACAAGGTATAAGATATAATCTATTTCAACTATTCTCGACTTATTATGGAGAAGATTCAAGATTAAATATAGGACCAAAAGGATTTACTGGTGAAAAATATGGAGGTGCTACTTATTGGGATACAGAAGCATTTTGTCTTCCAGTATATTTAGGTGTGGCAGATAAGAGTGTAGCAAGAAATCTTTTAGTATATAGATACAATCAGCTAAAGCAAGCAAAAGATAATGCAAAAAAACTTGGACTTAAGGGAGCCTTATACCCAATGGTTACTTTTGATGGAGTAGAATGTCATAATGAATGGGAGATAACATTTGAAGAGATTCATCGCAATGGAAGTATAGTATATGCAATATATAATTATACAAATTATACAGGTGATTTTGAATATATGAAAGAAAAGGGTATAGATGTAATAATAGAAGTAGCTAGATTTTGGGCTAGCAGAGTACATTTATCTACAAGAAAAGGTTTGTATATGATACATGGAGTTACAGGCCCAAATGAATACGAAAACAATATTAATAATAATTGGTATACTAATTATATAGCCAAGTGGTGTTTGGAATATGCTATAGAAAATGTCTTAAAGTTAGAAAAAGAGTACAGCGAATGTATTGAAAGAAATAATATAAGTAGAGAGGAAATTGAGGACTGGAAAATAATATCAAAGAAAATGTATTTGCCATATGATGAAGAATTACAAATAATAGTTCAGAATGATAATTTTTTAGATAAGGAATTTATAGAGGTAAAAGATTTGCCAAAAGAGAATCTTCCTCTTAATCAAAAATGGTCTTGGGATAAGATTCTTAGGTCTTGCTTTATAAAACAAGCGGATGTGTTACAAGGAATTTATTATTTTGGAAATAGGTTTACTAAAGAAGAGAAAAAGAGAAACTTTGATTTTTATGAGAGATATACTGTACATGAATCTTCTTTATCTTCTAGTGTTTATTCTATTATTGCTTCTGAAGTAGATAACCTAAAAAAAGCTTATGAATTATACTCAAGAACAGCTAGACTTGATTTAGATAATTATAATAATGATACTAATGATGGTCTTCATATAACCTCAATGTCTGGCTCATGGCTTTCCATTGTACATGGATTTGCAGGTATGAGAACATGGAATGAAACTCTATCTTTTGAGCCTAGGTTGCCTCAAGAATGGAAGAATTATTCTTTTAATATAAATTATAGAGATAATAATATCAATGTTGATGTATATAGTAATTTGATTAAGATAGAAAATTTAAAGGGAAAACCAATAAGAATTATTGTATATGGAAAAGAGTATATATTAGAAAAATCTATAGAGATTGATAGAAATAAATTAAAATAATGTTTTATTGTATAAATAGTTAAAATAAATTTATCTAATTTAAAATTTATTTTAACTATTTTTTATTTAATGCAAACCTATATATTATAACAATAATCGTGCTTTAAATTAAATATATTACATAAATCTTCATAAAATCTTCATAATTTCGTAAAGAATATGTAACAAAAGTAGGGTATATTGTATTCTGTAGAGAATATAAGGGAGGAAATAATTTATGAAGAATAAGAAGTTCATTGTAGCAATACTAATAATAGTAGTTGGAATAGGGGTATTAGTAAAAGAATATTCAATTAAAGAGATAAATAAGGATGATATAGATGTTAGTAAGTATATAGAATATGCTGATTTAGCAAGTGAAAATAATGCACAAGTTAATTGGAAGTATGTAGCTTCCATTATTGCTGTATTAAATAAAAATAAGTTAGAAAAAGTTAATGATTCACAAATAAAAGAAGTATCAGATTTATTTGTTAAAGATTTTTCTAAAAATAATAAAGTAGAAAAGTTAAGTAGTGTTTTAAATGAGTTAAAATTCAATAATAAACAAAAAAGATTGGTTAATGATTATATAGATGACCTTAAAGATTATGGCATAAAGCCAGAAAGATTAAAATCTGACACACAATACATGAAATTTATTAATGAGATTGAAACATCCGCTATACAAAACTATAAAAATTATAAAATACTGCCATCTATAACTATTGCACAAGCAATAATTGAATCTAGTTGGGGTAAATCAAGTTTAGCAAAAGAGTATAATAACTTATTTGGTATAAAGGCCGATGCCTATTGGAAAGGAAAATCAGTTACTTTAGAAACAAAAGAACATTTAGATACAATTATAGATGATAAATTTAGAATATATGATGCTAAAAGTGAATCTATAAAAGACCATGCAAAATTTTTAGCTACAAATAAAAGATATAAAGCCAATGGTGTATTTGATGCAAAAACATATATCTATCAAGCTAAAGCATTAGAAAAAGCAGGTTATAGCACTGCAAAAGATGAAAGTGGAAATAACATATATGCAAAACGTCTAATAGAATTAATTCAACAATATAATCTTCAATTAATAGATAGTGAAATTCAAAGTAAAATGTAACCTTGACGTAACATAATGATGATATATTTATCGAGGAGGTGGCTTTTATGAAAAAAATATTCTCGGTATTTACAAGTTGTATAATTATTGCAACTATTATCACTGGATGTAGTAGTAGTGAGGTGATTAATGACACATCATCTATGTATAATGTCAAAAATCTGGATTTTAATTTTGAAGTAAAACCAGAAACTTTTGAGGTATCAGTAGAATCTAATGGTTTAAAGGAAAAGATATCTGAACCATTAAAAGAAAGGAAAGTGTCAAATTTTAAAAAGACGAAGACAGAGACATCATGGACATATCCTGATGAAAACATAGACATAAATATAAAAAAGGAGAAAAGCTATTTAGATGTAGACATTAAATCTAATTCAGAAAAAGAAGCTAGTTTTAATTGGCCAAGAATTGAAGGCGAAAGTTATGTGTTACCACTTTATGAAGGCAAGTTTATACCAAGTAATGATAAGTACTGGAAAGAGCATTTAAATGAATCAGCTTACAATGTCATAGAATCCTTTTCAATGCAGTTTTTTGCAGTAAATAAGACAAAGTATTCTGTGCTTTATATTATTGAAAATGAGTTTAATAATGAGATTAAATTTAATTCTAAAGATAAAATTAATTTTACATTTACACATGAATATCCAAGTATAAATAAAAATAAAGAGTATGGATTTAAGATATATTTGACTGACAAAAATATTACAGATGTAGCCAAAACATATAAAAATTATATAGTTGATAAAGGGGGGTTTAAAACATTAGAAGAGAAATCTAAGGATAATGAAAACATTAAAAAGCTTTATGGAGCTCCACAGATTTATTTTGCAGACAAATCTATAATAACAGTAAGTGATATTAAATGGGACAAATTAAAGAAAAATTTATCAGACGATTTAATTAATTGGATGAAAGAACTCTTAAGTAAAAAACCTGATAATAGTGAATTTATAACTGTACTTGACCAGATAAGAAATCAAGATTATATAGATAAATATCAAAAAAATCAAATAGTTCAAGCGTTTAATCAAGTTATGCAACTAAATACTTTTTATAATAGTAAGGTTTTTGATAGTAATGATAAAGAAATAAAAAAAGTATTAGATAAAGGAATATCTAAATTAAATAGAGTAGAACTTATAGAGTTTAACAAGAAGCTATTAAAGTCAAAACTAGGGGATAGTGTGAATAAAATTGATACATGGGCAAGATATAATACAATTGATGTAATTAATGATATGAATAAATCTGGTATTGATAATGCTTGGATAGGGTTTGATGATATGGAAGATGGTTATGTATCACCAGAGATAGTCAAAAGAGCTAATGATTTAGGTTATCTTGTAGGACCATATGATTCATACCATTCTATACACAAGCCAGGGGAAGAAAAATGGAGTACGGCAGCATTTAAAGATAAGTCACTATATGAAAATGCTACTATAGAAAATAAAAAAGGTGAAAAAGAATCTGGATTTCAAGGAGAAGGAAGACAACTAAATCCTACATTGTCTTTACCAAGTGTAAAAGAGAGAGTAAAAAGTATATTGGATGAAGGGTATAAATTTAATTCTTGGTTTATAGACTGTGATGCTACAGGAGAAATTTTTGATGATTATTCTCCAAATCATATAACAACACAGTCACAAGATTTAAAAGCCAGACTCGAAAGAATGTCGTATATAAGAGATAATGCTAATATGGTTATAGGTTCAGAAGGAGGAAATGACTTTGCAAGTGGTACTATAGCATTTGCACATGGGCTTGAGACACCAGCATTTGCTTGGGTAGATAAAGATATGAGCAAGAACAAAGAAAGTGAATATTATGTTGGCAGATACTATTCTCCAACAGGAGGAGTACCAGAAGTCTTTTCGAAACAGATACCTGTAAAAGAAAAATACAAAAAAATATTTATAGACCCAACTTATTCTTTACCTTTATTTAGATTAGTTTATAATGATTCTGTTGTATCTTCTCATCAATGGTTATGGGGAACTTTTAAAATTAAGGATGAAGTTGGAAGTAGAATGATGAAAGAAGTATTATATAATACACCACCTATGTATTATATAGATAGAACTGAATGGGAAAAACATAAAGGTGAAATAATTTCTCATGATAAAGTATGGTCAGAGTTTAATAAAAAGGCTATTAAAAGAGAAATGACAGACTTTGAGTTTATTTCTGATGATAGATTAGTTCAAATGACTAAATATGGAGAGGATTTAAAAGTAGTAGCTAATTTTTCTGGAAAAGATGTTAAATATGAAAATGAAATTGTAAAGTCAAATTCTTTGGTAATATATGATAATAATAAGAAAGTTATTTATAAACCAGAACAATAGATTTAATGAAAATAAATTCTATTAAACTCACATATAAAATAAAATGATATTTAATTAGACTATACAAAATAGTGACTATCTTAATTATTAAAATTAAGATAGTCACTATTTTTATATCATTTTTAATATTGAAAACCTTGCCCAAGTAATATTAAATATCTGAACTATTCCAACATATACCCTACCCATTGTACCTTTTAATAAATATAAATTTTATTTTAGACAATATATTGACTTTTTGAATTAAAGATAGTATTCTTAAATAAGACATCATATTGTCTATTTGAAGTGATATTATTTTATGAAAGAATCAAATTTGAAATGTTTAATAAACACTAAAAACAAAGACTGATTCATAGAGAAAGGAAAATATTAACGAAAATGAATACAATCATTAAAGTTCAAGATTTGGTAAAAGTATTTGATAATCAAGAGGTTATCAAACATTGTAACATAAATGTAGAGAAAGGAAGTATTTATGGATTTTTGGGTGCAAATGGAGCTGGAAAAACTACAGTACTAAAATTGATAGCTGGTTTATTAAAACCAACCGCTGGGAATATAATGATTTCTGATATGAATATATCAGAAAATCGTAATAATATTTTAAGAAAAATTGGATGTATTATAGAAACACCTATTTTTTATGAACATTTATCAGTGGAGGAAAATTTAAAGATACATAACGCTTACATGAATTTTTCTGGTGCAGATATAAATGCTGTTTTGCAAAAAGTAGGACTCGAAAATACTGGAAAGCTACAGGTATGTAAGTTCTCTTTGGGTATGAAGCAAAGGTTGGGGATTGCTCGTGCAATCATACATAATCCAGATATTCTTTTACTTGATGAACCTATCAATGGTCTTGACCCTATGGGAATAAAACAAATGCGTGATTTATTCAAAACACTTGCAAAAGAATATGATATGACACTTATTATTTCAAGTCATATATTAAGTGAAATAGAGTATATAGCTGATACAATAGGTATTATTTCAAATGGAAGTATTTTAAAAGAAATTCCTATGTCTACAGTAAAACAAGAATTTCCCAATGGTGTGGAAGAGTATTTTTTTGAAATAATGAATGGAGGAAACAACTGTGTATAAACTTATAAAATTAGAACTAAAAAAAAATAAAATTCGCCCTTATCTTAATGCCATGGGTATTATTACTTTATGTGTATTAGGATTTTTATATACATTTGCTATGATTGCTTATTTAGGAGGAGACACAGATTCTGCTGAGTTTTCTAATTACCATAATATTTGGGTAATCACTAACGTTTTACAAATGGTAGCTTATGCCATTTTATCATCTGCATTGTTTTCCACATTTGTTATAAAAGAATATTCTGGGAAAAATGCAATTTTAATTTTTACTTATCCAATAAATCGAAAGACTTTATTGAACTCAAAGATTGTATTAATAGCTACATTATGTTTGAGCTTTATGTTGATTGGAACGATTATTTCCCTACTTATATTTACGATGACAGAAGCTATTTTTCCTATGATTTCTGATAATTTTACTCTTGGATTGTTTTTTAAGATTATCATTGAAACAATTTTGTGTGCTGTATTCTCTTTATTTATAGGTGTAATTTCTGCTAGCATTGGATTTCGAAAATATTCCATTCAAACAACGATTATAGCCTCTGTTATTCTTGCCTCATGCACTGCTAACATTGTAACAACTATGATTCACACATATATTCCTTTTATTATTGTCTGGATAGTAGCAGCAGTATTAGCTGTACTTTCGTACTTATGGCTTATCTCAAAAGTCGAAGACATAGAAGTATAATTGTATATTTAATTAAAGATAGTTCTAATGAATAAAGCAACAGATAATAATAAGGTGTCATACTTTATTTATCTGTTGCTTTTTACCGTTTTGTAGATGATTAAAGTATGTTTTCCAATCAGTTTGTATATTTAAAAATAATTATAAATAGTATGTTTATTTTACTTTAATTACTTGATTTAGCATTTTTGTTATCTCAATATTAATAAATAAATTTAAAACTTTAAATATGCCCTTTTACTATAGGCTTTTTATAAAAGAATTAAATCCTTTTTAATTATTTTATATTTTATGCCTTTGATTCATTCTTATACAGATATTTAGCAAGGATTGAAATTGATAGCATAATTATGAACATACATACTATAGGTATATAAACTCTAGAACTGAAAACTTCAAATAATTTTCCATGCATAATTTGACCAACTGGAGCAACACACTGTGATACAGCTGTAATAGTAGCCATTACTTTCCCCAATAATTCATTAGGAGTTTGTTTTTGAACAATAGTTAAAACGAATATAGTAATAATTGTCATAGACATGGCTATAGGTATAACACAAATAAATAGTAATATAAAAGATGGATAGTATCCTAGTTTAAGCATTGAAGGTGAAACAGAAATGGCCATTGGTATCATCAAAATACTAATTAACATTAACCAGCGATATAATGTATTCATTTTCATTTTTTTAGCAAACATACCTATTGAAAGTGCACCTAAAACACTACTAAATTCAATAATTCCTATCCCTATGCCATACATATTATTACTACTATGCATTGTTATACGTAAAATATATTGTATTCCTACAAGTAAGAATGGAGTCAAAAATAAATTTAAAGAAGCTGCTAGAATCATGGCTTTACTAATATAAGATTGTTTTATAACATAAGAAAATCCTTCTTTCATATCACTGACTATTGTTGATACTATGCTTCCATTAACTTCTCTTTTATTAAAAGGTATATGAATAAACATTTCCATTACTGCGGATAGAAAAAATGCAATACAACTTGTAATAAGAAGCATCTTAATTCCAATAAGACCATACAACAAACCTCCAAGAACAGGAGCAAACATACTTGAAAGAGAGCCAATTCCATTTACAATTCCATTTGCTTGTTCTAAATCTTTTTCATTTACTATTAAAGGTATGCTTGCCTGCACAGTAGGTTGATACATAGAACTAATAATTGACAATAGTACCATAATAACCCCAATTAATATAATTGAATTGTTTAAAGAGGAAAGAAGACAAATAAACGTAAAAATAATAATCGAACTCATAAAATCAAAGATGACCATTAAATTTTTACGATTAAATCTATCCGCTATTGCACCACCAATTGGAGAAAATAAAAGAGGTATGTTTGATATTGCATATAAAGCTGCAAATATGTCTGCACGTCCTGTCGTATCTAAAATATAAGTGGAAAGTCCAAATCTTAACAACGATGAACCAAGTATAGAGATAATTTGACCAAGTACTATTAGATTAAAATTCTTATTAAAACAACTATTCATTTTATTTAAATCTTGCATTTTTAGAACACCTCACTTTTAAAGACTGACCGTCGGTCTATAAAGATTATAATCAATTATAAATAAGAAGTCAATAGATATACTTAATTTATAATTTTAAAATTATATTTTTAGTTTAAATAAAAGGTATTATATCTATTAAAAATATATAGTATCTTATGAATAGCGATATTTCTTTGATACTAAATTAAAAATAGTAATTTGAAATAGTTATAATGAATAGTATTAATATATAGATATAGGGAGATTGATGAAATCATGTATGAAAAAGATAAGGTTATATATAATCTGGAAGAATGTGAAAGTCTAGAAAATACATTTTACTTTTCTCAATTTAATACATATAAAAATTTTAAGCTAGCTTCTAAAAAATCTGGAGTAAGTTTATTAGACACATCTGTTTGTGGCATGAATATCCACGATATAAAATTGATTGATACAATAGAATGTATGTCATTAGAGGATGAGCAGATGACGGGTAAAAAGTTAATTTTAGTTGGTGATATAAATGCTAATATAAGGTTAGAAAACATAAGTAATGCTAAAAGAAATAGGAATCCTACAAAGAAAAATATACTTGAATTAAAAATACCTTTTAGTACATTTATACAAATGCCTAGAGGAATTAAAAATAACGATAAAATTAATTTAAAGTATATTATACAAGATATAACATCATCTATTTTAGATGAAAATAATTTATTTATAAGTGTAACTACAATTATAAGTTATGACAATAATTTTAAAATAAGATAATGTTTAAATTATAGAAAGGTGGGTGCAATGAGAGGTATCAATGAATATGGGGAAAATTTTAGTTATAAGTTATTATCTAGAAGCCCTATAATAACAAAAACTACTTTTAGTAATATTATTTCAAATGATATCAGTGGAAATATTTTAAAGGTAGAAAAATATGTTGATAAAGAATATGCATCTGTATTTGATATTTTAACATATACTATTGTTGTTACAAATATAAGTAATCGCAAAACTGGGAATATATTTTTTAAAGATTATATTTCTAAATACATAAAGTTTATAAATAATACTGTAGAAGTTAATGGTATCAAAAAAGGTGAATTAAATCCACAACAAGGTTTTTACATAGGTAAGATAAATGGAAATTGTAAAAAAAAAATATCTTTTAAAAGTATAGTATTAGCAAATTCAGCATGCAGGGTTATAGAAAACCACGCTAATATATATTATTATTATAAGTATGATATGGAAAAATTTCCAATGAAAATATCAATAGAAAGTAATTGTGTTTATACAAGTATTAAAAAAGCTGTATTTAAACAATTAAATATAAGTAATACTTTAAAAGCACCTAAAAATCTAAAAGATATATTAAAAGTGAATACAAATAGCAAAATACTCGATGTAAAACTTATAAAAAATCCTATAAATAAAGAAAAAAATTTAAAACTATGTAATTTAATAATTGTTGGAAGTATAGAGTTTGAAATGGATTATAGTTGTAGAAATCATAGTAGATTTAAATCAGTAAATAAATCAGATAATATTGATGACACTCAAGAAGATAAGGACTATAGAAGTAATATAAAAATGGCTAATGAAAATATAAAAAATTACAAAAATCAAATTAATATTAATACTAACAAAATTAAAAAAGTAACTAAAACTTTTGGTTTCTCTTGCTCTATTTGTTCACCTGTTGGAATAGTTTATGAAGATGTAAAAAGTATAAATATAAAAACTGAACATGTATCAATAAATGAACTGAATAATGGTGAATTATTTATAAATACATCACTTCTATTATACTATTAATTAGTTGTACATAAAATTTAAAATTACTAAAGTAACTATATAGTTTAATGTATACAAATATTATTATAGATTAGATATAAGGTGATAATTGTGTTAAAACGGTGTCAATTATAAAAAATCAATTATCAAGTATTTATGACTTATAAATCGATTATAAATCCTTAATAATCACCTCTTACCAAACAATTTATTCTAATATTATAATGACAAGTATATAGTTTAAGAATAAAAGTGTTAGCAAAGTTAGAGATAAGAAATTTGTGATTCTTGAGGAACTTTTAGCTTACAATATATCTGTAATAAATAAAATTAAGCATCTAGATTTACGCTAAAATAAGACAAATATGTTAAAAAAATGATAAGTTATGAGAACTTTTGCCATCTTCAATTAATATATTATTACTAGTAATAACTTTAAAATCATATTACTATTATATAAATTTTAGCTTTAAAAGAAGGTGACAAAAAGTAAATGAAAATATGCATAACAGTAGGTCATAGTATACTAAAAGGTGGAAAAAGTACAGGTGTAAATGCAATAGTTGATGAGTATAGTTATAATAAAAAATTAGCTCCTATGCTAGCAGAGATGCTTATAAGTCAAGGTAATGCAGTAGATGTAATAATTTGTCCAGAAAGACATTTTGTAGCAGAAAAGGAAGAGTTTTTTTATAGAGTTCCAAAAATAAATAGTGGCAAATATGATTTACTAGTAGAGCTACATTTAAATAAAAGTGATGGAAAAAGCTTTGGTGCAGAAGTACTTTATTATGGTAATGAAGGATTAGAATATGCTAAAAGAGTATCTAATAAACTTGGGGAACTATTTGAAAATAGAGGAGCTAAAAAAAGAGAAAATTTATATATATTGAGAAACACCAATCCAGTTGCAATACAAATTGAAAGTTTTTTCTGTGATAATATGGATGATTGTAATAAAGCCAATGAAGCAGGTTATGACTATATAGCACGATTAATAACAGAAGGTATTTTGAATAAAGATATAGGTATGTGAGATTATGGTAATTTAGGTATTGATTAATACCTTTTAATCTTAGATATAAATTGAAACAATGTCTAGAAATATAAATTAAACCTAAAAAGTATACTAATTCAGTCTATTTAAGTCGATTAAATTATCTAAAAAAATACCCCTTGAAAATATTGATTTATCAATGTTAATAAGGGGTATTTTTTTGTAAGATTTTATTTTGATTTAAGGACTAGTTTATAATTTTTTGTTGCGAAAATCTATATATGTAGGATAATAAAAACTATAAAAATATTGACATCTTACATTATAATAATAGAATGGAGAAAAATATAATTGATAAGATGAAAATAAATATAGTAAGGTGGTAACATATGAAATATACATTCGAAAGTTTTAAATTAGATAAAAAGATACTTAAGTCATTAAAAAATTTAGAATATAATGTGCCTTCTAAGGTACAAATAGAGGTTATTCCAGAATTGTTAAATAATAAAAATATAGCAGTAAAATCAAAAACAGGAAGTGGGAAAACAGCAAGTTTTGCAATACCTATATGTGAAAATATTGATATAGAGTATAATAATATTCAAGCACTTATAGTAGTACCAACGAGAGAATTAGCACTACAGGTAAAAGATGAAATATCAGATATAGGAAGGTTAAAGAAGGTGAGATGTAGTGCTATATTTGGTAGACAATCTATAAAAGAACAAATAGCTGAGTTAAAACAAAGGGTTCATATCGTTGTAGCTACTCCAGGTAGAATAATTGACCATATAAATAGAGGTACTATTAATTTAGAAAAAATGAAGTATTTAATAATAGATGAAGCTGATAAAATGTTTAACAAAGGTTTTCTTGAACAAATGGAAACAATATTAACCAATATACCGAAAGAGAGAACGTTAGGTCTTTTTTCAGCTACGATAGGTGAAGAGATAGAATATATATGTGAAAAATATATGCCAGATTATAGTATTATAAATGTAGAAGGAAATGAAAGTAATACTAATGAAGGATTAAGACAAATAGATGACAAAATAATCAAGTCAAAGGAAAGAAATAAGTATATAGTTTTAAAAGAATTAATATACAGTGAAAATCCAAGAAGTGTAATAATATTTTGTAATACTAAAGAAAAAGTATCTAAATTATATAACAAAATGAGTAAGGAAGGTTTTTTGGTAAGAGAGTTACATGCAGATTTATCCCAAGAAAAAAGAATATTTGTGATTAAGGATTTTAAAAATATAAAGTTTAATGTATTAGTTAGTAGTGATGTAGCATCTAGAGGAATACATATTGATGATATTTCTTTAGTGATAAATTATGATGTACCACAAGATAAGGAAAACTATATACATAGAATAGGTAGGACTGGGAGAAAAGGAAATAGTGGAAAAGCTATTACTATAGTAGATGAAAAGGATGAAAAATATATAGAGAATATAGAAACATATGTAGGATATAAAATAAATGAGTTAACTAATATAGAACAAAGTAGTATTATACAGGGTAAAGTTTTATTTGAAGAATATTCAAAAGAAATTTTGAAAGAAGTATCGAAAAGAAAAAAAATGGATAAAAATCCACACAAAAGTAAATGTATAAAACCAAATCTAGAAAATGAAGTTGTTAGATTATATTTAAATGCTGGTAAAAAGAAGAAAATAAGGGTCTTAGATATAGTTGGAGCATTTAGCAATATAAAAGGTATTACTAATGATGATATAGGTGTAATCGAAGTTAAAGATTTATGTTCATATATAGATATATTAAATCACAAGGGAGATTTAATATTAAAAAAATATAAGGAGATACCTATAAAGAAAAAAATGGTTAAGGTGAAAAGAGATATACGATAATTCAGTGTAATAGAAAAAAGAATTTGATTAAGAGGTATTATTATGAAATATTTTGGAAATGGGTTAAGTGAAGTACACAAAGAATTAAATAAAATCATACGTAAAGAAGAAAAAATAGAACAGGCGAAAGCACTATTTTTGGAAATTCATTCAAAATTACATCTCTCAGAAATATCAAATACAGAAAAAAATGAAGTGGACAAGCTTATTTATGACTTAAACAGAAATGAATATGCTATTATGCCAACAAGTAAGGACGAAACTATTGCGTGGGTTTTGTGGCATATTGCAAGGATTGAAGATTTAACAGTAAATGTACTGGTTGCCCAAAAAGAACAAATTTTTAATGAACAATGGAAAGAGAGATTGAATGTTTTCATTACAGATACAGGAAATACTCTCTCTGATAATGAAATTATGAATTTAAGTAAAAGTATCAATATTGATGAATTGCTTTGCTATCGAAATGAAGTTGCAAAAAACACAAGAGAGGTTATTAAGAAGTTGAAATCTGAAGATATGAAGCGAAAGGTTTCTCCAATTGATTTAGAAAGGATTTTGGTAACTGGTGGAGTAACAAAGCATGGAGATTCTATTTGGTTGCTGGACTTTTGGGGGAATAAAGATATTGCTGGCATTTTGCTTATGCCTCCTACTCGCCATGTTATACTTCACTTGAATGATTGTTGCAAATGGAAAGAACATTTTCGTACAAAAAAGAAACTTTACAGAAGTTAAATTACAATAAATTAAGTAAATAACAAATCAACTAAAGGTATTATTGATTTTAGCTATACTCTAAGCTATACTATTTTTAAGTGTTTATGACAATAGTTATTTTAAATGTAAGTTGTAAATATATATTTATAGAAATATTAAAGGGGGAAATATATGGCATATTTTAACTATAATAACAAACAGTGCTACTATAATGAAATTGGAGATGGTACGCCATTACTTTTTTTACATGGAAATACAGCTTCTTCTAAGATGTTTGAGAATATAATAGATTTTTATAAAGATGAATATAAAGTAATATTAATTGATTTTGTGGGTCATGGCAAATCTCAAATGGTTGATAAGTTTTCTGTCGATTTATGGTTTGATGAAGCTATGCAAGTTATATGTTTTTTAGAAAAGATGAACTATAAAAAAGTAAACATAATTGGTAGTAGTGGAGGAGCTATTGTTGCATTAAATGTTGCACTTGAAAGACCTGATTTAGTGAATAAGGTAATTGCAGATAGTTTTGAAGGAGAGGTTCCTCTAGAGTCATTTGTGCAAAATGTAAAATTAGAGCGTGAAGCATCAAAGCAAGATGATGATGCAAAAGCTTTTTATATTTACAATCAAGGCGAAAATTGGGAGCAAGTAGTAGATAATGATACAGAAGCTATTTTTGAACATTATAAAACTATAGGTAAATTTTTTCATAAGCCCCTAGAAACTATGCAACCAGATGTGCTTTTAACAGGAAGTAAAGAAGATGAATTTGTATCTTTAGTGTCTTTTGATTTTTATGAAAATACATTTTCTTCACTTCTTAAAAAGATTAAAAATGGGAAAATACATGTGTTTAATAAAGGTGGACATCCTGCAATTTTATCAAATGGTCTTGATTTCTCAAAAATAGCTAAAGAATTTTTAAAGAAGTAATTTAAAAATCTTTGTACATAAGAATGTGTAACAAACATTGGAAAAGAGACTTATAAAAAGTAATAAATATTGCCTATAAAAAGGATACTTGATTATTTCATAGAGAATTTATCAAGTATCCTTTTAAATGCTAAATCAATTGACATAGCTTTTCTAATGAGGCAGATTTATACTTATTTTTATTTATTACTACAGTAATATCATTAAAAAGTTTAAAATCAGGAATGAATATCTGCATGAGGTTTCCTTTTTCTATTTCTTGCTCAACTAGAATTTTAGGAAGAATTGAAACACCTAAACTATTTTTAGTAGCTTCTATTAGGGATTGTGAATCTACACTTTCCCAGCTTGCATGTACTTTGTAACCTTGCAAGGTTACAGCTGATTCAAAAGTTTCGCGTACAGCACTTCCTCTTTCTCGTAATAGTAAATCCATACCCAATAGTTGAGATAAACTTAATTCGGCAGTACTACAATAACTTGGTGAAGATACAATGCATAATTCATAAGAAGAAAATTTCCTTATTTCTAATGAGCCTTGTATGATTTTCCCTTCAATAAAAGCTATATCAACCTTTCCTTGTTTCAATAATTTTAATGCTTTTAATGCACTATGGACTTCAACGTTAATCTTAGTATTTGGAGATATTTCCTGAAATTTCCTTATTAACTGAGGAAGCCATATTTGAGCAAACGTAATACAAGAAGCAATATGTATGGGAGTTTCATACTCTAAGTTTTTAATTCTTGATTCAACATTTTCTAAATTTTCAAGTATTGGTAAAATTTCTTGTAAAAGAAGTTCTCCAGTTTTTGTTAATTTAACACTTTTATGTAATCGCTCAAATAATTTGGTTTCAGCTTCATTCTCAAGTTCTCTTATTGCATGAGAAACTGCTGATTGTGTAATAAATAAATTATTTGCAGCTTTAGTAAAATTTTCTACTTTTGCAACTTCTCTAAAAATAATGCAATGTTTAAAATTCATAATCAGACTCCTTTACTCATGAATTAAATTCATGTCTGCAACAATATTTTATCATTTTACAAATAGCAGTACAACATTTATAATATGTCCATGTGCACATAGAAAGGAATATTATGAGAAAAAATATTAAATTGTATTTATGGCTTTGCTATATAAATTTATTTATAAGTGCCTTTACTTTTGGTGGAGGATATGTTGTTGTTCCCATGATAAAAAAGTACTATGTTATGGATAAAAAAATATTTAGTGAATCAGAGCTTATGGAAATGGCTACGATTGCTCAATCTTCACCTGGAGCAATTGCAATTAACTTAAGCATTTTAGCAGGTAAAAGAACAGCTGGATTTATAGGAGTAATTATCAGTTGTATTTGTTCAATTATACCTCCTATAGTAATTTTAGGTCTTGTTTCAAGGTGGTATGTTGCGTTTTCTTCAAATATTTATATAATTGCAATCTTAAAAGGTATGCAAGCATGTGTTGCTGCATTGATTGTAGATTTGACTATAGATATGTATAAAATGATTCTTAATGAGAAATCAATGCTATTAAATCTATTAGTACCATTTTCATTTATTGCTTGTACTTTCCTTAAAATTAATGTAATACTCGTATTACTTTTAAGTTGTTTGATTTCTTTGTTTGCTATATATATTCAACTTCGAAAAAAGGAGGGGAGTATATGATTATAAATTTATTCTTTACATTTTTGAAAATAGGAATGTTTAGTATAGGTGGTGGTTATGCTATTATTCCACTTATACAGGAACAGGTAGTTTTTAAGCAAGGATGGATAACAGAAAAGGTCTTTACTGATATTATTACAATTTCTCAAATGACTCCTGGACCATTAGCGGTTAATACTTCTACCTTTGTTGGTATGCAAGTGGCAGGAATTGAGGGTGCTATATCAGCAACAGTTGGATGTATAATATCAGGAATAATTATTTCTATATTTTTATATGAATTTTTTAAGAAATATAGGAATTCGAAATTTGTTTTTGAAATTTTAAATGGACTAAAAGCATCATCTTTAGGATTAATCATCTCAGCAGGATTTACAATTATATTGTTGACATTTTTTGGTTCTTCAAATTATTATACTACCAATATTTTCAAAAATATAGATATTGTAGCTGTTATTTTATTTTGTTGTTCACTGTATTGTTTACGAAAATATAAGATTGGACCTATACTTATGATGGTATTATCTGGATTGTTTGGATTAATTGTATATTTGTAAAGAAGGTCAATATATAGGTAAAGAAAGGTTTACATATAATGTGAAAAGTTTAAGATATTATGGAGTCTCCTATATTTTAGGAAACTCCTGTTTATCAATTATAAATAACATAGTAGTATTTTTATTTGCCATATATCTCACTTTCAATTAAACAAGTCCATTATCTCATTATCAGATAAATTTCTTAATACACCTTCATTAGAAAGTTCTCCATTTATAAATTGATTTATAAGCTCTTTTTTACTTTCTTGTAATTTTATTATCTTTTCTTCTATGGTGCCTTTAGCAATTAACTTTATAACTTGTACTACATTTTTTTGACCAAATCTATGAGCTCTGTCACTAGCTTGATTTTCTACTGATGGATTCCACCATGGGTCAAAGTGGATTACAATATCAGCAGTTGTAAGATTTAATCCTGTCCCACCTGCCTTTAAAGATATTAAAAAAACTTTTTTGTCAGTACTCTTATTAAATTCATCTACAAGTTCAAGCCTTTCTTTAGCACTAGTTTTACCATCTATATAGTGATATGCAATTTTACACTTATCAAGTTCCTTGCCTATGTTTTTAAGGACAGATGTAAATTGCGAAAATAATAATATCTTGTGATTTTCATTTATACTATCTCTAAGTATTTCTAGACACGTTTCTATTTTTGAACTTTTTTTATTATAATCTTTTACCACTATACTTGGGTCCAAACAAAGTTGTCTTAGTTTAGTTAAATAAGAGAAAATAACTATTTTATCTTTCTTAAGATTCTTATCTTTCATTTTATCTTGTATATCTTTTGCATATACACTATATATTTTTTTCTGCTCCTTATTTAATTCAACAAAAAAGTTTTTCTCAATCTTATCTGGCAGTTCTTTCATTACTTCTTTTTTACTTCTTCTAAGAATAAAAGGTTTTATAAGTCTTTTTAAATTTTCAACATTATCTTCTTTATTTATAAATAACTCTTGAAATTTTCCTCTACTATATAAATATCCAGGCATTATAAAATCAAATATAGACCATAACTCTAATAAATTGTTTTCCATAGGTGTACCAGTAAGTGCAAACTTATTTTTGGCATTTATATTTTTTACAGCTTCTGTTACTAAAGCCACTGGATTTTTAATGTTTTGAGCCTCATCTATTACACAATAATCAAAAATTATTTCACTATATCTTTCTAAGTCATTTCTGAGAGTACCATATGTTGTAAGGACTACATTAAAATTGTTTATTTCTCTAAAACACTTTTCTCTATCTTTTTTATTTCCATGTATCAATAGAACTTTTATATCTGGAGCAAATTTTTCAAATTCATTTTTCCAATTATAAATAAGTGATGTTGGCGTAACAATAATACTTTTTTTATTGGATACAGATAATAAAAATGTAATAGTTTGTATTGTTTTTCCAAGTCCCATTTCATCAGCTAATATACCACCAAATTTATAAAAATCTAAAACTTTAAACCAATTAAAACCATTTATTTGGTAGTCACGTAGATTTGCTTTTAAATTACTTGGAATTTCTGGACTTATAACATTAAAATTTCTAAATTTTTCACATGTATTCTCTAATTCTTTTTCACCATTTATAAATTTTAAGTTTTTACCTTTTATCATTTCATTTATATACAGAGCTTTATTATTATGAATTTTATTATCTTTTGATTTATCAATTACATCCAAATTTTCAACCAGTTCAAAAAAGTCTTTAGTTTCTTTTTCTGATAAGTCTATAAAACTTCCATCTTTTAGTTTATAAAAAGTACGTTTTTCTTGGAGAGCTTTTAGAATATCTTTGTACTCTTTTGGATTTATATCAGATATATTAAAATTAAATTCTAGATAATTTTGATTAGTTTGATTAATTGAAGCTTGAATTGATGAAGAATTATATATTTTCTTCAATTTAAACTTCTCAGAATAATAGATATCTCCAAATTCCTTTAAAGGTTCTAACTGTAAATCTAAAAATGTAAATAGGTCATAGTCAGTTCCTTTAAATGTATATCTGTTATTTTCTTTTACAAATTGTGAAGAAAGCATTTTATTTTCAATTTTAGCCTCTTTTTGTATGTTGGGAAGTATAAATTTTTTACCATCTTCATCATCATAGATATACTTTATGTCGCAACATACATTGCCATCAATTATATCAAAGTAAAACTCTGTTTCAAAATCGTTTGCGATATTATTTTTTATGTTTTCATCCAAATAAACTTCTTTGGATATTGACTTTAATTTAGGAACTAATAGACCTAAAACATCTTTAGAGTCTTCTTTATCAAATTTTAATTCCTTAGATTTTGATAATACTTGATAGATTTTTGAATAATCGTTAGCCTTTTTATGAGACAATAAGTAGATATTATTGTCATATAAAAGTACATCATTCTTTCTAGTAAGTGGAACAGGTAGTAAGTCTTTGGAAGATAAGACAATTTTATCCTCTATATTTTTAAAATTAAATTTTATTGGCAAAATATCGCTTAATACTTTTGGATGATATTCTTCTTTAGAAAAAATAAGAGTAAAATCCTTGTATTTAAGAGCATTTAAAAATTGTTTCAGAGAACTCATATTTATTTCCATGAACTTTTTTGAATATGACGAAGAAAAATTATATGAAAGATTTGTTCCATATTCTTCTATCATATCTATCAACTGCTCATCCTCATCAGCAAAATAATGGATATTAGGATTATAAATAAATTTTTTTCCAAATTCCAATTCATATCCATTAAGTTTTGAATATGCAAATTCAGTAATATTTTTTAAAACATACATTTTATTGATTCCAATTTTAAACTCAGCAATTGCTTTATTTGAATCAATGCTTAATAATACATCTAAATTGACTCTTTCTTTTTTAGTATCATTAAAAAAAGAAAGTAGTTGTTTACTTAAATCCAAGCTGACTTTAGAATCAGTCTTAGAAAGTTTATCTTTATCCTCATCTAATATGTCTATTAGAACAGGAGGAATGTCATTTTTACTTTTTATTTGCTTTAGGCTTTTTATCACGATAGCAACTAAATGTTTACATATAAAGATGCTTCGATTTGTAATATTTGATTGACAATCAACACAGCTACAGTCACTTTCAATTATTTTAAAGTGTTTTATATCTATTGTTATTAAATTAAAATAAAAGCTATAATTATCCTCAGAATTGACTCCACCACGAAATGTTAGCAAGTTATTTTGTAAGTCATCAATATCAATGTCTATATAATCAACTAATTGATTATTATAGTATTTTATACCTCTTGACCACCTTGATGGTTCTGTATTTCTTTTGATTAATTTATATATCATATCTATTTTCATCTTATTCACCTTACCTCACTGTATATATTATAATCTAAATCTATTCAATTTACACTCTAAATACAGTGTTTAAATTAAAGCATATATAAATAGTTTTTATCTATTGCAAAATATATATAAATAACAATTTACTATTAGATTTTTATTGTAATATCCTGTAAACTAGGAGTGAAAAATAATGATTTAAGTAGTTTATTAACGTATATATAATTTAATTATTAAAAGTATATTTTAAATTTATAATATATAAAATTAAAAATGTGATATATAAAATTAAAAGAATGTATAATAATTATAGTGCTTTATATTTATCATTGGGAAAGGAAAATATTGATATGGATAGTTATAAATTGATTAAGGCTAAGATACCATGCAAAGAAACAGGAATAGAAATAAAGAGGACTTTATGTGATATTTGTTCTCCAGGAATTCATTGTGGAATTGATGCATAGTCAAAGATGGTAAAGTAATAAAAATAGAAGGTACAAAAGAGCATCCAATGAACAGAGGGTTGTTGTGTACAAAGGGTCTTTGTAATAGAGAATATATGTATAGAGAAGATAGAATAAAAACACCACTGAAGAGGATTGGAAAAAGAGGTGAAGGAAAGTTTAAGCCAATATCATGGGAAGAAGCTTATAGTGAAATAGGGGAAAAATTAAATAAAATAAAAGTCGAATATGGAGCAAAACATGTAGCATTTTTTACGGGGTATGGAAAGTGGTATAGACCGTTTTTACAAAGGTTTGCATCTTCATTTGGTTCTCCTAATTATGGTACAGAATCAAGCTCATGTTCAACATCAGCACAAATGGCTGGAAATGTTGCAACTGGAAGAAATTTTACAATGCAGGATATGGAAAATGCAAAGACTTATTTAGGTTGGGGATTTAATCCATACTACTCTAAATTTTTAAATAGTGTAAATCTAAGTAAACTAAAGGAAAAAGGTTTAAAATTTATAATTGTAGACCCTAGGATAACACCAACAACTCAAAAAATAGCAGATTTGCATTTGAGAGTTAAGCCTGGTACTGATGGAGCTTTAGCCCTTGGAATGGCTAATTTATTTATAGAAAAAGATTTGATAGATAAAGAATACATAGAAAAACATGTACATGGATTTGATGAATACAAGGAATACGTAAAATTATTTGATTTAGATACTGTCAGCAAAGTTACAGGAGTTTCTAAAGGTGATATAGTAAAAGCTGTAGAGATGTTATCGCAAGGTCCATTCTGTATAAATGAAAGTGCTGCTCCAGTAGTTCATCACCAAAATGGATTTCAAAATTATAGGGCAATGATGTCTCTATCTGCTATAACAGGTAATTATGATAAAATTGGAGGTAACATACCAAAACAAGATTATTTTGCTGGTAAAGTAGGAGGATTTCAAACATTAGAAAAAGAGTTTGTAAAAGAAGCTCTACCTAAAAATATAAATGAAAGAATTGGTGGGGAAAGATTTCCTCTTTGGAATGAAATGGTAACTCAATTTCAAGCTATGGATTTAACTCGACAAATAGAAGAAAAGACACCTTATGAAATAAAAGCATTGTTTTGTCATGGTATAAATGCTAGAATGTTTCCTAATTCAGGTAGGCTTTTTAACGCACTAAACACTGTAGATTTCTTTGTCAATATAGATTTATTTATGACAGATGCATCAAAATATGCAGATATACTTTTACCTGCATGCACATCTTTTGAAAGAGAAGAATGTAAGAGTTATCCAGGTGGGTATATTACATATACGAAAAAAGTAATTGATACATTATATGATTCAAAATCAGATGTAGAAATACTTTCTGACTTAGCAAATGTTATGGGAATAGAGGATGATTTGTTAAAAGCAGGCTATGAAGCAAGTATAAGATACATGTTTAAAGGAACTTGTGTAGATGTAGATGAGCTTAAAGAAAGTGATTTGCCATTGAAATGTAAAGATTTTAAACCATATGAAGTAGGTTCATATACAAGAGAAGGATATGACACTAGTACATCTAAGTTTGAATTAAAATCTACAATTATTGAGAAATATAAAGATTTTGGATTAGACGCATTACCAACATACAAAGAATTTAATGATGATATAGATGAGTATACTTACCTATTAACATCAGGGGCAAGAATTCCAAATGCATTACACTCAAGACTTCATGATGTTAAGCTTTCAAGAATATTAAAAAATGAGGCTAGTTGTGACATTTCTAGTTTAGATGCAAAAGACTTAGGTATTAATAATGGAGATTATGTAAAAATAACTACTAAAATAGGAAGTTTGAATGTAAAGGTCAATGTTACTGATAGAGTTTTATATAAAAACATACATATGTATCATGGATATAGAGAAGCTGATGTAAATAGTATCATCTGTGATAATTTTGACCCTTATAGTGGATTCCCTGCATATAGAAGTTGTAAGTGTAAGATTGAAAAAGTGAATAAATAATTGGAGGGATATAATGAAAAGTTTATTTGAATTTAATAAAGAGTTATGTACAGCATGTGGGGCTTGTTTACTTGCTTGTATAGACCAAAATGATAATGACATAGATAAGGGTGAACTTTTTAGACATGTATTTACAGTGGAAGAAAAAGAAAAGGTAGAATATTTCTCATTATCATGTGTTCATTGTGATGAAGCAAAATGTGTAGATGTATGTCCTAAAGATTGTTTTAAAAAAGAACATAAATTTGTCATATTAGATAATCAAGATTGTATCGGATGTAAACTTTGTGAAAAAGCTTGTGAATATGGAGCTTTGATTTATGGAAATGATGGTAAGGCAAACAAGTGTAATGGTTGTGTTGAACGAAATGAGTGTGGTATGGATGCACCTTGTGTAATGGTATGTCCTACAGGAGCATTAAAGTTTAATATGGAAGTGTAGATTAAGTATAAATTATAATTTATACTAAGATGTAAAATGAACTTTGTAAAAGACTACATTAAATTTGTATTATAACGAGTTTAATGTAGTCTTTTTTATGTATATACTTATAAAATAAAAAATTGAGATAGTTAGAAGTTTAAATTTTTATTTCAAAAAGTTTGTCTTATAAATTACTAATCAATTAATATGTTTAAGAATTTTTCTTTATGATTTAAAAAATCTTGAGTAAGTTGATAATTTTCGCTGTCTTCGCATTTAACTTTATTAATGCCATTCTCATTTACTTCATAGATGATTGAATTAGGATAACAAATTAATATGGGTGAGTGTGTTGCTATGATGAATTGGCAATTTTGGGTTACTAATTCGTGTAATCTTGTTATAAAAGCCATCTGTCTAGCAGGTGAAAGTGCTGCCTCTGGTTCATCTAATATATATATTCCTTCTTTAGAAAATTTATGAATAAATAATGAGAAGAAGGATTCACCATGAGATTGTTCATGCAATGATACTCCTCCATAATAGTTTATAGTTTTTACTCCTGACGAAAACATAGAAGCTTTATCTATTGCAGTAGCTACATTATAAAAAGATTCAGCTCTCAAGAAAAAATTTTGCTTAGGTTTTTTAGGTCCTTTTGTGATTGTTATATATTTATGAAGTTCAGAGTGGCTATTATAAGTACTAAAGCCAAAGTTTTTTGTCCCACCTTCAGGGTTGAATCCATATTCAATAGCTATTGCTTCTAATAATGTTGATTTTCCACTTCCATTTTCACCAATTATAAAAGTTACGTTTTTATGAAACTCAAGTTGATATAAGTTTTTTACTATTGGTAGATTAAATGGATATTCATTTATACTATGTATACCTTTTCTGTTTAGTTTAACTGACCTAATATATTGATTTATTTTTTCAGCATTCAAATTTAAAACTCCCTTTTATTGATTTTAATATACTTATTATAACTTAAAATTAGTGACTAAATTTGATATTAAAAATGGCTATATAAGTGGGTAAGGAAATAGTTTTTTTCTATTGGAAAAATAAAGAAAATTCTATTATAATTGAACATGTGACAAAAGTTTGCAAAAAACAACATTAAGTGAGGGGGACTTATTTTATGATTTTTAGCATGAAATATTTTTTGGAATTATTTCCAATAATAATGAAATCATTCAATGTAACTGTGATTTTAGCAATAAGTTCACTGGTATTTTCATTAATTATAGGAACGATAGTAGCGTTATCATCTTATTATAAAGTCAAAGTATTAAATCAAATATGCAAAGTATATGTATCAATATTTAGAGGTACACCTCTTATGCCACAGTTGTTCTTTTTATATTTTGGTTTGGCCTATATGAGTGATTTTGTAAAAAATATGGATCCAGTATTTGCAACATCTATAGTACTTAGTTTGAATATGGGAGCTTATATGTCAGAAACGATAAGAGCATCTATAATTTCAATTGATAAGGGGCAGATAGAAGCAGCATATGCAATGGGATTAACAAATTTACAAACAATGAAAAGAATTGTTGTACCACAGGCAATAAGAGTTGCATTGCCATCATTATTCAATAATTTTATAGATTTAATTAAAGGTTCTTCTGTAGCTTTTGTTGTTGGAGTAAATGATATAATGGGTGCTGCCAAATCACAAGGAGCATTAAGTTTTAAGTTCTTTGAGGTATATGGAGCAGTTATGGTAATTTATTGGTGTATAATAACTCTTTTAAGTTGGGGGCAAAAAAAATTAGAAAAGAAAATCAGCAATTATTAGGTCATAAAAAAAATACATAGAAAAGTATTTTATATAAAAAATAATGTGAGGAGAAGAGACATGATAAAAAGAAATATTATAAAATGTTTGGTAGCAGTTTTGTCATTAACAGTTTTAGTCACGGGTTGTACAAAAAAGGAAGAAGCAAAGGATGAAAAAATTATAACTGTAGCTTCATCTAACTCAGCAGACCCATATTCTTATGTTGATAATGGAGAACATAAAGGGTTTGAAGTTGACATGTGGAAAGAAATAGGTAAAAGAAGTGGATATAAAATAAAAATGGAACCAACAGGTTTTAGTTCTATATTTGGAATGTTAGATTCAGGTAAAGTTGATGTAGCAGCCAACTTTTTTGGAATGTCTAAAGAGAGATTAGAAAAATATGATGCTTCTGTTCCTTATGGCTCTGATTCTGTATGTATAGCTGTAAAAGATGGAAACAATGAAATAAACAAGCTTGAAGATTTAAAAGGAAAAGTAGTAGCAGTATCAGAAGGTTCTCAAGGTCAACAAGTTGCAGCAACTGTTAATAAAGATAATTTATTTGAAGAAAAGGTTTATGGTGATGGAACTAATGGTCTTCAAGATTTAGATTTAGGAAGAGTTAGTGCATGGATTGATGCAGAACTTACTGTTGTAGGAGATTCTAAAAAAGCTAATATGAAAGTAAGAGTGTTAGACGAAAAATTATCAGTTACTAATATAGCTTATTTCTTTAAGAAAAATGATGAAAAATCAAAAGTTATAAAAGAAGATGTAAACAAGGCAATTGAAGAAATGCTTGCAGATGGAACAGTGAAAAAAATATCCGAGAAATGGTTTGGAATGGATGTAAGTGCTGATATACAAAAATAAATATTTTAAAGATAAAATATAAAATTGTGATAACTATAGATAAAATTATGAAAATGTAAATTTATCTATAGTTATCTGTGTATTATAATGTATTTAGATTAGCCCTTATAAATTAAAATAAGTTATGGAGGTCTTATAAATGATTGAAGATAAAATAAAATCTATTGCACTAAAAAATAATGAAAAGGTTATAAAAATAAGACGACAAATACATAGCAATCCAGAATTAGCATTTAAAGAATTTGAAACATCAAAACTTATAAAAAAAGAACTAGATAAGCTTAATATTGAATACATAGATGTTGCAGGTACAGGAGTATTAGCAACTATAAAAGGAAACAATAATGGCAAAAAAACAATGCTACTTAGAGCCGATATGGATGGGCTTCCAATAAAAGAAGAAAATGATTTAGAATTTAAATCTACAAATGATAATATGCATGCTTGTGGGCATGATGCACATGTTTCATGGTTACTAGGGGCAGCAATGATTTTAAATGACATAAAAGAAGAACTGCATGGAAATGTAAAATTACTATTTCAACCAGGTGAAGAAAAAGGTGGTTCTGATATTGTAATCAAGGAAAATGTACTTGAAGGTGTGGACGTATTAGCAACAGGCCATTGTTGGCCAACTATTGAATCAGGGAAAATTGGAATTGCTA
Source organism: Clostridioides sp. ZZV14-6150 (assembly GCF_020657875.1). Taxonomy (NCBI): domain Bacteria; kingdom Bacillati; phylum Bacillota; class Clostridia; order Peptostreptococcales; family Peptostreptococcaceae; genus Clostridioides; species Clostridioides sp. ZZV14-6150. Next base: position 413,955 of record NZ_JAGWDA010000002.1, on the reverse strand, counting down.
GAAATTGTGCTATGGCAGCAACGAATACTTTTGAAATAACAATAATTGGTAAAGGTGGTCATGGAGCAGAACCTCACAATTGTATAGACCCAATTGCGGTTGGAAATGCAGTATATACATCCATCCAGCAGATAGTTTCAAGAAAAATTGACCCAGTTGTACCAGTAGTGGTGTCTATTTGTTCTTTTAATTCTGGTATCTCTAAAAATATAATACCAGATATATGTATACTTCAAGGAACTATTAGAGCTGTAAGTCAGGAAAAAGTACTTGAAATAAGTGAAGTACTAGAGCATATGGTAAGAAATATATGTAAAGCTCATGGAGCAGATTGCAAGTTTGAAAAGAGTGCAGGAGGAGATGCTGTCGTAAATGATAAAAATATGATAGAACTAGGAAGAAAAAGTGCTTTAAAAATACTTGGAGATGAAAATATTGAAATGATTGATTTCCCAGCAATGACAGGTGAAGATTTTGCTATTTATATGAAGGAAAGACCTGGTTTATTTATGTATATAGGGGTAGGTAATAAAGAAAAAAATATAAATTACAGACTTCATAATAACAAGTTTAATATAGATGAAAAATGTCTAAGTACAGCATCTTCATTATTTGCACAACTTGCAGTAGATTATCTTTGTCAATTTTAGGCTATAGTTATAAGAATATATTTTATTTAAAAATAAAATGACTAAGTTATTTTTAGATTTGAAATTAACATATTAATTTTAGTTTCAAGTATGTGATTAGTCTATTATATTTATTAAAAAGGGTGGATAATAATGATAAAAGTAGAGAATTTGCATAAAAGTTTTAAAGGTACAGAAGTTCTTAAAGGTATAAATTTAGAAATAAATCAAAGCGAAGTAGTAGCCATACTTGGTCCATCTGGAACAGGTAAATCTACGTTACTTAGATGTTTAAATTATTTAGTTGAGCCTACAAAAGGAAAAATAATGATTGGAGATGTAAAAGTAGATGTAGAAAAAGCAACAAAAAAGGATATAGCAAATTTAAGAAAACATACATCTATGGTATTCCAAAACTATAACCTATTTAAAAATAAAACAGCATTAGAAAATGTAATGGAAGCATTGATAGTAGTACATAAAAAGAGTAAACAAGAAGCTAGAGAAATTTCGCTAAAATTAATAGAAAAAGTTGGGATGTTGGATAGAAAAGATTTTTATCCATCAAAGTTATCTGGTGGTCAGCAACAAAGAATAGGTATAGCTAGAGCAATGGCAGTAAATCCAAATGTAATATTATTTGATGAACCAACATCTGCACTTGACCCAGAACTTGTTGGAGAAGTTTTAAGTGTTATAAAATCGCTTGCAAAAGAGGGAATAACAATGCTTATTGTGACTCACGAAATAAATTTTGCAAAAGAAGTTGCTGATAAAATTATATTTATGGATAATGGGGTGATAGCTGAAGAAGGAACTCCTGATGAAATATTTAATAATCCAAAAAATGAAAGAACAGCAAAATTTTTAAATATTATTAGGAAAGAAGAAGTATTTAATTAAAAACATATAATTGAAGTATGTCTTAAAATATATGAGATACTTTCATAAAAGTAAGCTAATTAACATACAAAATTAATAGATATCTTAATTATATAAATCAAGATATCTATTAATTTTTTGAGTAAAAATATAAATTCTAGATTTAAACGTAATATCTATAATTTGAATTAATTAAAATCATGTGTATTTAATTGTATAAATTTAAATATCAAACTTATTTTGGAAACAAAAGATTTCAAACTTATTTTTGTTAAAGGATAATAAACCTTCATCTCTCATTTTTCCAAGTTCTCTTGACATAGAACTTCTATCAACACATAAAAAGTCAGCCATTTCATTTCTTGAAAAAGGAATTGTAAACTTATAGTTACCCGTTCTCTCTATTTGATTTGAAAGGTACATGAGTAATTTTTCACGAGTTGTTTTACAAGAAAGTAACTCTATTTTGTTATGAAGTAAAATATTTTTTTCAGCTATTAATTGTAACATATTTTCAATAAGTCTATTGTGAAATTCACATGTAGACGAACAAATACCAGTTACACTTTTAAACTTTATAAATAGAACCTCACATGAAGATGTTGTCACTACTGTTACAGTACTTTTATGTAGTCTAGTACAAGCAAACACCTCTCCAAATAAATCACCAGGTAAAAGCTCAGCTACAATATTTCTATTACCTTCAATGTCTTCTTTTATTATGTGTGCACTTCCATTAAGCATAATTCCAATAGAAGTCACTTCATTTCCTACAGAAAATATTATGTTGTCTTTTGGATAAGTCTTATCAATAACACCCAAACATTCTAACATTGCTTCAAGTTCATCATCTTTAATTCCTTCAAACAGAGAAATTTTTCTTAATAGATTTATATGTTTTTCTAAAAATTTTTTCAAATAATCACTTCCTTGTTGCATATGCAACCGATAATTTGTTTTTATTGTACTATACTAAATTTATAAAATCAAGGAGATATAAAAATCCTGATACAAAAACTTAAAACAAAAAGATCTATGTCTTAAAAATAAATATCTAGTAAAGTAGTATTTTAAACAAAAAAATTTTTATGAGGTGATATAAATGATTAGAAAAATAATTAAAATTGATGAAGAAAAATGTAATGGTTGTGGATTATGTGTTGAAGCTTGTCATGAAGAAGCTATAGGTATGGTAAATGGAAAAGCAAAACTTTTAAGAGATGATTATTGCGATGGTTTAGGGGATTGTTTACCAACTTGTCCAACGAATGCAATTTCATTTGAAAATAGAGAGGCTGCAGAATATGATGAAGAAGCAGTAAAAGCAAACATGGAGGCAAAGAGAGCACAAAAAGAAAATTTAGCATGTGGATGTCCAGGTTCTAAGTCTAAGTCTATAAAAAGACAAGATTTAGATACTATATCTACAAATAACGATATAGTAATGGAGGCACAAGGGTCTCAGCTTAATCAGTGGCCAGTGCAAATAAAACTAGTACCTGCTAATGCATCATACTTAAAGAATGCAAGTCTTTTAATAGCAGCAGACTGTACAGCATATGCATATGGAAATTTCCATAATAAATTTATGAAAAATAAGGTTACATTAATTGGTTGCCCTAAACTTGATGAAGTTGATTATGCTGAAAAACTTACAGAAATTTTAAAATTAAATGATATTAAAAATATAGTGGTAACACGTATGGAGGTACCTTGTTGTGGTGGTATCGTAAATTCAGTTAAAACAGCTCTACAAAGTAGTGGAAAGATGATACCATGGCAAGTAATTACTATATCTGTAGATGGGAAAATAGTAGATGGAGAAATCTAATTAAGTAAATCGTAGACAATTTAATAAATTTTAATAAATAAAATGAAATGGGAGGAATAAAAAATGGAGAATATGTTTTGTTTTCAATGTGAACAGACAGTTGGTGGTAAAGGATGTACTATAAACGGAGCTTGTGGTAAAAAAGGGGGAACAGCCAATTTACAAGATGAACTTACAGGAGTATTAATTGGACTTTCAAGAGCAACTGTTGGAAATAAAAATAGACCAACAAGAGAAACAGATAAAGTTATGATAGAAGGATTGTTTACTACTGTAACAAATGTAAGTTTTGATGATGAAGCTATAAAAAGACAAATTGAAAAAACTGAACTAGCAAAAAGTGAACTTGTACCTAGATGTTCAGATTGCTCGACAACTTGTAGTAGAAATGACAACTACGATATGAAGAATTTATGGAATGATAATGAAGATATACGTTCATTAAAATCGTTGATTTTATTTGGATTAAGAGGTATGGCTGCTTATGCTTATCATGCAATGGTACTTGGATATACAGATAAAGAAGTGAATGACTTTTTCTATGAAGGGTTAGTAGCAGTTGGAGAAGACTTATCTAGTGAGGAACTTTTAGGATTTGTAATGAAAACTGGAGAAATAAACTTAAAATGTATGGAATTACTTGATAGAGCAAATACCGAAACTTATGGAACACCAGAACCAACTCAAGTACCTATGAAAATTGAAAAAGGTCCATTTATTGTAGTTACAGGGCATGACCTTTATGATTTACACAAATTGCTAGAGCAAACAAAAGATAAGGGAATAAACATATACACTCATGGAGAATTATTACCAGCACATGCATATCCAAAATTAAAAGAATATAAGCATTTAAAAGGAAATTTTGGTACAGCATGGCAAAATCAACAAAAAGAATTTGACAATATACCTGCTCCAATATTATTTACGACAAACTGTTTAATGCCTGTTAAGGATAGTTATAGAGATAGAGTATTTACTACAGAAGTGGTTGCTTATCCTGGTATGATTCATATTGGAGAAGATAAAGATTTTTCTAGTGTCATAGAAAAAGCACTTGAACTTGGAGGATATAAAGAAGATATGCATATGACTGGAATAAATGGAGGTGATATGCTAACTACTGGTTTTGCAAGAGGAACAGTTTCATCTGTACAAGATACAGTAGTAGAAGCTGTAAAAAATGGAGCTATAAGACACTTTTTATTAGTTGGTGGTTGTGATGGTGCAAAACCTGGAAGAAATTATTATACTGAATTTGTAAAACAAGCTCCTGATGACACTGTTATATTGACTCTTGCATGTGGAAAATATAGATTTAATGATTTAAATCTTGGAGAAATAGGTGGTTTACCACGTTTAATGGATATGGGACAATGCAATGATACTTACAGTGCAATTCAAGTGGCTGTTCTATTGGCAAATGCTTTTGAATGTGATGTAAATGAATTACCTCTTAGCATAGTGCTATCATGGTATGAACAAAAAGCTGTTTGTGTACTTCTTACATTGCTTTACTTAGGTATAAAAAATATCTATATAGGACCTTCTTTACCAGCATTTTTATCTCAAAATGTATTAAATATATTGGTTGAAAAATTTGCTTTAACTCCTATATCTACTCCAGAAGAAGATATGAAAAAAATATTAGGATAAAGAGTATACGCTTAATTAATAAGGTATAAATTTTATAATCGAAGTATTATTAAGCTTAATTATAATTAATATAAATAAGGGGGTGGCTTTGTATAAAGTCAACCCTTATTTATGTTTTTATGGTCTATTACAAAGTAGATACTATTTTAATCAACTGTTTACAATAAATCATACTTTTAAACTTATAATACTTAAAATATGTGTATAGTATAAACAAATAAAAAGTATAGTTTTAATAGTGCAGGATACTGAATTTAATTATAGAAAGAGGAACTTTGTAATATAGAATTTGCATAATATATATATACTATAGTGTAATTATTTTAACTAAAATTTAAAAGATATAAGGCTTTTATATGGGGGTATGTGTATATGAAAAATTCGAATTTTAATATATTAACGTTCGATGGTGGTGGATTAAAAGGAGCATTAAGTATATCCATACTTGAGAGACTAGTAGAGGAGTATCCAAGTTTATTAAATAATATAAATATGTTTGGAGGAACATCTACAGGTAGTTTGATTGCATTAGGGCTTGCATATGGTGTAAGCCCTAAAGAGATAAAGACACTTTATTCAATTGAAAATTCAAAGTATATTTTCAACAAGAGTTATGCAGAAATGCTTAGACCAAAGTATGAAAATAAAAATCTAAAGGAAATTTTGCTAAGTATATTTCCAGAGGATTTAGAATTGAAAGATTTAAATAAACTAGTCATGGTGCCAAGCTTTTATATAGGCAATGAAGAACATTCATGGAAGCCTGTATTTTATAATAATATGCCAAATTCTCTTACTAAAACTAGTAAAGTTGTAGACGTAGCAATGGCAAGTAGTGCTGCACCAGTATTTTTCCCAACCTATAATTGTCATGTTGATGGTGGAATAATAGCAACTGATCCAAGTCTAGCATGTATAGTTTATTCAATTGACAGTGGACTTAAGTTAAATTATAAAAATACAAGACTTTTTTCTATAGGGACTGGATATGTATATAATAGTATAAAGACAGATACAACTGAATGGGGAGCTATTGACTGGATAATCAATAAGAAGCCAGACTTACCAATTATATCTGTTACACTAGAAGGGAATTCTCAAATGAGTCAATTATTTTCTCAAAAACTTCTTGGAGATAATTACTATAGGTTAAATCCTAGAATGGAAAGAGAGGTAGCTATGGATGATTGTGATTCACTAGAATACTTAATATCTTTAGGTGAAAACTGTGATATAAAAGATGCATTTGAATGGATAAATAGAAAAAGTTTTTATAAAAATTAAGTATAGTTTTTAATTATATTTATAAGTAGAGAATTTCTATAGTTTATAATTTTGATAAAAAATTTTGCAATTTTAGATACATTAATATCATATAGTATTTTCTAAATAAAGTAAAAAATAATAAAATACAAGATTATTAAGTTACTTCTTAGGGAATAAATAAAATATAATTTTTTTAAGGAGTGATGAAAATGATAAAACTTGCTACTTTTGCAGGTGGGTGTTTTTGGTGTATGGTAAAACCTTTTGATAAATATGATGGGGTTATAAAAGTAGTTTCTGGATATACAGCTGGTCATGTTGAAAATCCTACATACCAAGAAGTATGTTCAGGAACAACTGGCCATGTTGAAGCTATTCAAATAACTTATGATGATAACATAATAAGTTATGATGAACTTTTAAATATATTTTGGAAGCAAATTAATCCTACAGATGATGGTGGACAATTTGGTGATAGAGGAACTCAATATAAAACCGCTATATTTTATCATGATGAAGAGCAAAAAAATACAGCTTTGGAGTCAAAAGAAAGCTTAGAAAATAGTAAAATATTTGATAGTAAGATAGTTACTGAAATAATTCCAGCAACTAAGTTTTATGAAGCAGAAGAAAATCATCAAGATTATTATAAAAAAAGACCATTGAATTATAATATGTATTACAAAGGTTCAGGAAGATATAATTTTGTAAAAAGTTATTGGGATGGAAATAATGTAGATAGGGAAGCGTTAAAAAAGACTTTAACTCCTATTCAATTTGAAGTTACTCAAAATGATATGACAGAAGTACCTTTCGAAAATGAATATTACGATAATAATGAAGAAGGCATCTATGTAGATATAGTAAGTGGAGAGGTTTTATTTTCTTCAAAGGACAAATTTGATGCAGGATGTGGATGGCCTAGCTTTGCAAAGCCAGTTATAGATAAGTCTGTAATTGAAAGAAGCGATTTTTCACAAGGCATGTATAGGGTTGAAGTAAGAAGTGCTAAAGGAAATTCTCATCTAGGTCATGTTTTTGATGATGGGCCAAAGGAACTTGGAGGTTTAAGGTATTGTATAAATTCTGCTTCTCTTAAGTTTATACCTAAAAAAGATATGGAAGAACTAGGATATGGAGAATATTTAAAACTTTTTAAATAATTAAAACTAGTTAATATCATATATTAAGATTAGAGATGGAAATATAAATTTATGTTTTCATCTTTTGTTTTTTTGTCAATAATGTGATAAATTATTAATTGTAATGTTATAATTTATATTTGTATGATTAAAGAATTTAATTTTTGAAAGAGAGAAAACAAATGAATTTAAAAGACTTTAATGGAAAAAGATTAAAATCAGCTAGAGTTTTTAGAGCTAAAACTCTAGAACAGTTATCTAAAGAAACTAAAATAAATAAAAAAGATTTACAAGCTTTTGAAGAAAATAAGTATGTTCCAAATATTGAAAATGCATTAAAATTATCAAATATATTAAACTTCCCCAAAGAGTATTTTTATAAAAATGAAAGTATAAATGTTATTGTAGAAGATAGTCATTTTAATCCTCATTCTAAACTTCCTAGAGTAGAGGAAATTTCTTATAGAGAAAAAATAATAATTATACATAAAATATACTCGTTTATGGAAAGTTATATAAAATTTCCAAAAGAAAACTTACCAAATAGAAAACTAATTAAGGATGTTAATGTAAATGATATAGAAAGTCTTGCTAATAAGACTAGAGAACTTTGGAGTTTAAACAACAATCCAATATTAAATATGGTAAGTTTATTAGAGGCTAATGGGATTATAATATCAGGAATGAATGTAGATAGAAAAGGAGCAACAGTATTTACTCAAAAACAGAGAATTGGTAAAGAAACTAAATATCTAATATCTCTTGGGAATGATAAAAAATCAGCATCAATTAGAAACTATGATTTAGCATATGAGCTTGGATATATAATATCAAGTCAATTAGGAATACCAAATAAGCAATTCTTAGCAGATGAATATGCTTGTGCATTTTTGCTTCCAAGAGAGACTTTTTTAGAAGACTTGGTTTATCCAGAAGACATAGATTATTATGTAGAACTAAAGCAAAAATGGATTGTGCCTATATCTGTTATGATTTTTAGAGCATATAATTTAGGTGAGATAAGCTACAAAAAGTATCATTATCTTATGAGTGAAATGGATAAACGAGGATGGTTAATAGAAGAACCATTAGATAAAATGAAGGGTGTAAGTCCAGTATATTTAAAAAAAGCAGTCGAATTATTGATAGAAAACAAAATAATGAATACAGATAATATAGTATCAAATTTAGGGGATATAGGAATAAGTCTTTATCCAGAAGACCTAGAATTGTTGATGGGATTAAAAAATGGATTTCTATCTCAAAATACAAAGAAAAAAAGCAAAGTTATAAAGTTTGATGGGAAAAGATAAATTAATAATTTAATATTGAAAGATAAAAGCAGGTATTTATATTTAAGCTTTGTTGATATGGTTTTTTATCATAAGCAATTTACCTGCTTTCAATATTAAATTTAAGATATATTTAAAATATGCTATTAATTTAAATATGTATTCTAATATGATATTAATCTAAATATCCTTAGCAATTTGAATGTATTCTTTTAAAATAGTACATGATTTATTGAATTTTTTTTGTTCATCATCAGTTAAATTAATTTCTACTATAGACTCAACTCCATTTATGCCAATTATAGCAGGCACACCAGCAAATACATCTTTTTGTCCATATTGTCCATTTAATAGGGTAGAAACAGGAAGGATTTTTCTTTCATTATGAAAAATTGCCTTTACTATTTCTGTTAAAGCAGTACCAATACCAAATTCAGTAGAACCTTTGCCATAAAGTACATCCCAACCAGCTCTTGCTATTTTTTCAGTTAATTCATCTAAGTTTAATTTTCCATAAGTGCTAGGATTTTCTTTCATAATATCAAACAATGGCTTACCACCAATTGAAACATGAGACCAAGGAACCATCTGAGAATCTCCATGTTCACCCATAGAGTAAGCTTGTATTGATTGTTGAGGAAGATTTGTTTCCTCAGATAAAAGTCTTCTAAGTCTCGAAGAATCAAGTGCAGTGCCTGTGCCTAAAACTTTATTTTTAGAAAATCCAGAAACTTTCCAAATATAATCAGTAATTATATCTACTGGATTTGAAATTACAATAAATATACCATCAAATCCAGACTCGACAATAGGTTTTACAATTGTTTTTACAACGTTGATTGTAGACTCAAGTGTATCTAATCTAGTCTGATTTTTTTCAGGTAATGGACCCGCACTTATTACTATAATATCAGAATCTTTACAATCATCAAGATTTCCACTTTTTATTTTTGTAGCATGTTTAAGATAAGAAACTGCATCTGATAAATCTAAAGCTTGAGCCTTAGCTTTACTTTCATCTATATCAATCATTAGTAACTCATCACAAACTCCTTGAGTTACTAAACTAAATCCACAATGTGAACCAACATGACCAGTTCCTATTATTGATACTTTTCTTGGTTTTATTGACAAATTTAACATCTCCTTACATTTTGTTTTATGTATACATATGAGAATGCTCTATAATAATTATAGAGCATCTAAATAAGTTAATTAAAGAATAAATAGCATAGATTTAAAACTAAATAGTCTTTGAAAGTGCAATATGGTCTCTTAAAACAGAACAAGATTTACTAAATCCAGCTTGCTCATCATTAGTTAAATTGATTTCAACAATTCCCTCAATCCCATTTTTACCTATAATACAAGGAACACCTGCAAATACATTTTCTTCATTGTATTGACCTTCTAATAATGTAGAAACTGGTAAAATCTTTTTCTCATTATGTAGTATAGCTTTTACAATTTCTACTAAAGCAGTTCCTATTCCAAACTCTGTGCAATCTTTGCCATTTATTATACCTATACCTGTTTTCTTGTTTTTTTCAACTATTGATGGTAAGTCTAATTTGCCATAAGTATCTGGATTATCCTTTATCATATCTAAAATTGGTTTGCCACCAATTGAAACATGAGACCAAGGAACTATTTGAGAATCTCCATGTTCACCCATTGAGTAGGCCTGTATTGATTGTTGAGCGATTCCAGTCTCTTCAGATAAAAGTCTTCTAAGTCTTGTTGAGTCTAAAGCTGTTCCAGTTCCAATAACTCTGTTTTTAGGAAAACCAGACTTTTCCCAGATATAATTTGTAACTACATCAACTGGATTAGAAATAACGATAAATATACCATCAAATCCAGAATCAATTATAGGTTTTACTATAGATTTTATCATCCCAATAGTTGGTTTTAGTAAGTCTAACCTAGTTGTGTTTTGTCTGCGTAAAGGACCTTCTGAAGAATCTGCAACACTTATCACTACTATATCAGAATCCTTACAATCATTAAAAGTTCCTTTTTCTATATGTACTTTATGTGGAAGATAGGAAACCGCATCAGCTAAATCTAAAGCTTGAGCCTTTGCCTTAGCTTCATCAATATCAATCATAAAGAGCTCATCACAAACTCCTTGAGTTATCAAACTAAATCCACAGTGTGAACCAACATGACCTGAACCTACAATAGATATTTTTCTTGGTTTTATTGGCATTTTAAATCACTCCCCCTACAAAATAAAACGATATATTTATAATACAATGCTATATGTTATTAAGTATGTTTTTTATAGATTGCAATATTCTATCATTTCAGAAAATTTATTTAATATGATTTTATACTAAAGTTTTTAAAAAAGCAATGTTAATATACTTTATATTATTGAATATTTAAAATAATATATAATTATAAATTTGTTAACATTAATATCTATATGTTAAAATATAGTAGAAGATTACTATTAAAAAATAGGTTAAGCTATATCTGGTGTAATTACTTTAAACTTAACCTAAAATATGTGCATATTTAAACAATAAGGCAGTTTAGAATAAAGGAAATGGAGATAAAATCATAATGGAAAAGTTATACTATACGAATCAGTATATAAGAGATTTCACGGCAGAAATAATTGAGATAAGAGAAATAGAAAATAAGTTTCATGTTTTGCTGGATAAAACAGCGTTTTTCCCTGGTGGAGGAGGACAATTTGGAGACTTAGGAAAAATAGATGATTATGAAGTAATAAGTGTATATGAAGAAGATAAAAAAGTGTATCATATATTAGATAAAAAACCAATAAAAATACATAAGGTAAAGTGTAGTATTGATTGGGATAGAAGAGAAGATGGTATGCATCAACATTTTGGACAACATGTACTCTCAGGGTGTTTTTTTAAGACTTTTAATGCAAATACAACCGGTTTTCATTTAGGAAATGAGTACAGTACAGTAGATATAGATGGTAACTTAGATGAAGAAAAAATTAGAGAGATAGAGTTGCTTGCTAATGAAATTATTCGTCAAAATATACAAGTAGAAACATTACTTCCAACTAAAAGAGAATTAAAAAAAATTTGGGTAAGACGTGCTTTACCAAACACAAATGAAGAAATAAGGGTAGTAAAAATAGGTGACTTAGATACAAATGCATGTTGTGGAGTACACCCAAAATCAACAAGTGAGCTTAGAATGATAAAAATAAAGAAGTGGGAGAAGCATAAATCTAGTACAAGAATAGAGTTTTTAGCTGGGAAAAGAGCTGTAGATGAAGTATTAAAAAGGGATGTATACTTAACCAAAATCTGTAGATATTTAAGTTGTAGTGAAGAAGATGCTATAAATGGAATTGTAAATTTAAATGAGAAAGTGGAAGATTCTCTAAGTAAAAAAAGAAAACTTGAAGAAATAGTAGCTAAGTATCAAGTTAAAGAAATGGTAGAAAATGCAAATAAGATTGGAAATGTTTCAGTTGTTAAAAAAATTTATGATGAAGAAGATTTAAAATATGTAAATAAAATTGCAAATAAAATTACAGAAGATGAAAATAATATTGCATTATTAGCTGTTAGATTTGAAGAAAAAATAAACTTGATTTTTGCATGTTCTAAAAATTTGAAAGCTGTCAATATGGGAAGTTTATTGAAGGATGCAATAAGTCTTATAGATGGTAAAGGTGGAGGAAGTCAGGTTTTAGCTCAAGGTGGAGGAAAAAATAATGGTAACTTAGAATCTACCTTCGATTATGCATTTATGAAACTAGAAAAAATTTTATAATGTATTATTACAAAAAGATTAATGTAATACATAAAATAGATATGGGGGAATAAGTATGGAACAACAAAAAGACTATATAGAATTATATGAAAATGAAGAGCTGATAGAGATAAGAGAAGCCCGTTTAGAGGATTTGGATATAATAGCGAAATTTAATTATAATTTAGCCAAAGAAACAGAAGGAAAAGAACTTGACATGGATGTTTTAACTAAAGGTGTAAGGGCATTGTTATTAGATGAAAGAAAAGGAAAATATTATGTATATACAGTATTTGATAAGGTTGTCGCACAGATTATGTATACATATGAGTGGAGTGATTGGAGAAATGGAAACTTTCTTTGGATTCAGAGTGTATATGTAGAGAAAGAGTATAGAAGAAAGAGCATCTTTAATTATTTATTTAATCATATAAAAAATATGTGTGATAGAGATGAAAATATTGTTGGCATGAGATTATATGTAGAAAAAGAAAACATAAATGCAAAAGCAACGTATGAGTCTTTAAATATGTATGAATGTGATTATAATATGTATGAATATGAAGTAATAAACTAGTAATGTAAATATAAAAATTAATAAGCCAGTAATATAAACTTATACTATTATTATATTAAGATTATAAGTTTATCCTGAGTATATTGAGAATTGTATGAAATAAACCAGATATTATAATTAAATTTATTAGGGGGTATAAGTATGGGCGTTTTAAAAGTCATGTTTTATGTATTTTTGTTTTTAGATTTAGTGTCAATATTCTGTTTCTTTTTTAATAAAGGAAAGATAGCATCTAATACAATTGTATTTAATGCAATAGGGGTATATACATTTGTACTTTGTTTCATGCATTTTAGTTCTTATCCAAGTAATAATATTCTTGGTAAATTTATTGCATCTCTCTTTTTTATACTTGGAATTGCAGGCGTTATGCTTAAAGAAAAAAATTTTTTATATGCTAGATTACTTTTAACTTTGGTTATTGTTTGTTCTACACTTAAATTGTTTGTTATTTAATAAAATGTATTTATAAGGAAATTTATGAAGGTCTATATTTTAAAGTATAGACCTTTTTTAATGTGTTTTAATTTAACACTTAAGGAAAATTTAAGAAAATTTTAAAGGCATCTTAAATACTTGTTGGTACTATTAAAATATTAAAAGAGAGAAGGTGTTATTATTGAAAAAGGAAATATGTGGAACTTCAGAAAAATTATTATTGTCAATTATATACACAATATTTTTGGTATATGTTTTAATAACTATAAGGATAATTTTATTTAAAGATGTACCAATTTACGCTATTTTCAAGGGGGGATTTAGGTCTGTCAATTTAATTCCCTTTTATACAGTATGGCAATTTATAACAGACAGTAACATTAGTCTTATAAGAGCTATTGCAAATATCATAGGTAATGTAGGTATATTTATTCCGATGGGAATTTTTCTTCCTATAGTATTAAAAAAATTAGATAAAAGAAATATAATTATAATAATTTCTCTTATTAGTTTAGGATTTGAATTAATACAATACATTTTGGCTATTGGAAGCAGTGACATAGATGATGTGATTCTAAATTCATTAGGTGGGATACTTGGTATTATTATTTATACAAAGGTGACCAAATTATTTCCTAATAACATTAAAAAATTCCAAGCCATAATAAGTACAAGCATAATTTTGGGAGTGATAGGATTGGGTGTCATTGTTACAAACTACCAAAGCTTGTTAACTTTTAAACTCAAGCCAGATAAACAAGTTTCAAGAATATTAGTTGAAGAAAATAAGGAAATAGTTAAAGATATAGATAAAAATGAGGCAGATATAATTGGTTCATTTGAAAGTTTTAAAAATGGTGTGTTAACTATTAAGACAGCTTGTAATAATAATATAAAGTGTCCAGAAAATTTAATGGATAAGGATGGTTATATAAAAGTTTATCTGAGTAAAAATACAAAATTAATATCTTTTGTAATTACTGAAGAAGAGAACAAAGATATAATTAGATATGAAGAATTTGATGTTAAAAATTTACCTCTATTAAAGAAAACTGATACATTTGAGATTTGGATTGATAAAGATAATCAACCAAAAGATGAACATGGAATCACAGCTTCTAGATTATTAATTGGATTAGATGAATAGAATATCCAATAAAAAAAGAATAACAAAAGTAAAAAACGAAAAAACTATTTCTATAATTATTTTTACATTATGCACAAAAATATATCAACTGTTGAAGGAGTAGAGATAAATTATGGAGATAATAAAATATATTTTGTATTTTTTTATATATTCATTTCTAGGATGGGTAGTAGAAAGTGCAGGATGTTCTATAGCAAGCAAAAGGATAATCAATAGAGGGTTTTTAAATGGTCCAATATGTCCTGTTTATGGTTTTGGAGCAGTACTTGTGATATCAATACTAGGAAGATTTGACAATATAATTATTTTATTTTTGATAGGAATGATTTTGACTACAATTCTAGAATATTTTACAGGATTTATTTTAGAAACATTATTTCATGCTAAATGGTGGGATTATTCTGACCAAAAATTTAATATAAAGGGAAGAGTCTGTTTAAAAAATGCAATATATTTTGGTATAATGTCTGTTGTAATAATAAAATTTATACATCCCTATATAGAATATATTGTAAGTACTATTCCGTATAATATATTAATTTCAATAGTGGTAATTACGACTTTATGGACAATTGTGGATTTAATTGTTACTATCATATCACTTAAAAAATTAGATATGAAGCTCAATTTATTAGATGAAATAATTACAGACCTAAATGATATAAATATGAAATTAGATAAGTTTGATAGAAGAGAGATACAAGCTTTATTTAAAACAATAAATAGTGAAGAATTAGAAGCTAGAGAAAAATTAAATAAAATAAACAGTAAATTAGACCGTATAGAATCTAATATTATCTTACAAAAAAGAATTATCAAGGCTTTTCCAGATATAAAACATAAAAAACAACAAGAACAATTACAATACTTTAAAGAAATCATTAATGATAATAAAAGATGATAATATGATTTAATTAAAAATAAACAGAAAAATAGTATTTATAAGATAATTTACAAAGAACTCTATTGTAATAGAATAGAGTTCTTTATTTTTTGGAGAAATAGAGTTGATTTGCTGAAAACAAAATATATTATCTCTGAATAACAAATATTTTGAAAATTATAAAAACATATATTGACAATTTGTGTCAAAAATACTAACATTAGTATATAAAGAATTTTATATAAAAATATCTTTACAAATTGCAATAATTCTAAAAATATAAATTTACTTAAAGAGGGGAATGATTTGCCAATGAGCGAGATAACTAGTCAAATGATAAGTACAGAAGAAAAAAAATATGTTGCTAAAACTCAAAAAATACCTTATTATCCAGTAGCATTTAAATCAGGTGAAGGTGCGATGTTATATGATTATGAAGGTAATGAGTATGTAGACTTTTTAGCAAGTGCAGGCTCTGCAAATGTAGGTCATGGAAATAAGGAAATCTCACAAGCAGTTAAAGAACAAATGGATGATATCACACAATATACACTTGCATATTTCCATAGTGATCCTCCTGTAAAATTAGCTGAAAAGCTTGTGGAAATAGCCCCTGGAGATAATGATAAGAAAGTATTATACAGCGCAACAGGCTCTGCTTGCATAGATGCTGCTATAAAATTAGCAAGAGGATATACTGGAAGAACAAAAATAATATCTATGTGTGAGTCATATCATGGAAGTACTTATGGAGCTATATCTATATCTGCATTAAGTACAAATATGAGAAGAAAAATGGGTCCATTATTACCAGAAGTTTATCACTTCCATTATCCAGATAAAAATAGAACTGCTAAAGAATGTTTAGATGAAATGGAATATGCTTTTGCACACTACTTACCAGTAGAAGAAGTAGCTGCAATATTTATAGAACCAATTGCAGGAGATGCAGGGATAATAGTGCCTCCAGTAGAATGGATTCAAGGATTAAGTAAAATATGTAAAGGAAATGGAATACTACTTATAAGTGATGAAATACAACAAGGTATGGGAAGAACAGGTAAATGGTTTGGTATAGAAAATTTTGGTATTGAAGCAGACCTTATAGTTCTTGGAAAATCTGTTGGTGGAGGATTACCTCTAGGAGCAGTTGTTGGAAGAACAGAAATAATGCAAAGTCTTGATGCACCAGCACATCTATTTACTTTAGCTGGAAATACAACAGTATGTGTAGCTGCTTTAAAATCTATAGAAATAATTGAAAGAGAAAACTTACTTCAAAAGAGTATAGAAATGGGAGATTATATTAAAGCAGGATTTGAAAAACTAAAAGAAAAATACGATATAATTGGAGAAATAAGAGGCTTAGGTTTATCTATAGGAGTTGATATAGTTAAAGGAAAAGGTTCTACTGAAAAATATCCAGATGCTACAGCTAAGATATGCTATAGATGTATACAAACTGGATTGATAATGATATTCTTAGGACAATCTACTTTAAGAGTACAACCACCTCTAGTAATAACTAAGGAGCAAGTAGATAAAGCAATGAGTATTATAGATTCTGCAATAGATGATTATTTAAATGGTAGAATTGGTGACGAAGTTTATGAAGTAACTCAAGGTTGGTAAAATAGATATTAAATAAAAAAGAGTTATCTCAATTTTAGAAAGTAATTTCTGAAATGAGATAACTCTTTTAAGTTACCCACAAGTAAGAAGATTAGTCGATTCATTAAAGGTTATGTTTTGGGTATTACTTTTGTGAGTATCAGAAACAGTATTACGAGAGTAGTTACCCTTACTCGAACTATCTGTCAATTTTGTTATAATCAAAATTGCTAAAAGAATAAAAATTACTGTGTATAAAGCAATAACATATGGTTTTCTTTTATATTTGTATTTGTTATTAAAAAAAGAATGCCCATAATTATCTCTATTGACCTTATGTTTGTTTATATTTGTATTCTTTTTTTTGTTATTTTTCTTTTTATCATCCTTTTTTCTATTTTTAGGGTAAGGAATGACTTTGTGTGTATCATCAAGTTTGACATTTTTATTTTTTTGAATATTGTTTTCTAGGCTAGCTTTTTTTTCTCCAAATTGAATAGTTTTATTGGTATTGTTGTTATCTTTCAATGTTAATCTCCCTCCCTTAAACTTTCCCTTTAGATAATATTACTACTAACCTATAGAATATACAATAATAATATACAATGAATAAAATTTTATAAGTATAAATCTCTTTCCCCACGTTCTAAGGCAGTCATATTGTTAGATACAATGTTTCTTATGTCTTCTCTTTCTATCTTAGCTATTTCTTCAGTAATAAGTTTTTTACCCATAACTTTAAGTTCTTCATCACCATAATCAATTAAAAATTCATTTAATGTAGTAAGTGCATTTGGTGTGCAGACGTTGTGAATTTGACGACTCTTAGCTAAACTCATAAATCTATCCCCAGTTCTACCTTTTCGATAACAGGCTGTACAGTAACTAGGTATATATCCATCAGTAATTAGTTCCTTAAGTACTTCTACAGGGCTTCTGTGGTCTCCAACCTCGAATTGATCTGTATTGTCACCATCCTCATATGCTTTATATCCACCAACACCTGTTAGAGAACCTGCACTAACTTGTGATACACCATATTTTAATAATTCATTTCTCATTTCGGCAGTTTCTCTAGTAGACATTATAATTCCAGTAAAAGGAACTGCTAATCTAGTTATAGCTACAATTTTTTTAAACATATCATCAGAAACTAAATGAGGGAAGTTTTCTAAGTTCATACCTTCAGCTTTTTTTAATCTAGGAAAAGATATAGTGTGGAATCCTACACCAAATTTTTCTTCCAGATGTTCATTATGCATCATAAGGCCTAAAACTTCAAATTTAGGATCAGCTAAACCAAATAAAACTCCAGCACCAACATCATCAACTCCAGCTGCCATAGCTCTATCAAAAGCTGTTAAATGGTAGTAGTAGTCATTTTTTATAGATTGACCATGCATCTTTATAAATGTTGGTTTATGGTATGTTTCTTGGAATAGTATATAAGTTCCTATTCCTTTTTCTTTTAATAGTTTATATTCATCTACACTAGTAGCTGCTATGTTAACGTTTACCCTTCTTATATTTCCATTTTCATTATATGTTGAATAAATTGCATCTAAGCAGTCTAATATATAGTTTATATCACAATTTTTAGGGTCTTCACCAGCTTCTAAAGCAAGTCTTTTATGACCCATTTTTTCCAGTATTTTAACTTCTTCTCTTACTTCGTCCATAGTAAGTTTTTTTCTTTTAAATTTATTACATGTATTGAAACCACAGTAAACACATTCATTTACACAGTAGTTTGATACATAGAGAGGGGCAAATAAAACTACTCTATTACCATATATTTCATTTTTTATTTGCCCAGCTATACTAAACAATCTATCAAGTTGTTTTTTATCTTCTACTTCAAGAAGTGTAGCTATATCTTTATAGCTAAGTTTTTCTCTTCTATCAGCCTTATCAAGCACTTTCTCAATATCATCAGAAGTTGAATTTTTTGCATCCTCTAATAAAGAATTAATAAGTTCATGTTTTATGAACATTTACAAACGCCTCCATTCAATATTATCACCACGAGAGTAGTCAACTTTAAGTCCTAGCGACTTGATATTTTCCTCTAAACTCTGGTGATATTCACAAGCTTCTTGACCAGTAAATGCTTTGTTATCATAAAGAGAATATTGTTTTCTAAATTCTTGAGGAGAAAGGTTTGGCATAATTACATTACAACCAGCTAAAAGGCCTGCATTTCTACCACTAGGGTTTATAGATGCAAGAGCTGTTGTAGCAGGTAATAAGACTTTTGGAAGTAGAAGTCTTGTAATTGAAAGCATAAGTAGTGTTTTTTCTAAATCACCATGTTTATAATCTTTAAAGATTGTATCATGATGTGGGATAAAAGGTCCTATACCAACCATATGAGGATTTAACTCTTTTAGGTATAATAAGTCACGAACAAGGTCCTCATTGCTTTGGAATGGTGACTCAACCATAAATCCAGCACCTACTTGATAACCAATTTCCTTGAGGTTTTTAAGGCATTCTTTTCTAGTTCTAAGTTCAATGTTTGGCGGATGTAATTTTTTGTAATGGCTGTCTGTAGCAGTTTCATGTCTTAAAAGATATCTGTCTGCACCACTTAAAAAGTATTTTTTATAGGAGTCATAGCTTTTTTCTCCTAATGATAATGTTATAGCGCAATCCTCATATTTATTTTTTATACTTGAAACAATCTCACATATCTTATCATCAGTAAAATATGTGTCTTCACCACCTTGTAAAACAAAAGTTCTGTATCCTATCTTATAACCTATATCACAACATTCAAGTATTTCATCCGTTGAAAGTCGATATCTTGTAATATTTTTGTTAGAAGATTGTATACCACAGTAGTAACAATTGTTTTTGCAGTAGTTTGTAAGTTCTATAAGCCCTCTTAAGTAGACTCTATTTCCATAGTATTTATTTCTCATATCGCTAGCTTGCTTGTAAAGATAGTTTCTCAAATTTTGTTCAAAGTTATATTCTTCATTGTCGATATTCTCTATTAAGTATAGTAGTTCATCAAAGCTTAGTGAATTAATGCTGTAAAGTTTATCTATAAAGTATTTAATCTTATTTTTAGTCATATCTAAATATGTATTTATTAAATATAGTTAAATTTTTAGTAATTGAAAAGTTCAAGTGATCTTTCTAAAATACCTTTTGTATATGCTATTAAAATACCATAGTTTACGATAGGTACATTGAAAGATTTTGCCTTTTCTATTCTAGATAACATTCCAGCTCTATTCATCATACAAGCTCCACAATGAACTACAAGTGCATATTTAGTTATATCTTCAGTGAAGGATACTCCAGAACTAAATTCAAAAGTAATATTTTTACCAGTTTTCTTTCTAATCATATTAGGGATTTTAACTGTTCCAATATCATCAGTTTGTCTATGATGAGTACAACCTTCAGCCATCAAGACCTTGTCACCATCTTTTAAATTTTCTAAAGCATAGGCACCATCAATTAATTCTTTAAGGTCTCCTTTTTGTCTAGCGAACAATATAGAAAAAGATGTAAGAGGAATATCTTTTGGAGTATCTTTATCCACTTGTGGAAATACTTGAGAGTCAGTAATAACAAGCTTAGGTTTTTTACTTAAATTAGATAGAGTTTCTTTTAAGTTATCTTCTTTTGTAACTATAGAAATTGCTCCAGTATCCAAAATATCTCTTATAACTTGCTGTTGAGGAAGTATAAGCCTACCTTTTGGAGCTGCCTTATCTATTGGAACGACTAAGACAACTAAATCATTTGGATCAATTAAATCTGATACCAATTTAAACTCATTGCTATCTTTAGGCAAAACCTTTATTATTTCATTTTTTAAATCTTCAATTCCAATTTTATCTGTTGATGAGACAGAAACAACTGGACATTTAACTTTATTTTTAGTTAAGCTTAAAATTTCAGATTGATTTTTAATTGTATCAATCTTGTTAAGTACTAAAATATGAGGTATATTTTTATCATTAAACTTTTCAATTAGTGATAAATCTTCTTTTGACACACCAATTTGGCAATCCACTACTAGTAAAGCTATGTCTGTCTTTTCTAAAATATCTAATGATTTGCTTATTCTAAGCTCACCAAGCTCACCAACATCGTCAAGACCAGCAGTATCTATAAGAACACAAGGTCCTATAGGAAGGATTTCCATTGGTCTAAATACTGGGTCTGTAGTAGTTCCAGCAATATCTGATACTATTGCAGCACTTTGATTTGTTATAGCGTTTATTACGCTAGATTTACCTGCATTTCTTTTGCCAAAGAGACCTATATGTACTCTTATTGATTGTGGAGTAGAATTTAGACTCATTTGTACTCACCACCTTAAATTTCTTTTTTTGATATACTAGTTTTTACAGATACATGAGGTATATTTCCCAATTTACCAGTCAAACTATTGATAATATCCATTTCGCCAACAACTGCTATACATACAATTGAGACACCCTCTTCTTCACAAGGAATTCCCATTCTACCTTTAATAATGCCTTTAAAAGTCGATACTACTTCATTAAATTTAAGCTGACATTCTTTTGGTTCTTCCAAAATAGCACTTATAACCGCAACCTTTTTCATAAATATCCTCCTAACTCAGAAAATATGTTCTTAAACAAATCCAAAATCAAAAAACTTTTCTTTTTAAAGAAAAGTTTCTACAAAAGAAAAGTTATTAATTACACAATTATAATGTGCTATATTAAACTATTTCCTTACAGATTAGATAACTCTTTTCTGGTAGGGTTAGCTTGTAAAATTTATTTTAACAACAATTAACTAAAGAAAATTTTTATACAATTTGTGTGAATCATATAAAAATTAACTAAAGAAAATTGAAGTTACTTATATAATAGTAGTAAATCGAAATTAAGTCTATAGAAAAACCAATTTTTGTATAAAAATAAAAATAAAAATTGGTTATTTACAAAGAAATGACTTTAATAAAATATATAGTTAATTATTTTTTTAGCATATAATTTATAAGAAGTTTTAGAGTATTTTCAATTGCTTCTATATGAGTTCTTTCGTAGTGGTGGCTATTATTTGTTCCAGGGCCAACACAAGCTATTTGAACATCTTCTCCCCAACGAATAGCCTCTGAAGCATCTGAACCATAAAAAGTAAATACATCGACAGCATAATCTAAATTATTATCTTCTGCAACATCTACAAGTTTATTTCTTAAATTAAAATCATATAGAGATAAGTTATCTTTTGCAACTATAGTCACACCATGTTCACTAGATGTTTGACTTGGCCCAGTAGGTGCTATGTCTATTGCTACAAATTCTCTAGTTTTTTCAGGTAAAGCTTTAGAGACACCATGTCCAATTTCCTCATAATTACTTATATAGAAGTTAGTAGTATGTTTAGGTGTTAAGTTGTTTTCCTTAAAGTATCTAGCTATTTCAAGAACCATTGCTACAGCTGCTTTGTTATCTATATATCTAGATTTTATAAAACCAGATTCTGTAGCTTCAAAACGATGGTCTAGACATACAAAATCTCCAACACTTATTCCTAAATCCAAAACATCCTGTTTATTAAATACTTTTTCATCAAGTCTAATAATCATTGTTTCTTCATTTCTTTCAGATGCAGCTTTTGTCTGTCCATATATATGAGTAGAAGCGTATTTAAACACAATACTTCCTCTGATTTTTTTACCTTTTCTAGTTATAACAGTACAATTTTCACCCTCTATAGCGGCCCAACAACCACCACCAACTTTATGGTATTTAAGAGTACCATCTGGTGATATTTCTTTTACCATAGCACCAAGTGTATCCATATGTGCAGATATTGTTATTTGATTTGAATCATCTTCACCAGGAAGAGTAGCTATAAGTGCACCTTTTTTTGTAAGAGTAGTATTAAGACCTAAAGTTTCAAAATCCTTTTTGCTTTCTAAAACTGCATTTTCAGTATATCCAGCTGGACTTGGTATATCAAGATACTTCTTCATTAAATTTATAGTATTAGTTAAATTTAAGTTCATATTATTTCCTCCTAAAAAATATATATTCATACAAATTATAACATAAATACGAATGTTCTGAAAACTGTATTTGAAAGAAAAATTTCTAAATCTATTAAAAAAATAATATATAAGGTAAAATTAATTTATATTATATAGGTTTAAGTTAAAAATAGTTTTATTGTATAAATAATAAAAATAAATAAAAAACAAATAAACAAATAAAAACAAATAAATGAGATATTTAGTTTAATTCTCTTTACAAATAAAGATTTTAGTAATAAAATAATTGTTGAAAAAGATTTTAAATTCAGATTATTCGTTTTTAAAGTAATTAATCTGTAAACCTTTATTAATATATGTAAATAGTTGGTTATATATGTATTTAATTAGCTAAATATATATATAAAAGTTTATTTTAATTATTTGGATTATTCTGAGAAAAATTTTTATTAGGAATTATAAAAAATCTGAATCACTTAGGAAAAGAGAGGATGTATATAATGTGATTGAAAACGGATTCGTATTTTGTAGTTTTTTAGTTGTATTTGTAGGTGGCATTTTTTACATGGTTGATAAATTAAAATGGAAGATATTTGATGTTATTAATCCAATGCTTTTAATTTATTTAGGGTCTGCTATACTTGCATCATTTGGTTTATTTGCACAAAATGAAGAAGTTGGTATATATCAGAATATAATAACAGTAAATTTTCTACCATTAATGTTAGTATTCTTATTAATTCAATGTGATTTAAGAAAAATATTAAAAATGGGACCTAAAATGTTATTATCATTTTTCTGCGCTACATTGACATTTATGCTTGGATTTATCATAGCTTTTATAATTTTTAAAGGTTCAATGGGTGCAGATTCGTGGAAAGTTCTTGGTGCAGCATCTGGGTCATGGATAGGTGGTTCATCAAATATGATTGCAGCAGCTAATGCTCTAGGTGTTGCAGAAGAAGGGCTTAGCTATGCAATACTTATGGGTTCTATAGGATATACAGTATGGATGTCTGTTTGTCTAATGTCTGTAAAATTTGGCCCTAAATTCAACAAATGGACAAAATGTGATACAAGTTTTATAGATGAGGTTACAGCAAAGCTTGAGAAAGAAAATAAAGATAATACAGCACCTACATTTGTGGAACTTATGACTTTATTGTCTGTTGGATTTGGAGTTGCAGCATTTGCACAGATTGTATCTAAGATACTTCCAACTTCAGGTATACTTAATGAGACTATGTGGGTAGTGCTTGTTGCATCTACAGTATCAATACTGTTAGGTATGACTAAGATATCAAAACTTAAAGGAAGTACATTAGTGGGAAATGTATTTATGTACTTGCTTCTTGCAGCAACAGGAAGTAAAGCAAATTTCTTTGGACTATCAGAGGCTCCTGTTTACATAATGTTTGGATTAGTAGTAGTTCTTGTACATGCTATTTCATTTATAGGACTTGCAAAACTATTTAAATTAGACTTATTTACTTGTGAGGTAGGAAGTATAGCTAATATAGGTGGTGTAACTACAGCACCAATGATTGCTGGGGTTCATAATCCGGTATTAATTCCAGTAGGTGTACTTATGGGGCTTTTAGGAAATGTTATAGGAACTTATTGTGCTCTTATAGTGACTCAAATATTACATATGTTAGCTTAATGAAACTATAGTATAAAGCTAAATAATTCATATCAGAAAAGTTATTTCAATTTAAGTGTACACTTTTATCGAAATAACTTTTTTTATTTGACAAAATAAGTTATTTCAAAAAGCTATTTTGACATATTTAGTGAATAATATTGTAAAATTTACCAATAGTGATATATATTTAATTTTTATATTGAATCGAACGTTTGTATGATGTATAATAAGCATATAGAACGAATGTTTGCAGAACGGATGTTTTTTGAAATTATTTTAATAATTTATGAATATATATCACAATACATAAATATATTTAAATATAAAGATAAAAAGAATTTAAAGGAGTGTTGATAACTTATGATAATTCCATCAAGAAAAATACAAGATATAACATTAACAAATTTAAAAAATGGTGAAGTGACTTTAATTGAATTAGATGAAATATATAAAAAGATGGGATTTTTATTTGTTGTAAGTGAAGGCAAATTGAAAAAAATAAAAAAGGAGAATCATCATTAAAAATGCATAAAATTATAAATACTATAAAATTTTGTAAAACCTAACTTATGTAGAATATAAATACTTAAGTTAGGTTTTTTGTGATAAAATCTGTGATTACTTGACTTTTAGAAAGCAGTACAGTGTTTTATAGACTAAAAAATAAATGAGTTTAAATCTCAAGGGCATAATACTGCATAAGAGGTGATATTAATGAAAATAGTAACCTACAATATTCATAAAGGTATGGATTCAAATAATAAATTGACATTACCTAAAATGGGAATGTATTTAAAACAATTAAATTGTGATGTGGTTTGTTTGCAGGAAGTACTATACCCTCAATTTTTAGCTTTAAAGGCTGTTTTAAATATGGATGGTGTATTTGCCACAAATGTAAAAAAGGTAAATATGATATATGGAATTTGTACATTTACAAAATTAAAAATATTAAACAATAATCATTTTTTTTTAACTAGTAAAAAAGAACAGCGAGGAGCACTTTGTATAACTGTAGATGATTATGGAGGAATTATAAATATTATAAACACACACTTAGGTTTAGATAGAGAAGAGAGGACAAAGCAACTAGATGAAATAATAGACTACAGAAATAGATTAGTAGGGGCTGTTGTTTTATGTGGTGATTTCAATGAAAAAAATATCTCTTTAGATATGTTTAATGATATGGCTGTTTGTTTAAATAAATCTCACTTAGCAACCTTTGAAAAGTCAAATTCTAGGATAGATTATATTTTTGCTGATAGAAAAACTAAACTAAAAGGATATATAGTAGAAAAGATTTATTTATCAGACCATTATCCAGTAATAGGATATATTTAATTTTTAATGTAGATTAATCAATATTCGTAAACAAGGGGTAAATTTTTTATTAAGGTATAATTAAAAAGTGTCAAAAAGAAATCTAATTATAAGACATAAATTTACAATAAAGTTACATTTGCTTAAATGCCTTGTTTAAAAAAAGCTATTCAAATATAATCTAAAGTAGTTTTGAAAGGGAAACTTTAATAAGCAAAATTAAGATAAATTAAGTTAGTGTTAAAATGAGGTGAATTTATGAGCAGAAGTACAACAAGGGTTTCAAAATTAGGAAAAGAAAAAAAACGAACTTTCATAATAGTATTAGCAGTTTTAGCTGTAGCAATAGGTGTGTCTACTTATTTTTTTAACAACAAATTTCTATATAATGGGAAAATAGCTAAAAATGTATATATAGAAGATATAAATGTATCTGATATGACCAAAGAAGAAGCATTAAAAGCTATAACAGATAAGTATACTCCAGAAGACCTGAATCTTACTTATGATGGAAAAGATTATAAAATATCTCCAAATGATATTGATTTAAAATATAACACAGAAGAAGTTGTAAAAAATGCTTATGAGAGTACAAAAAAAGGTTCTTACTTTCAAAACTTAAAGAAGTATATCGATATAAGAATAAATAAGCTAGCCCTAAAAATAGAATCTGGATATGATGAGGCAAAACTTAGTGCTCAAGTATCTTCAGTAGCTGATAGTATCAATGTTAAAATGAAAAATGCTTCAATTAGTGTTGGAAGTGGTGGATTAAATTACACAGAGTCTGTTGTAGGTAGAGAATTTGACTTGGCATCAAATAAAGAATCTATATACAACATGATAAAAAATAAAGAGTACAAGTCTTTAGAACTAAAAGTAAATCTTCAAAAACCAGATATAACGACAGAACAAGTAAAATCTGTGAATTCTGTTATAGGCCAATATTCAACAACATATTCTCAATCTGTATCAGGTAGAGCATATAATGTGGCATTGTCAGCAAGAAAAACTAGTGATGTTTTACTAATGCCAGGTGAAGAATTTTCATATAATAAACTTACAGGGCCTAGCAATAAAGCTAATGGTTACAAAGATGCACCAGTTATAGTTTATGGGAAATTAGAGCAATCAGCAGGTGGAGGTGTTTGTCAAACATCTTCAACAGTTTATAATGCAGCTCTCCTTTCAGGTATGGAAATAACACAAGTTACAAATCACTCATCTGCATCTACTTATGTGCCAAGAGGTAGAGATGCTACAGTAAGTGATGGAGGATTAAATTTAAAATTTAAAAATCCATATAACCATCCCGTATATATTAAAAATTATGCAGGTGGAGGAAGTGTATCATCTATAGTATATGGCAATTCTGGTGACAAACCAAATATATCTATAGAAGTAAAAAACACTGGAAAAGATAAATATTCTACATATAGAGTGTATAAAGACTCAAGTGGGAAAGTCATAAAAAGAGAACATATATCAAATAGTTCTTATAAAGAATTGAAAAAATAGATTATTTTTTAGATTAATATTGAATTGATACAAAAAACAAGAGAGTTGAGAACTCTCTTGTTTTTTGTATAAGAGTAGACTTATTAATTGTCGTTTTGATATTAGAATCATTAATATATAGAAAATATTCCTATATATTGGTATAATTATAAATAGATTTAGTTATATAAAATGTATGAGGAGGTGACAGGGTTGAATTTTATAGGCAATAGGTATGAGGTAGTAAATTCTGATGACGTTTTAGAAATTAACAAAATCTATAAGGCTAGGGATGTTTTTTACAGAAAAAATGTGTTGATAAAAGTTATAAAACACAATAACTATATTTGTGAAGATTTTGTATCAAATTTAATTGATGAAAGTACTGCTTTAGATGAAATAAACTCTCCTTATATACTAAAAATAATTGATGTTGGGATTCATTGTACAGAAGAAACAACATTGTATTATATTGTAAGCGAAGACTTTGATGGTATTGGCCTAGATGAATTAATTCTAGGTAATTATCTTCATCTAGAAGCAATTATAAATATAATGATACAAGTTTTAAAGGCTTTAGAAATGATACATAGAAATTATTCATATCATGGCAGTTTAAAATCAAGTAGTATAATGGTGAATACAGAATATAATATTAAAATTTGTGATTTTGGAATTACAAGAGCAAATAATGGGGTTAATACAAGAAGCTATGGAAATAGAAAGTATTTATGCCCACATCAACTATGTATAAACTATACTGATAGAGAGAGTGATTTTTTCGCAACAGGTCTTATTTTGTTTGAGTCTATATTTAAGAAATTACCTTTTGGAGAAGCAAATTCAGAAGAAAAGATGTTACAATTGATTGATAAAGGACTAGACTGGAATAGTATAAGAGCAATTAATGGAAATATAGAACTTATAAATGTTATAAAAAGGCTGCTTGGTAGAAATAATAAGTATACTAGAGCTAATGATATTATTGTTGACCTTAGCAAGGTAATGTATGAAAAAGCATATATAGAGGTTGAAGATAAAGTAGAAGAAGAACCAAAAAAAATTGTTCAGGTCAAAAAAGAAGATAAAAGTAAAGTGAGAAGAAAATTACATAAAAAAATTGTTGTTGCTGGTTTAGCAATAGTTATGATTTCAATGATTATTATAGGTTCTATAATATAAAAATTATATATTGTACATTTTAAAATAAATGTCTATAAATAATATACATATAGATTAAAATTTTAGTATTGTTTTAATTATGAGAGGAAGTGGTTATTATGTTAGCAAAAAATGATGAGGTATTAAACGTTTAAGAGTATTTTAACAAATAGCCACCTGCTTTTGTAGTTTAAAAATAAAAAAGCTGTGGCTAAAAGTCACAGCTTTTTGCTACTTTTTAAAGGCAGGAGTATATTAAAAAGGAGCAAAGTATGAGTGAAATAAAAGTAATAGCAAATAACAAGTGTTGGATTGAAGATATAGCAAAGAGACAACTTGAAGATATTTCAAAATTAAATGGAATTTTAAGAATAGTAGGATTGCCTGATTTACATGCAGGTAAAATACCTGTGGGTCTAGCAGTTGAAACTGAAGGTATTATCTATCCACATATAATTGGAAATGATATAGGTTGTGGAATGACTTTATTTAAAACTGGAATCTCCAAAAAGAAATTTAAAAAAGATAGATGGATTAAACGTCTTTCTGAAATTAAAGATTTATCTGATATAAAAATAATGAATCCACATGAAGAGGAATGTCCAATATCAAATTTGGGAACTATTGGAAGTGGAAATCATTTTATAGAATTTCAATGTGTAAATGAAATTCACAATAAAGAAAAATTTGAGCAATTAAGATTTTCATCTGATGACATAATGATGTTAGTTCATTGTGGGTCAAGAAATTATGGAGAAACTATACTTAAAAAGTTCTACAACAAAAATGGTATTGAAGTTGGAAGTGAAAAAGAAAGAGATTATATGATAAATCATGATAAAGCTTTAATCTGGTCAGAGCGCAATCGTGAAATTGTTAGCAAAAAAATTATGCAATCAATAGGTATATCTGGAAATATTGAAAAAATATTATCTATAAATCATAATTTTATAGAAAAAAGAGAAGATAAATTCATACATAGAAAAGGTGCTGTTTCAAGTGAAAGAGGAGCTGTAATTATACCTGGTTCAAGAGGAAGTCTATCATATATAGTTATGCCTACTGAAAATACAGAACAGTCTTTATATTCTCTATCACATGGAGCTGGTAGAAAATGGTCTCGTTCAATTTGTAAATCTCGTCTTAAAAACAAGTATAATAAAGACACTATAAAACAAACTAAATTTAAAAGCTATATTCTATGTAATGATATAAATTTATTATTTCAAGAAGCTCCAGAAGCATATAAAAATATAGAACAAATTATTGAAAGTTTGATAGAATATAAACTTATTCAAGTAGTGGCAACTATGAAACCACTAATTACTTATAAAGGGTAATTTTAAAAATTAAAAATATATTAAATTAAAAATAGCTGATTTTGTTAAAGCATATAAGAATGTTTTGATACTATCAGCTGTTTTTTATATTTTTTTAGGTATGATAATTTAAAGAGATGAACTCTATGATGTGTAATCTTTATAAAATTAGACTCTATAAGAAATTATGGATATAAATGAAAGAATAAGCATTATTTTTGTTTTAATAGTGAGCATTATAGGGTTTTTTATTATGTTAAAAGATAAATAAATTTATTTATATTGACACTAGGATATAATTTATGAAATAATGTTAAAGTGACTAAAATAGTTAATTGAAAATAGAAAAGGAGCAGTGTTTTATGAAAAAAAATACTAACATTAGTGAGTCCGGGGTTAGACTTCTTAATAAATAAGGAGTTTAATGCATAATAATTCCTTATTTATTAAGTCGATTACAAATAATTATTATAAAAGTAAGTGGAATAGTTATTTAAAATTCATGACTTATAAATAAAGGAGAAAGTAAAATAATGAATAGTAATACAATTGAAAGACTACAATTAAATGAAGTTAAAGAATTAATAAAAATACATTGTGTAAGTTCACTTGGAAGAAATCTAATAGACAAATTAACTCCTAGTGGAAATATTGAAGTAGTAAGAAGAAAATTAAAAGAAAATAAAGAAGCTAGAAAAATAATTGAAAACAGTAATCATATACCACTTGAAGGATTGTTTAATGCAGGTTCTACAATAGATAAAATTGAAAAAGGAATGATAATAGAACCTATTGAACTTGTAAATATAGAGGATTTTTTAAGAGGTTGTAGGAAGATGAAAGCTTTTATGTTAGACAAAGAATTTTATTCGCCTACATTAAGTTCTTATGCTTTAAATATAACAGAATGTAAAAACATAGAGGAAGAGATAAACTACTGCATAAAATCAAACAAAGTTGATTCTAATGCAAGTAAAGAATTAAAAAAGGTAAGAAGAAATATAGAAATTACAGAAGGAAAAATAAAAGATAGATTAAATAAGTTTATAACATCAAGTATAAACAAAAAGTATATACAAGAGTTTATAATAAGTAAAAGAAATGATAGATATGTAATACCGATTAAATCTTCTTATAAAAATGAAGTTGATGGTACTATATTAGATACTTCATCAAAAGGAAATACTGTATTCGTTGAACCAATAAGTGTGTCAAATTTAAGTACAGAATTGACTATGTTAAAAGCCGATGAGACTATTGAAGAATACAAGATATTATCTTATTTAACAGAGCTTATATTTGATAAAATAGTTCAGATAAAGTTAAATATAGAAATACTTTCTGAATATGATATGGTATTTGCAAAAGCTAAATATAGCCAAAAAATAAATGGTATTACTCCAAAAATAAACAACAATGGATATATAAAAATAATCAAAGGTAAGCACCCACTTTTAACAGGAGATGTAGTACCTTTAGATTTTGAAATAGGTAAAAATTATAGAAGTCTTGTAATAACAGGACCTAATGCAGGTGGAAAAACTGTAACTCTTAAGACTGTTGGTCTATTAACTTTGATGGTTCAATGTGGACTTGATATTTCTGCTAAAGAAGACAGTGAACTAAGTGTATTTGAAAAAGTATTTGTAGATATAGGAGATAATCAAAGTATTGAAAATGCTCTAAGTACTTTTTCATCACACATAAAAAATATTGCAGAAATTATGAACTCATCAAATAATTCTACACTTGTTTTATTTGATGAGATAGGTAGTGGAACTGAACCTAATGAAGGAGCAGGACTAGCAATATCATTACTAGAAGAGTTTTATAGTATGGGATGTATAACAATAGCATCAACTCATTATGGTGAGATAAAAAAGTTTGCTAACTTGCATCCAGAATTTGAAAATGCAGGTATGATGTTTGATAAAGAAACTTTAGAACCATTATATAAGTTAACAATAGGAAAATCTGAGGATAGTAATGCTCTTTTTATTTCTAAAAAAATGGGAATAAAAAATAAGGTATTAAGTAGAGCTAAAGAATATATAACTGATAGAAACTACAATTTAGATTTAGTTAAGAGAAGTAAATTACAATCCAATACTGAAAATAAAGATAATATTGAATTTATTTCCCATTATACAGAGTATGATACAGGTGATAAAGTAAAATTATTGGATGAAAATGACTTTGGAGTTGTGTATAAACCTAGAGATAAGTTTAATAATGTAGAAGTATTATTTAAAGACAATTTTGTATTAGTAAATATAAAAAGATTAGAACTTAGTATAAAAGCAGAAGAGTTATATCCTGAAGGATATGATTTAAATTCATTGTTTACTAGTTTTAAAGATAGAAAATTGGAAAAAGACATTCAGAGAGGTTCAAAAAAAGCTCTTAAACAGATTCAAAAAGAAATTAGAGAAAATAGAAAACAAATATAAAAACACAAATGACTATTTAAAATGTAAATAATTATTTTACAAAACATGAGTAATAAATGCGATTATTTTTGCGTATTTTACTCATGTTTTTTTTGTGTAAAAATTTATACTTTAAACATAGATGAAATAATATTAAAGGAGGTATAAATATGGATGTTCTATTATCTGTAAAAGATGTAACAAAGATTTATAGTAAAAATAAAAAGCCAAGTTTGAATCATGTTTCATTTGAGGTGAATTGTGGTGAATTTGTTGGAATTATGGGGGCGTCAGGTTCTGGAAAAACAACTTTACTAAACGTATTATCTACAATAGATAGTGTAAGTAGTGGTGAGATAGTAATTAATGGTGTAAATTTAAAAGAATTAAATAATAACTCTACTGCAGATTTTATAAAGGATAATATTGGATTTATATTTCAAGAATACTTTTTGATTGACAGTTTGAATGTTTTTGAAAATATAGCTGTACCACTTACTTTAAAACATATGCAACCAAGTGAAATTGAAGATTCTATCAAGTTATTGACAAAACGCTTTGGAATAGATTCAATTTTGTATAAGTATCCAAATGAGTTATCTGGTGGTCAATGTCAAAGGGTTGCTGCAGCAAGAGCGATTATAAAAAAACCATCTATAATACTTGCAGATGAACCAACTGGAGCACTTGACTCAGTATCAGCAAATGAGTTACTAAAAACACTAAGTGATGTAAATCGAGAATTAAAAACTACTATATTGATGGTAACGCATGATGCTTATGTAGCTAGTTTTTGTAATAGAATTTTGATTTTTAGAGATGGTCAAATTATAGAGGAACTTCAAAAAAATGAAAAAAATCATAAAGATTTCTTTGAAGCTATAGTTAGTAAGACCACTAAACTAGAAGAAATATATTAATATACATTAAAAGGAGGTAATAAAAATGAATATATATAGCATTGCTAAAAAGAATCTTAAGAAAAACTTTTCGTTTTATTCATTGTATTTGTTTTCTGTAGCTTTTATACTCATGATATTTTTTAGTTTTGTATCTTTTTCTATGAATGATATTATAATGAATAAAATTTCATCTGATGGAAGAGTCGAAACTATGACAAAAACTATTTCAATTTTTATAATTTCATTTGTATTGTTCTATATGCTTTACTCAAATAGATTTTTTATAAGACGTAGAATGAGAGAACTTGGCATATACACCTTGATGGGATATAGAAAATCAAATATATTAAAATTAGTTATGATAGAAAATGTATTTATTTGTATGATTGCTTTTATTATAGGTATTTTAACTGGCTCATTATTACATAAGTTTATTATATATATAATAGTGTATTCATTAAATTTAAATATAGATAGTTCAAAGATACCCTTTTTTAATAAAAATGCTATTATTTCTAGTCTATCATTTTTAATTGTTATATTACTTGTACTATATTTTTCAAATTGGAAATTGATTCGAAGAAATTCTCTTCTTAATTTAGTAAAAATAGAGCAAAATGAAGAAAAACAGATTAGAATAAGACCTTTGATAGCTTTTATAGGTATTTTTATGCTTGTATTAGGATATGTACTAGCTTTTGATATGACTAGAGGAAAGGATTCTGTTTGGTATAGTATTGGATTTTCTCCAATTGCTATATTGACCTTACTTTGCGTAGTTGTTGGAACTATTTTTTTTATAAATTCATTTTTACCTTATATTATTAGAATATTAAAGACTAAAAAAAATCATTTTTATAGAGAAATACAGATTATTACAATTCCTAAGTTTATTTACTCCATACGTTCTAATGCAAAAACATTAATTTTATTAACTTTACTGTCAGCAGGAACATTATGTATATTTGCGTCTACTGTTTTATCAATTTATTATCCTGTAGTAGCAGTTTCTCGTATAGTACCTTCTGCTATCGAATTTAAGGTAGAAGAAAAAATTAATGTTGATAAAATTATTAATGCTGTAAGAGATTATGAACTAGTAGAAAATTTTAAATACAATGAAACAAATATTATAAAGGTAAATTCTTCATCAAAGAATTTACCGATTGAGTATTCTATTGGCAAAGATAAAGGAAGAATCTCTGGATTTGATTGTATATCAGAGTCTGATTATATAGAATTAATTAAACAACAAGGGAAAAAACTTGATTTTAAACCTCTAGATTATAATGAAAGTATATTAGTAAAATATAGACCAAGTAAAAAAAATGTGGACAAAGGGAAAATCCTTAATTTAGATTTATATTCAGATAAAAAAGTAGATGTAGTTATAAAAGATACTACATTGAATAATCCAATTAGTTTCTCTAATAGTATTGGGACATTAATAGTGTCAGATAAATTATACAATGAAATATCTAGATATAATAATCTATTAAGAAATTCTATTATAAGTATTGATGGAAAAGGTATGAGAGATAATAAAGAAATTTATGAAAAACTTAAAAATTTATTAAAGGATAATCCATATTTTATAAGTGCTTATCAAAGAAAATTTGAAATTGTGCATGAGAGTAGTTCGACTTTTTTATTGATTAGCTTTCTTTCTGTTATATTTTTTATTGCTACAGGAAGTATGTTGTATTTTCACAGTATTTCTAATGCCATTTATGATAGAAACAGTTTTAATATATTGAGTAAAATAGGATATAGTCAAAAAAATATAAAGAAAATAATTAAGAATCAGATTTTAGTGTTTTTTTCTATACCATATATATTAGGGATGTTACATAGTATCTTTGGATTAATTGCTTACAAGTCTGCTTTAATAGATAATATATTAGGAAGTAATACACCTGTAATAATTCCAATAGTATTTGCAATTGTAATATTTACACTCGTATATGTAGGATATTATGTCTTGACGAAGTATTCTTGTTATAAAATAGTACTTAAAAAATAGTATTAAAAATTTTATAAAATATTTGGAAAATAGAAGATAAGCATCGTATGTATAAATTAATTTACAAGTTATGTAATGTTATCATATAATTAATTATCAGAAAGGAGTTAATATGTTCAAAGGCAGTTATAATAAAAGAAAGATTTTTATATTAATAAATCAATTATTGATAGTATTATTTCTAATTTATGAATTTTTTAATGATAAAAATATTAAAAGTATTTCCATTTTCACTCTTTTACTTGTATCTATTATAGTTGTTGATATAATGTACATTGAATTAATTAATTTGAAACAAAATAGAGTGCTTGTACAATTTACAAACTTGCTTGTTTTGATTTCTTGGTACTTTTTATTTTTACTTGATAACAATAAAATATCTTCTGAATTAATTTTTTTTCTAAGTCCCATTATCGTTTTTGAAAGTGTAAGATTCTTATTTGTATTTTTCTTTCAAGATTACAAATACAACTACCAGAAAAGCTTAGAATTTATATTGAAACTTATGTGTGTTTTGACAGTCGTTTCAAAATTTATTGATAATCATCTGTTTGCACTACTTTATTTATTACAAATAATTATAAGTTTTATAAGCTTTATATTCTTAATTATCTTATATAAAAAGACTGTGATACTTGTTTTAAAGTGTGAGAAAAGAAATTTTATATATTCAGCTATTTTATTATTTATATTTCTTGTATATGCTATAGTTTTTGCTAAAAAACAGGAATATGTTGAGAATCTAGGAATGTATTTAATTGTATCATTAGCCATATTTAGTATCCATAATATTGCTATAAAGGATAAGGGTGATATAAAACAAACTACTATGCTAAATGGTAAAAAAAGATTGATTTTTATTTCTCTAATAAGTGTATTTTTTTTTGGAATTGGAAAACTATTAGACCTTAATATAATTACATGTTTTATAATAATACATTGTATATTTTGGTTTACTTTACTTTATTTTATTTTAATTTGCACAAATATTGATGATATCATCTGCAATAAAAATTCAGTAGAAAAATTTAATGTACAAGAAAGTAATTTAATAAATAATCTAATGCAGATATATAATGAGGAAGAACTTAAAAAGGATTTTTCCAATTATTTACATGACGAAATATTACAAGATTTACTGTCAATTAAAAATATGATGAAAAAATCTGAAAAGCCAGATGTCAAATATATAATCGTAAGTACATTAGAAAAATTAAATTTATCTATTCGTGACCAAATGCAAAATTATCATCCAATATTATTAAAAACACTTACATTAAAAGAAAATATAGAAAATATGTTTGTTATGATTAGAGGCAATTATTTATCTAAAAATATAGAAATTTGTTTTACATGTGAAGATAATATATTTTTGGCTGAGCCATATAATTTTATTATATACCGTATATTAAAAGAGTTAGTAACAAATGCTTTTAAACATTCAAATTGTTCTAAAATCGAAATTTCACTAATTCAAAAAAATAAAGATATAATTCTTTCAGTATTAGATAATGGAGTAGGAGTGGAAAGTGAATATGATTTAATAAGACATCAAAATAATGGGCTATCATCTATTCAAGAACAATTACATAGGTTAAATGGCGTTCTTAATATTGATAAGACAGCTTCTGGATTGAGTATTAGTGTAAAAATTCCTATGGAAGGAGAGAACTATTATAAATATTTTATTAATAGATGACCATGTGTTATTTGCAAAAAGCTTAGAAATTGCATTGGAAGATTATACTGAAATAGAAAAATTTATTTATATTAAAGATATTTCCCAGGTAATTTCAATAATTAAAAATGAAAAACCCGATATAATTCTTATTGATATTAATTTAGGAAAGATTGATAATGATGGGTTGTCTCTAGCAAAAGACATTATAAGAATGATACCTAAAGTAAATATAGTCATGTTAACGGGTTATGATTTACCTGTATATAAGTATGAAGCTCAAAAAATGGGTACTAAAGGCTTTATAAATAAAAATATCGAGCCAGATAAATTTATTGAAATATTAAATCAGATTCAAAATGGATATAATTATTTTCCAGATGAAATAAAATATATTGAAGAGCTAACGGATAGAGAAAAATTAATATTGCAATTTCTATATAATGGAGTTAAGAGAAAAGATATAGCAAGTCAATTATATTTAAGTGAGCGAACAGTGTCTAATCATATCCAAAATATTTTTGATAAACTAAATGTATCTTCTTCATTAGAAGCTGTCACAAAGGGAGTTCAGCTTGGATATATTAAACTCAATATGCAATAAGAAAAGTTTGTAATTTAGTAAAGGTATTTGATTGTCAATTTTTATCTAATATAATAATTAAATTTAAATAGAAGTTTTTATCTTTTAAAATATATATAAAAAGGCTATCTAAAATAAAATTTTAAGATAGCCTTTTTGTTAACATATTTTCATAAATCCAATAATTAGTAAAATCAAACCACTTAACCAAGATAAATTTAGATTTATATTTTTAACAAATACATTTCCTAGTAAACAACCAAATGATACTGCTATTACATTTGAAATTAGAGAAAACAAGATAACTTGTATATAATTTACACCTACAAGACCACTCCCAAATCCAATAGCTAATCCATCTAAGCTTAAAGCAAGTGCAAGTGTAAATGCTTCAGCAGATTTAAGAATTTTAGATTTATTTGTATCTAAAGTATCAGGTTCAACACTGACATTAAAATTTAATTTAAGGTCTAGCATATTAAATTTGTAATCTTTTGAATGTATGGATTTTTTCTTAAAATAAGATTTAAAGAAACTCTCAACTAATCGAGCACTTCCTAATAAAAATAAAATTAAAAAACATATTAACATTGTTATATTTTGAGGTAAGAAGTCTCTGGCTATTGTACCTGCAAAAAGTGAAATTGCCAAAATTGCTGAACAAACCACACTAATAATTATATTCGAATATAAAGGAACTTTAACTTTATTTACGCCATATCCAAAACTTGTTACGAAGGCATCTATACAAAGAGAAGTCACTAATAAAATTGATTCAATCACAGTAGATTAACATCCTTTCTCTTAAATTTTGTACTTATATATTTATAGTATTGTAAAAAGAGATAAATTGTTACAGATAAACCAATAGAGTGTTGATAAAATTTCAACATTTTGCAACACCTAAAAAACAAAAAACTCATATTATATAATATAAAACCAAACATAATAAAGCAGGTGAAAATAATGGAGCAACATAGTGAGGTTGAGAATTTTGGTAATCTATTGAAGACGTTATTAAAAGAAAAGTCAACATCAATGGGAGAATTGAGCAAAAAAAGCGGAATTGATAAATCTACTATATCTCGAATAGCAAATAATAAACAAAAACCAAATATAAATCACCTAGAAAAGATTGCAATACACTTAAATGTAAACTTAGAAGAGCTATTAAAAGCATCAGGATATGAATTTAAAAACAGTAATAATAAACAAATTTTTAATATGGATAGCGATTTTAGTAACTTTGATGATGTACTAGGATTTGCAAATTTAATTAATGATAAAAATTTCAACGGAAATATTGAGAAAGAGTTAAGTAAATGCAAGTTATATGTTCAAACAGATGAAGGGAAAAAATTACTTTTTGATAATTTTAGTAAAAAAATAGATTCCATAGAAAAACAAGGTCAATTTACAGATAGGCTGAGAGATATGTATGCTGAATTTTGTACAGGAAAATTAGGAATAAAGAAATATTTATTAATTGGAAGTATGTTGCTTTACTTTGTTATATCAACAGATGTTATTCCAGACTTTGTATTTCCAATAGGATTTATGGATGACTTAGTAGCATTAAATATGGTTACAAAACTACTTAGAAAAGATAAGTAGTTTTGTAATTATACTACTTTAATGAAGATGACAAGCAAAGGTGTTGAGTATAGATAAATTTTACTGTTCATCTAATGAGAAATAACTTGAAAATTTTAAAATAAACAATTTAATATATATTTTGTATGTATTTAAGTATATAAAATAAAATAATATCCAAACTAATACAAAATAGTGATAATTTTTTTGTACTGGAGGATATTTATGAATTGCAAATGGATATCTAAAATAGATGAAAGAAAAAAATGTCATAGAGAAGCAGATTCTTCTGGATATTGTATTTTTCATAAAGAAAATAAATCTAGTGAAGATATAAAACTAATGATAGACAATATATATAAGGAAGAAATAAATGAATTTAATGGCTTTATATTTGAAAATAAATTTAATGCAGAAGAAATATTAACTTATGACTATAAATTATTAAATTTTTCTGAAACAATATTTAAACAAGAAGCAAATTTTAGAAAATATCTTTTTAAAAAAAATGTTATTTTTAATTATACAGATTTTAGGGGTCAGGTATTTTTTAATGCTTGTGTATTTTTAGAAAATTGTGATTTTAATAAAACAAAGTTTAATAAGGTATATATAAATGATAAGATATTTGAAAAAGTAAAATTTAAAGGGCCTGATTTAGTAGTTAATAAGGTAGAAAATTTTCCAAGAATGGATGGAATAATTTTTAGTATGTGTACAAAATTTATACTTAAAAATGTGGAGTATGGAAAAAGTGAATGCAAGCATGGAAAAATAAATTATAGAATAGCTAGAAATCAAGCTACAAAAATTGGAGATTATGAGATGATAGGACCTTACTATTATAAGGAAAGAATTTATAGTAGTAAAATGATAAAACGCTCTGATTATCCAACTCTCAGCAGTTATTTAGTTGAAAAGTTTTTTGACCAAATAGCGCACTATACTACAGGTTATGGAGAAAAACCATGGAATATATTATTTGTGATTATAGCTATAATAAGTAGTTTTGCCCTATTATATCTATTTGTAGGTATAGAAAGTTCAAACAGTACACTTATAACTTTAAATATAAATAACTTAGGTAATTATTCAGCAAGTGAAATTTTTAAAACGTATATAGATTTGTGGTATTTTAGTATGGCTACATTTAGTACAGTAGGATACGGAGATATGGTTGCTACAAGTTTGATTGGTAAAGCTTTAGCAGGTATAGAAGTATTTTTAGGAGTTACAATAGGAGCAATTTGGGCATCTGTGATTATTAAGAGAATGATAAGATAATATCTGTGTAAATATGGATAGGTATTAATTACTAGATATAAATTGGACTAAAGAGGGAAAATTTAAATATAAATATACTTAATAATCCAAGAAGGTGAAAAAATTGAAAAACGGAATAAAAAAAATTTTAACATTAACTCTGATTCTAGCATTTATAATACCAAATTATTCATATGCTGATGAAAAATCCGTAGACAAATACTCAAAAACATCTATACTTATAGACCAAGAAACAGGTAGAGTCTTGTATGGTAAAGAACCTGATATGAAGGTACCTTTAGCAAGTTTAAGTAAGATGATGACTTTTTTACTTGCAATAGAGGCTATTGAAAATAAAGAAGTAAAAGAAACTGACATAATAAAGATAGACAAGTCCATTGCTTCAGTGAAAGGTTCAAGCTATAAACTAAAAGTTGGTGAGGAAGTGCCACTTATAGAACTTATGAGAGGTCTTATGATTGTATCAGGAAATGATGCCGCAATTGCTATAGCAAAACATATTTGTAAATCTAAAGAAGCATTTGTAGATAGGATGAACAAAAAAGCAAAAGAAATAGGAATGACTAATACCCATTTTTTAAATCCAAATGGTCTTCCAATATATGATTTAAGTAATCCAAAAAAACCAGCAAAAGAAAATATATCTACTGCAAGAGATATATCTATTCTTGGAAAATACATGTTTGACCATTATGAAAAGCAAGTAACAGCCATAACTGATATGGAAACCTATACAAACTCAGATAGAAGCTTTGAAAAAAGCAATACAAATGCACTATTGAGAATTATACCTGAAGTTGATGGTATAAAAACAGGGTACACTGGGAATGCTGGTTATTGTTTATCATTTTCTATGATTGTTAATAAGAATGATAAAAATGAGAAAAAACGTAGAGTAATAGGCGTT
The DNA here is from genome assembly GCF_020657875.1 of Clostridioides sp. ZZV14-6150. Lineage (NCBI taxonomy): Bacteria > Bacillati > Bacillota > Clostridia > Peptostreptococcales > Peptostreptococcaceae > Clostridioides > Clostridioides sp. ZZV14-6150. The sequence goes on along the minus strand of NZ_JAGWDA010000002.1, from coordinate 372,515 downwards.
GTATTAGGTGCTAATCATAAAGATAAAAGAATATCTTCTTCTTTGGCCATGTTAAAATATGGAAAAGAGAATTTTAATATGAAAAAAGTAATTGATAAAGATAGCTTTATTGGTAAGAGATATATAAAAGGAATGAAAGAATTAGAGGTTACTTTGAAAGCCAAAAATGAACTTTATACAATATTAAAAAATGATGAAAATATAAAATCCGAAGTAAAAATTAAAAATATGGAGTATCCTGTTAAAAAAGGTGATACTATGGGTACTATAAAATATTACACTAGCTCAGGTGATTTACTTGGAAGTGTAGATATAGTCAGTGATAATAGTGTTGATAATATACCATTAAAAACAAAATTAAAAATGAAATTTGCAAATTAAATTCAAAAAAATGGTATAAAATATACAAAAAAATATAAAAATAGAAAATATGGAAAAAATATTGTTATTTTTTCACCTCTATGATATACTACTAGAGGTGAAAAAATAAAATAAATCACACACAGCATTGGGATCCTTAAAAGGTGCCTATTACATGGTTTTTTAGGGAGAAGATCAAGCTGGAGGTATAAAACCAGGAGGTAAATATGTCAGTAATATCAATGAAACAATTATTAGAAGCAGGTGTTCACTTCGGTCACCAAACAAGAAGATGGAACCCTAAAATGGCTAAGTATATATTCACAGAAAGAAATGGAATATATATAATCGACTTACAAAAAACAGTTAAAAAAGTTGAAGAAGCTTACAAGTTCACTAAAGAAGTAGCTGAAACAGGAAAGCCAATCTTATTCGTAGGAACTAAGAAACAAGCTCAAGATGCGATAAAAGATGAAGCTGAAAGATGCGGAATGTACTTTGTTAATGAAAGATGGTTAGGTGGAATGTTAACAAACCACAAAACTATAAAAACTAGAATAAATAAATTAAGAGAATTAGAAAAAATGGAAGAAGAAGGCGTATTTAACGTTCTTCCTAAAAAAGAAGTTATAAAATTAAGAGCTGAAAAAGAAAAACTAGAAAAGTACTTAGGTGGAATAAAAGACATGCCTGAATTACCAGGTGCAATGTTCGTAGTTGACCCAAGAAAAGAAAACATAGCTATTCAAGAAGCTCACAGATTAGGTATACCAGTAGTTGGTATAGTTGATACAAACTGTGATCCAGAACAATTAGACTTTGCTATACCAGGAAATGATGATGCAATAAGAGCCGTAAAATTAATAACTGGTGCTATGGCAACAGCTGTAATTGAAGGTAGACAAGGTGCTGAAGAAGAAGTAGCTGAAGACCAAGAATAATAATTTGACAATTAAATGGTAAGGGTTGCCCTTACCATTTATAATATGGAATAGAATAAGTAGGAGGAAACTTAAAAAATGGCTAATATAACTGCTCAAATGGTAAAAGAGTTAAGAGAAAGTACAGGCGCAGGAATGATGGACTGCAAGAAAGCTTTACAAGAAGCTGAAGGAAATATGGAAAAAGCAGTAGATTTATTAAGAGAAAAAGGATTATCAAAAGCTGCTAAAAAAGCTGGTAGAGTTGCTGCTGAAGGTCTAGTTGCAATAGAAATGAACGATGATAACACAGTTGCTTCTATGGTAGAAGTTAACTCAGAAACAGATTTCGTTGCTAAAAATGAAGACTTCAAAGTGTTCGTTAAAGATGCTGCTTGTATGGCATTAGCTACTGATAAAGAAGATATCGCTTCTTTATTAGGTGAAACTCATAGAGAAGGAATAACTTTACAAGAAGTTTTAAATAATAGAGTTGCAAAAATAGGTGAAAAATTAGACTTTAGAAGATTTGCTAAAGTTGTAACTAATGGACAAGTTGCTGGATATATCCACGGTGGTGGAAAAATAGGTGTTCTTGTTGAAATGGAAACAGAAGCTAGAGATGCTAAAGTTTTAGAATTAGGTAAAGATGTAGCTATGCAAGTTGCTGCTATGAATCCTAAATACGTTTCAAGAGATGAAGTAGATGCTGAATACATAGCACATGAAACAGAAGTATTAACTCAACAAGCATTAAATGAAGGAAAGCCAGCTAATATAGTTGAAAAAATGGTTAAAGGAAGATTAGAAAAAGAATTAAAAGAGGTTTGTTTATTAGAGCAAACTTTCGTTAAAAATCCAGATATAACTGTTAAACAATTAGTAGCTGATGTTGCTAAAGCAGTAGGTTCTGATATAAAAGTTGTTAAAGTTGTGAGATTCGAAGTTGGTGAAGGTATACAAAAGAGAGAAGAAAACTTTGCAGAAGAAGTTGCTAAGCAACTTAAATAATAACCAAAGAGAGAACACGCAGGTGTTCTCTTTTTTAAAAAATAGAAAAAATGGATATGAAGGATTGAAATAGGAGGTTTCTGATGGATAAACCAATGTACAAAAGGGTATTGTTAAAATTAAGTGGAGAAGCATTAGCGGGAGCAAGAGGTTTTGGTATAAATAATGATGTAGTTAATGATATTGCTATTGCTATTAAAAAAATACAAGAAATAGGTGTTGAAGTGGCTGTAGTTGTAGGTGGTGGAAACTTCTGGAGAGGTAGAACTAGCGAAGGAATGGATAGAACTACTGCTGACTATATAGGTATGTTAGCTACAGTTATGAATGCAATGGCATTACAAGATGCACTAGAAAATATAGACGTTGCTACAAGAGTTCAAACTGCTATAGACATGAGACAAATTGCAGAACCATATATAAGAAGAAGAGCAGTTAGACATTTAGAAAAGGAAAGAGTTGTTATATTTGGTGCAGGAACTGGAAACCCTTACTTTACAACAGATACAACTGCTGCTTTACGTGCTGCTGAAATGGAAGCAGAAGTTATCTTGTTAGCTAAAAATGTTGATGCAGTATATGACAAGGATCCAAAAGTACATGCAGATGCTAAGAAATTTACAGAGTTAAGTCATATGGAAGTTATACAAAAAGAGTTAAAAGTTATGGATTCTACAGCTACATCTTTATGTATGGATAATAAGATTCCAATAAAGGTATTTGAGCTTACAACAGAGAATATAATAAGAGCAGTAAAAGGTGAAAATATAGGAACTACTGTAAAATAATGAAGAATGAAGGAGGAGTAAAATTATGAAACTAGAAATACATAAGCAATTAGAAGAGAAAATGAATGGGACAATTGATGCTTTAAAGTTCGAATTTGGAACTATAAGAGCAGGAAGAGCTAATGCACAAATGTTAGACAAAATAAGAGTTGATTATTATGGAACTCCAACTCCAATAAATCAAATTGGTGCTATATCTGTACCCGAGCCAAGAATATTAATGATATCTCCTTGGGATAAATCTGCTATGCACGAAATAGAAAAAGCTATAGCTAACTCAGATTTAGGATTAAATCCATCAAATGATGGTGAAGTTATAAGACTTTCTGTACCTGCTTTAACAGAAGAAAGAAGAAAAGAATTAGCTAAAAAAGCTAGTAAAGCTTCAGAAGAATTTAAAGTTAGAATAAGAAATGAAAGAAGAGACGCCAATGAAAAAATTAAGAAAATGGAAAAAGGCGGAGAAATAACAGAAGATGAATTAAAGAAAGCACAAGATGAAGTTCAAAAAATGACTGATAAATTTATAAAAGAAATAGATGCATTATTAGCTAAAAAAGAAAAGGATATAATGGAGGTATAATATTGAAAAAATATTATAACCTTTTAGGTCTTCATATAGATGAGGTAAAACAATATTTTGATGAACGAAATGTAGCTTATACCATAAAATCTATTGAAGGTAAAAAGGATAAAGATAAACTTGTAGTTCCTAGAGTTATAAAAATATCTGAGATAGGTGATAGTGTAGAACTAATAATCACATACTTTTCTGACTCCTTAATTTAAGGAGTCAGAACAATATTGGAGGCAAAATATGAATAACAACATCATGTATGACATAGACTTAAATAACATACCTACTCATATTGCTATTATAATGGATGGGAATGGAAGATGGGCAAAATCCAGATTTCTTCCAAGAACTGCAGGACATAAGGCTGGAGTAGAAACTATAAGAGATATAGTTAAAGAATGTTCAAATTTAGGTGTTAAGCACTTGACACTATATGCATTTTCAACAGAAAATTGGAAAAGACCAAAACTTGAAGTTGATACACTTATGAACTTATTATCTACATACTTAAGAAATGAAATAGCTGAACTGCATCAAAACAATGTAAAAGTAACAGCTATAGGAGAGATAAGTGCTTTACCAAAAACTTGTATAAGAGAATTAAATTCAGCTAAGGAAATGACAAAAGACAATACAGGAGTTAACTTAAATTTAGCATTGAACTATGGAAGTAGGGCAGATATAAAAAATGCTCTTATAGATATAGTAAAAAATTGTGAAAGTGGTAAAATAGATATAAACAATATTGATGAAGATATTATAAAAAACTATTTAAGCACAAAGTCTATACCAGATCCAGACTTGGTCATAAGAACAAGTGGAGAACAAAGATTGAGTAACTTTTTACTTTGGGAAGTTGCTTATTCTGAGTTTTACTTTACTGATATACATTGGCCTGATTTCAATAAAGAAGAATTACAAAAGGCTATATATTTATATCAAAAAAGAGATAGAAGATTTGGAGGACTTAAGTAAGGAGATTATTTTATGCTTACAAGAATTATTGCTTCACTAGCTCTGGTTCCATTATTTCTATTTGTTGTATATGGAGGGATACCTCTTTATATAGCTGAGATGGCAATAGTTTATATTGCATTACATGAATTTTATAAAGCATTTAAAATAAAAGATATACATCCAATATTTATTATAGGGTATATATTTTCTATTTATTTAGCTGTAAAAAATATTTTTAACTTACCATTGGAATATACTTATGCAGTGCTTTTCATTTTATTTTTAGCAAGTATAATTTATATGTTGATGGGCAAAAGCAATGTTATAGATGTTTCGATTACATTTTTAGGAGTTTTTTATATAGGAGTATTTTTAGATTTTATAGTTATAACTATAAATAGCTTTGAAAGAGGAAATATCTATGTATGGCTTATATTTGTAATATCTTTTATGACAGATATATTTGCATATTTTAGTGGCTATTTACTTGGCAAACATAAGTTAATTCCTAAAGTGAGTCCTAAAAAGACTGTAGAAGGAGCTATTGGAGGAATAATAGGAAGTACACTTTGTTGTATTTTATTTGGGTATTTATTTGGTATTGATTTGCTTCAATTGGCTATAATAGGAAGCATAGGAAGTATAATAGCTCAATTGGGAGATTTATTTGCATCTTCAATAAAGAGATATGTAGGGATAAAGGATTATGGAAAGATAATACCTGGTCATGGGGGTATATTAGATAGATTCGATAGTGTTATATTAGTAGCGCCTTTTGTATATAATACTATTAAATTTTTTATTAGATAAAGATTGGTTGGTTTTAAAAAGGCAGTCTATAATTGCTAGTAATGAAAATAGCTATGTAACTTTTAAAAAGCAGAAGAATTCTGTGAGTATTTAGTTACATGGCTATTTTCATTTTTTTTATAATTTAGAAAATATTGTAAAAAATCTTTTTTTATTTAATAATTTCGACATTTTTAAATATATTATCTTTTTATAAGCTATATATCTAAATATAACTGATTTATTCTCAATTTATAAATTTTATTTTTATATATAATTAATCAGTAATAAGTATATTATTGATTTTATTTGATAAGTAGGGGTATAATTTAAGTGATATCTCAAAATAAAGGAAAATATTTCCAAAATATGATAAAATAGATTCAAATAGTTAAATTCTCAATAAATAATATATTTTAATTGTTTATTGAAATATATTAGGTACTCCATCTTCAATATCATCAAGTTGATGATGTAATTTAAAGTATACCAGTATAAAAATAACTTTTGAATTAGGTAAGAATTTATTATGCATATAAAAATTTTCAGAACTAGAAAATATGATTGGAATTAAAAAAATAATAGAGAAATGTTTATTTCAAAAAGTTAAAGTAATTTAAGGAGGATGGATTAATAGACATGTTAACTAATAATATTATAGACAAATTAACAAATTTAAAGGGAAATTACAATTTTAGAATGATGCTTTCAAGTTTAGAAACTCAGAAAAAGCCATATGGTATTATGTTTATTGGAATTGATGATTTCGAACAGATTAATAACTTATATTCTTATTCATTTGGAGATAGGGTTTTGAAAAAATTTTCTAAATCTATTTTACCTTTTTTACCTGAAAACATAAGTTTATATAGATTAGATGGAAATGGTTTTGGAATTTTGTATCCAAATGGAGATTGTTATGAATTAACAAAACTCTTTAATAGATTTCAAGATATAGCACAATGTATAAAACAGATTAATGGACATGCTATTTCATTCACGATATCAGGAAGTATTTGCTTTTATCCAAAAGATGGTATAGATTGTGATACATTGTATCAAAATGCACGTGTTACATTTGAAAGAGCAAAAAAGCAAGGCAAAAGAACATTAATTGTCTATTCAAAAGATGAGCTAACTTTTTCGCAGTATTCTATACAGTTGATAGAGTATCTAAGAGAAAGTGTCTTAAATAATTTTAAAGGATTTTATTTAAATTATCAACCACTTATTTTTACTAATAGCAAGAAACTGTATGGATGCGAAGTATTACTTCGCTGGAAAAATCCTAATTTTGAAATGAAACTTGGACCAACTGAATTTATACCTTTTTTAGAGTCTTCTGGTCTTATGGATAAAGTTAGCCAATGGGTGATTAAAACAGCTTTAAAACAATTAAAAATATGGATAAAGTATATGCCAAATTTCAAGATGAATATAAATGTGTCATATCAGCAGCTTGAAGAACCTAGCTTCAAGTTTTTTATTTTAGATACTATAAAGGAAGAGGGTATATCTCCATCTCTAATTACATTGGAATTAACAGAAAATGATAACATAAAAAAAATAGAAGAAATAAGGAATTCTTTTGACTTTCTTCGCAGTCAAGGTATTAGGATTACATTTGACAGTTTTGGAGCAAAACATTCATCTTTAGAAATTTTTCGTGAGTTAAGTGCTGATTCTTTGAAAATTAATCATACTCTTTTAAATCGTATTACATATGATGTAATAGACCAAAAAATTGTATCTCAAATTATTAATTTATGTCATAGTATGAATATGTCAGTTTATGTTGAAGGAATTGAAAATAAAGAAACTTTAAAAATAATTGAACAGATGAGACCAGAAATATTGCAGGGATTTTATTATAATGAGCCTATAAATGCAAGTGAATTTTATGAGTATTACTTTAAAAAAAATTTTGAGTCTCTTAATTATCAAGAAGATATTATATCAAAAGACATCTCTATAGAAAAAGAAAAAAGTATGGTATATTCTGTATTTACTCCAACACATCCAATGAATATAAAGGAATTGGTTGATAATGCCTATGCAGGCATATTTCAAGTAGGAATGGACCCTGAATTTACTTTTCTTACATGTAATGAAGGCTATAGAAGGATGTTAGGTTATACTGTCAAAGAGATGGAAGAAAAATTTAAAAATCAAGCATTAGGATTTGTCCACCCAGAGGATATAGAATATGTGAATTATGAAATTAGAAGGCAACTTGGAATTAGTGATATAGTTACAATTGAATTTAGGGTAGTAAAATCTGATGGAACTCCTATATGGATACTTGGAACAGGCAATGTAGTAAAAGGTAAGCAGGGTTCTAAAAGTTTAATTGTAGTCATAATAGAAAATGATAGGCTTAAGAAAAGGTCTTTAGAGATGGAAGAATCATATTGGAAATACAGAAGAGTTTTGGATAATATTCCTGCTTGTGTAAAATGTATTCGTTTTGATGAAAATTTTACTTTAGATTATATTTCTCCTAGCTTTGTATCATTGATAGGTTATACAGAAAAAGAAATTAAAAGTAAGTTTGATGGAAAGTATATCAATTTAATTATTGAAGAAGATAGAAAAATTGTACTTGGCGATATGATAAGTCAAGTTAATTCTGAAGATATAGTTACACTTCACTATCGTATTAGATGTAAAGATAATCGTTTAATTTATTTAGAAACCATTTCTAGGTTATGTAAAAGTGATAAAGATGGAAAGAAGTACTTTTATTCAAGTATTGTAGATGTAACAGATGCAACTTGTGAAAAAAGTGATAAAAAATCTAATAGACTGGTCAATCGTTATCAGAGGGCTTTAAAACAGTGGGGTGATGTTTTATTTGAATATAGTTTTAAGTATGATACAATAACATTTTCTGATAATTATTATAGTATATTTGGGATAGAACCAAGAGGAACAATTGATGAACAGTTATCAAATATTTATGAAGAAGATCATAAGATTTTACTTGATGCTTTAGAAGAAGCACATGTTGGTAACAAACCAGAAGAAATAGAGATACGTATACGTTCTAAAGGTGATATACATCTATGGTGTTCTATAGTGTTCAATGAACCTGATAAGATTGGGGATACTACTATATCAATACTAGGGAAAATAAGAAATATTGATGAAGAAAAGAGAGAGTACAATAAGTTAATTGAGCAATCTCAAAATGATTTAATGACAGGGTTACTAAATAAAAGTACTACTGAGGAAAAGATAAGACACATGTTGCTATCATGTGATGAAAATAAGAACTATGCTTTATTTATGATTGATGTAGATAATTTTAAGGATGTTAATGATACTATGGGGCATGTATTTGGAGATAAAATCTTAATTGAGTTAGCGAAATGTTTGAAAAGTAACTTTAGGACAACAGATATTGTTGGCCGTGTTGGAGGCGATGAATTTATAGCATTTATGGAGTATAATGGAGAAAAAGAAAGCCTACAAAAAAAAGGTCATGATATATTAAAAAGATTAGATACTACGTTTACATATGATGAGTTAAGTTTTGAAATAAGTGTAAGTATAGGTATTTCTATATATCCAGAAGATGGTAAACAGTTTTATGAGTTATATCATCGTGCAGATGGTGCTTTGTATAGAGCAAAAGAAGAAGGTAAAAATACATATTGTATGTTTTCTATCTAAAAATAAAATCAATATTATCAAGAATTGGGTTTATTTTAGTATACAAATGATGGAACTATTTAAGACAAACACATATAACTACAAAGTATTCTAATCACCTTTAATAAGTGATTAGTTATTATAGATACATTATAATTGAGGTAACTGAAAATGCTTTTAATGAAATATCAGAACCAGTTAATTCAATTTTAGAAAAGGTTAAAGCATTAATAAAAGCTTACTTAAAGAAACCTTTAATCGTGAAAAAGTCTACAGTATTATTAAGTGCATTATTGAAATGTCACATCGTATAGAAGAAAAAGAATTTTTTAATAAATATGTGACTGAAAAATAATATAAATATTGTAAAAGTATAATAAGTACATAGCATGCTAGAAGAATTAAAAAATTTGTAATCAAAATTAGCAATAGATAAAAGCATTAGTAAGGGAGCTAATGCTTTTTCTTAGTGGTTTTATCTATATTAATAATTGTAAGAATAAAATGTTTATATAATAACTAAGTTGATTTCAATTTGATTTTATTAATAATGTAATTATGTTATTTGTACAATGTCCAGTATTCATAACCAAAGATACTTTTTCTTTTACAAAGTTGAATTGAGTTGTTTTTATTTGTCGAATCATACATATTATTAGAAACTTTCATTTTTTTATTTTATTCTTTACATTTATTTTCAGATAGTAATCGTTCCCAGAGCGAGAAGGATTTATTTCTTTATCAATACTATCATGTAAATTCCAGCAAAACTAAATCTTTCATTATTTGGTGTATTTAAGGTGTTTGTTGATAAAAGTAGAACTAACATAGATAATATACATGTAGTTAGAGGAAATGGTATATGATACTTTCTGAGTTCTTTTGTTTTAGGCATTTCTATTAGCATTTTAGGATATAGCCATAAATACATCATCCAATTGAACAATAATATAAATATATAGATGGAAAATTTGATTTTTACAGGAGTAAATAGAGCAATGATAGCAAGTGTTGTTAGTAAGTAACGAATGATACGAGTAACCTTTTTTTCTTTTTCTATGACAGCTAAAGTCCATCTATTTTTTATAAATTCATTTTCTCTTTTTTCACTCTGCTTCATTTAATTACCCTCTATTAATAGTATAGTTTTTTAATCCATTACTTCGTTTTATTTTAGCATATTTATATAAAATAGTAACATTGATGTTTTTTATTTTTTGGAATGTTATATTAACTTGGGCTAATGATTATGCAAATTTATAATCAGAAGAAATTACTTTTATCATTACTTAAAGCTAATAAATAATAAATATAATTTTATGTAAAGTTTTTTAAGTAGATACAGATTATTTTAAGACATATTTTTGAAAACTTAAAACAGTATAAAGTAAAAAACTATTGACAAGGTGAGCGATTGGTTACTATAATAAAAGTGAGCAATTGCTCACCTTATTTTGCGAAGAGGAGTTAAATTATGAATACAAAGGAAAAAATATTAAATGAATCTATGAAATTATTTTCAGTAAAGGGCTTTGATGCAGTGTCTATAAGAAGTATAGCGGATGCTGTTGGTGTAAGTAATAGTGCCTTGTATAAACATTACCCAAGTAAGCAAGCTATATTTGATGCTATTGTAGAAAAATCTAAGGCACATTTTTTAAAACAGTGTGACTATGCACAAAATTCTATGTGTGTTAACATGGAAAGCTTTGTTCAAATGTGTCTTTCAATGTTTGATTTTCAAATTAACGATGATTGGATTGTGATGTTTCGTAGAGTTCTTCTTATTGAGCAATTCAAAAACGAGAAAATGGCTCAAATTTTTAATGATTTTTTTATTGAATTTCCAATAACTTCTCAGAAACTAACTTTTGAAAAATTAATAGAAGATGGGATAATGATTTCAAAAAATCCAGAAGTACTTGCAATGGAATTATATGCTCCATTTTTTATATACCACACAGCAAAGTATGATGTAGAAAAATTAATGGAATTATTTAGGATGCATGTTGAATATTTTTACTTAGAAAATTTTAAGGAGGAAGAATAGTATGCGCAGTCAATCTCTTATAAATAAGAAAATAGTTAAAAATAATTATAAATTAAAGACAACTCAAAAGAAAGAAAAACAAAAATATGGAAAGGGTAATAGGAAAATCGTAAAAAATTATCTAGGTAAGGTTGTTGCTCTATCTTCACCTGAGTTAATTGGAAAAGAATTAAGAATGTCAGATTTTACAACAAATATTACAAGAGATGAATTGATTGGAGAACTTGAGAAAGTAAAGATTACTGGTATGAGTGGAAATAGTTTTTTTATATCAGAAAAAATCAAAAAGTTTTGTTCATTAGAATTAGACAAGAAGATATTATTGATTAATGCTGTTGAATGTGACCCTGGGCTTGTCCATGATGAATGGATATTGGAAAATAGATATTCAGAGATAGTTCATTCTATTTATTATTTAAAAGAAGCACTTGGTTTGCAAGATGTAATTATGGTATCTAAAAATAAAAGATTAGAAACGGATGGTAGTTTTTCTCTTAAAATAGTTTCATCACGATATCCTATGGGAGAAGAGCATTTCCTTATAAAACAGGTACTTGGTATAAGTTTAGAGAAAAATGAATTTCCAGTAAATAATGGTATTTTAGTATTAAATATTCAAAGTGTATATCAAATATGTAAAATTATAAATAAATGTTATGATACAGGACGTTTTATTACTATAGCTGACTTATCCAATGGAAGTGCTAGAGTAGCATACGTATATCCAACAGATAATATCTCAAATATTTTAAAAAGTACATTTAAAGAAAATGAAGATAAATTATTATATAAAGGTAATGGAGTAATGTCCTGTTTTGAAGCAACAGAAAAAGATGATTTTTCGTATTTTGGAAATTTTGCTGCATATTCTAAACCATCAAACATAAGCAACAAAAATAAATGTAAAAAATGTGGTGTGTGTACAAGAAAATGTCCTGCAAAAGTCAATATATCAAAAATTGTACAAATGATAGATAATAATTATGATGTTTTATTATCTTCGTATCATCCTGAAAGATGTATACATTGTGGAAGCTGTACATACTATTGTAAAGCATCAAAGAATGTCTCTGAATATGTTATGGAAGATTATCAAATTGATTAATAAATTTAAATATTAAATAGCACCTGATTTTTGATAGGTGCTATTTATTGTTATATGAAAATGAATTTATTTATCAATATTGAGAGAGCATGGTCTTAGCTGATTTTGAATAAGGGATTATTTATCGAAAAAGATGAAAATTTTTCAAAATAGATAAAATATGATAAAATAGATTTTAGAAGAGGTGATAAAATGATTTCATACACTCCATTGTGGAAATTGCTAATTGATAGAAAAATAAAAAAGATGGAATTTGTAAATATATCAGGTATAAGTATTTCTGTTTTAGGTAGATTAGGAAATGATAAGTCTGTTTCTATGGATACAATGGAAAAGATATGTTTAGCACTAGACTGTAAAATAGAAGATGTTGTAGAAATAAAAAAGGATGTTTAATGATGCTAAAATATTTTAATAATATTGTAAAAACACATAAAGAATAGCTAAGGTTTAATTTAATAGATAGAGCTTTACTGGATTAAAAATAAAAGTAACTATATGTGAATAAATTAAAATTAAAGAGTAATGCTATAATGTAAACTAAATATATTTTTCCAGTAATTATATGAAGTTTTTGTGAATAGTAAAAATAATTGTTTTAGTAGTGTTATAATGTTTTGGTAGGGTATATTTATTATTAGAAAGGATTATCATATGAAAAAAATATCAATTTTAGGTTCTACAGGCTCTATAGGTAAGCAAACTTTAGATGTAGTTAGAGAAAATAGAGACAAGTTTGAAGTAGTTGCAATATCAGCTAATAGTAGTATTGAATTACTACTTGAACAAATTGTAGAATTTAGACCTAAATATGTAACAGTTTTTGAGGAAAGTAAAGCATTAAAATTAAAGGAAATATTGCCACAAAATATAGAGGTAGAAGTTTTAACAGGGATGGAAGGATTAAAAATAATATCATCATTAGATGAAATTGATGTACTTTTAACTGCTGTTGTGGGAATGATAGGATTAGTTCCAACACTTTGCGCTATAAAAAAGGGAATTGACATAGCATTAGCGAATAAAGAGACATTAGTAACTGCTGGTGAGCTTGTAATGGCAGAGGCAAAAAAATATAATGTAAATATTCTTCCTGTTGATAGTGAACATAGTGCTATATTTCAGTGTTTAAATGGAGAGAATAATAAAAATATAGAAAAAATAATACTTACAGCTTCTGGTGGACCGTTCAGAGGAAAGAAAAAAGAAGAACTTTTAAATATAACTAAAAATGAAGCTTTAAAGCATCCAAACTGGAGTATGGGTAGAAAAATAAGCATTGATTCTTCAACGCTTATGAATAAAGGACTAGAAGTAATAGAAGCTAGATGGCTATTTGGAGTAAAACAAGAAAATATAGATGTAGTGGTTCATCCGCAAAGTATAATTCACTCAATGGTACAGTATACAGATAGTTCTATAATTGCACAATTAGGATGTCCAGATATGAGGTTGCCTATACAATATGCTCTTACATATCCAGATAGAATGGAAAGTAATTTTGAAAGAATGAATTTTTCAAAATTTAGTACTTTAACCTTTGAAGAACCAGACTTAGAGACTTTTCCATGTTTAAAATTAGCTTATGAATGTCTAAAGATGGGTGGAACTTATTCTTCTGTTTTAAATTCCGCAAATGAAGTTTTGGTAAGTGAATTTTTAGAGGATAAAATTGGTTTCTATGACATACCATATTACATAGAGAAAACTTTAGAGGTTCATAAAAGCATAAGCAAACCAACGTTAGAACAAATTTTGGAAACAGATAGATGGAGTAGAGCTTATGTTGAAAATCTGATAAAAAAATAGGAAGGTGAATTTATGACTATAATAGCTGCATTAATACTATTTAGTATAATTGTATTAATACATGAATTAGGACATTTTATATTTGCAAAAAGAAGTGGGATTAAGGTAAATGAGTTTTCTATAGGTATGGGACCTAAGATATATAGTGTAAAAAAAGATACAGAGTATTCCATAAGAGCTCTTCCAATTGGTGGATATGTAAGTATGGAGGGTGAAGACGAAGAACAAATAAGTCCAAATTCTTTTGGAAATAAATCTATATTACAAAGATTTAGTACTATTGTAGCAGGACCAATATTTAATATAATATTGGCAGCAGTACTTTTAGTACCAGTGTTTTTGTATATAGGTTCTCCAACTACTACACTTGGGAAAATAATGCCCAATACTCCTGCACAAACAGTAGGACTTCAAGAAGGAGATAAGATAAATAAAATAAATGGTAATTCTGTTAAGACTTGGGATGAAGTTGCAAATATGATAAATACTTCTTCTGGTGGAGAATTGAAGCTTAGTATAACTAGGGATGGAAGCGATAAAGTTGTAAATGTAACTCCTAAGGATAACAATGGAAAGTATGAAATAGGAATTCAGCCACAAAGAGAAAAAGATTTCTTTGGCTCAATAGTGAATGCATGTAAAACTACTGTGGATATGACAAAACAGATGTTAACATTCTTAGGTCAAATGGTTACAGGACGTGTACCAGGAGGAATTGGTAATGCTGTTGCAGGACCAGTAGGCGTTATTGGTATGGTATCAGACGCAGCTCAAACAGGTATTATAAATGTAGTATATTTGGCAGCTGTAATAAGTTTAAATTTAGGTATAGTAAACTTACTACCAATACCAGCTCTTGATGGTTGGAGAATACTTATGTTATTATTAGAAGCTGTTAGAGGTGGTAAAAAACTTGACCCAAATAAAGAAGGTATGATAAATGTAGTTGGATTTGGGGCCTTAATGTTATTTATGCTTTTTATAACATATAAAGATATATTAAGGTTATTTCAATAATTATAAAGTTTAAAAAGGCTATGTAGTTTTAAGTGAGAATAAATTAGTTTTAAAAGATTAAATTTATTCTTAGCTGTTTAACTATATAGCTTTTTAATTTATAATATATATGTAGTTTGTAGTATTTTTTAAGATATTGAATGATTTTAATATAAAATAATATATAGAGGTGAAATATGAGTTACGAGAGAAGAAAGACAAGAGAAGTTAGCGTTGGGAATGTAAAAATAGGAGGAGAAAATCCTATAAGCATACAATCTATGACAAACACTGATACAAGAGATGCAGAGGCTACAATAGCTCAAATAAAAAGATTAGAAGAAGCTGGTTGTGATATAGTTAGAGTTGCTGTTCCTGATATGGAAGCAGCTAAAAATATAAGAAAGATAAAATCTAGTGTAAATATACCTGTTATTGCTGATATACATTTTGATTATAAATTAGCACTTGAAGCTATAGAACAAGGTGTAGATGGTGTTAGAATAAATCCTGGTAATATCGGGAACATAGAAAGAGTTAGAATGGTTGTTGAGAAATGCAAGGAAAAAAATTTAAAAATTAGAATTGGAGTTAATGGGGGCTCTCTAGAAAAAGAAATTTTAAAAAAATATGGCTCTGCAACTGCTGAAGCATTAGTTGAAAGTGCAATGGGGCATATTAAGATTCTTGAAGATTTAGGTTTTTATAATATAGTTATTTCTCTAAAATCATCTGATATTTATAAAACTGTTGATGCATATGAATTAATATCAAAGAAAGTTGATTACCCTCTTCATGTTGGAATTACTGAATCTGGAAGTATTCATAAGGGAACAATAAAGTCTTCTATAGGTGTGGGAGCACTTCTTCTTAAAGGAATTGGAGATACTGTCAGAATATCTTTGACAGGTGACCCTGTTGAAGAGGTTGTTGTTGGTAAACAGATTTTAAGAAGTTTGGGTCTTTTAAATGATAAGATTAAAGTTATATCATGTCCTACATGTGGTAGATGTAATATAGATTTAATTAGTGTTGTAAATGAAGTTGAAGATAAGATTGGTAGTATGGAAAAAGATATTACTGTTGCAATTATGGGTTGTGCTGTAAACGGACCTGGTGAAGCTAGAGAAGCTGATATAGGTATTGCTGGTGGTAAGGGTGAAGGTCTTTTATTTAAAAAAGGCGAAATTGTAAGAATGATTAATGGTGATAAATTGGTTGATGAGTTACTGGATGAAATTGATAAGTTATAGTATACAATCAATAGATATAAAATAGCTAGATATTCAAATACTTTTAGAATAAAGTTTATTCATGGTATTTAATTATCTAGCTATTTTTAATTAAATAAATTTGAAGCGATATAAGAAATCTATATTCTAATTCAATCATATAAGTGAGTACAAAAATCTATTTTATATATATTATAATAAAATTGTGTTTAGTAAAATGAAAATTACAACAGTAGTATTATAATATGATTACTATTTATGGTAGTACTTAGTTACTAAAGCTATTGATGTATTCTGTTAACATAGATATTAACGCATTTTATAAAATGTTTTAGTAAAAATTAATGTAAGAAAGGAGAAAAAACTATGGGATATAAAAAAATATCTAGCTTGCCCATTTTGGTTATTGCTTTATTGGTTACTGGCACGACAACAGCCTTTTCTCTTAATACAACCAATTCAGACAAAGCAAGTGTATACTTAGCAAACGCAAAAATACTACAACACAAAAAGTTTTAGACACTTCAAACAGCAAAGGTATTGCCAATAATAAAAATCTTCCACTAGCCATAAACAATAGCAAAATACAATTTGATGATAGTCCATATCATTGGCCTAGCAATGTTATAAGTTTTAAGAACAACAGTAAAAAGGCAATCATGGATTATGAAATTGTGTGTCTTGCATATGATAAAAACAGAAAACCACTTGAACTATATTGGGATGCTCAAAATGTTGCGACAAATGGAGAGGTAGGAAGTGTTGGATTTAGTACAGATGGTGTAGATTATGGTATTGTGGCAGGAATATCTCCTGTATCTAAGAAAGCATATGCACATACTTATAGAAGAATACAACAATCACCACCAAAGGATATAATAAGTATGTTTGAAAAGCAACAAGGTAAAGCATGGGTAGAAAAATGGTTGAAAGAGTGGCAGCAAATGGAGAAAGAATATGCAAAGCAAAATGCAATAGTTCCAAATAAGACACAAAATAATGAAAATCTATTATTTGATAAATGGAACCAATCAACTGGAAAGCATGATGTGAAGTATATCATATCATGTGTAAAACAAGTAACATTTAGTGATGGCAGTGTATGGAAAAATTCAGAATATGAGAGTTGGGCGAAAGATTTTCAAGGAAAATCAGTTTCTACTAGTGTATTAGAAAATTACTATAAGTAATATTTAAAACTAATAAGATAAATTTAGGTATACACTTAGTTGGTTCTAAGAAAGTTAAATACTTATTTTTATAATGTAAATAGATATTTTTACAGAGGTATTTTAATTGTGAAAATAAATATTATAGACAGATATACATAAGATTATAGGTATATATCAGACTTTGGTATATGCTTTTTTTTAGATAAAAAGATAATGAATGATACTTAATTTAGAATATACTTAAGAATATATACTATAAATTTTCCTTGTATTATAAGTATACATATAGTAAATACTTAAGAAGAGTTTATTTTTTTATAATGAATTTATAAAAAAATAAACTATTAAATAATAGAAAATTAGATAATAAATAACAATGTTTTATCAATTTTAGTATTCTTTATGAGTATCTTTAATTATATGGATATAATTCATAATAAGTTAGCAATAAATCAACCATTTTGCCATAACTTTGAGTTCCTTCAGAGATACCATTAGCTTTTAAATAAGAATTATTAAATCCATTGGAAATTTTATTAATTTTACCTTCATATCTTTGCCAAAATTCACTCTCATTTTTTAAATCCCTTCGAACCAGCTCTGAAATGCCAGCAGAAATATCAACATAAGCATTATAATCAACTTTACTTAAAGCAGAAGCTGTATAATTTAAGGCCAAAACATAGCCAGAATAATTAAAATCAATATCAGGGTGTTTTATGGAAGCAAGATAACCTATAAAGTTAGCTTCATCTTCACTAGCAAATCCTCTCTGATGTGCCATTTCATGACCAACTGTACAAGGAATATATAAGTCAGGGATTGCAATATTAACATTTGCCTCACCTGTAAATGGAAAATATATACCAGTTATTCCTGTATAGCACATAAGATGTGATGAAATAACATACTTTGGCTTAGAGTAACTACCACTAACACTAGGTAAAATATCTGAAATTTTATCATATCCTAATTGAGCTCTATTTATGACACCTTTATAATCTGTATTAGACTTTACAACTCCATTTTTATCTTGTAGTGTAAGTTTTCTAGTTTCATTTGCTTTAGTTACCAAAAATTTATATAATTCAGAAAGTTCTTTAGTACTATGTTGCTTTGATTGGGCAGAATCGTTGTTTTTTAAATTATATTGGTTGATAAGGGTGCTCTCAAGTGGAACTCTATCGTAGTTTATACCCCAAAGTACTACGAAAAGAAAATAAACTATTGATAAAATAGATAATATGTTTAAAATAGAATTCTTTAAAAATGTCTTTAAATTTCTATTCTTCTTGAAAATTGTAAATACGATAGAACATAAAAATAAAAAAATAGATATAACTATTATGTACATTGTAATTTCGTAGATAGAAAATGGAAATATTCCTGAAACTTTACTTAATAGTTGTACAATTTTTTTATCTATGGCTTGAGAGTAATATTTTTCAACAATATTTGGAATTTTACTTGCTATGAAATTTAAAAATAAAGCAATCGGAAAAAGGATTAAAGAAAAATATTTTACTTTTTTACTCATATTTCACCTCACAGACTTTAATTTATATAAATATATTATATATCAATTAAAGTTAGATTGTAACATAGGTATAGTTATTTATATTTATGGCTTTATACTAAATAAATGATAAGTTATAATATATTCATATGAATAAACAATTTATGTATAACTAATAATAATTAAAAATATTAATTGTATAAGGAGTAAAAAATATTATGATAATAAAGCTTACTAAAGATAATTTTAATTTTAGATTTAAACAATATGAAGGGATGTTTTTTCATGCTGAAGTAAACGAAGGAGAAGAATCAATTAAATACAAAATAACTAAAGATAAAGAAGGCACTGAACTAAAAGAGTTTGGAAGTACACATATAAAAGATAATATGATATATATACCTCAGATAGAAGCATACATAGATTTAAGCAGTATAAAATAAAAATTATAAAGTATTAATTTAAAATGAGGGATATAAGGGGGAATCCAGTATGAGTAAAGCATTAGATATAATAATAAGACCAGTAAGAAGGGAAGATGCACAATCGATTAATGAAATGAGAAGAGCATATAATGTTATGAGAAATACACTAGCATTAATGAGTGATAGACTGGATAAAACTATAGCTATGCTAGATTCTCTAGGTGAAAATGATTATATGCTTGTGGCTGAAATTGATAATGATGGAGAAAAAAATGTAATCGGTTTTGCTGGTTTACATGTGAATCCATCTCCAAGATTAAGACATAGTGCAGAACTAGGAATAACTGTTGATGAAAAGTATCATGGTATGGGAGTAGGTCAAAAGCTTATGGAACAACTTTTAGACATAGCAGACAATTGGATTAAGTTGATGAGAGTAGGATTAGAGGTAATTGTAGACAATGAAAAGGGGCTAAATTTATACAAAAAACTGGGATTTGAAATAGAAGGAACTAAAAAATATGCTGTAATTAGAGATGGAAAATTTGAAGATGTTTATATGATGGGAAGATATAATAAAGATTTAATTTAACTCATTCCAATAAAAATAGAGAAGTGTAGTAGATTATCTATTAATAAAGAATTTTCATTAAAGATAATTTAATATTACTTCTCTATTATATTTTAAAAACGTTATTATCGAAAATTTATAAAAACATTCTATATACAAATAGAATTATTAGCAATATCAAAGCTACCTTAAAAGCTAGACTAGCAACGGTTTTTATAATTTTTACAGAAACGCCTATAGCAACTATAGCAAATACTACTTTAAAGATTAAATCTATATCCATATTTAAGCCTCCTATTCTATCATACATATAGATATTATTGACAAATATCTAGGAAAAAATTCCATCAATATACTATAATAAATTGTTTGTATTTGTAATTTATTGAATCTATTATTATATAATACATAAAAGAATAAATCAAGATAGTAAAAAAATACTTATAAAAGGTATTGATATAATTGAAAATAATGTCGTAAAAAATACACATTGTGAGGCTAATGTTACATTAGAGTCATATTGATTGGCAAATATAGCAGTATTTGCAGCAGCAGGCATAGAAGAAATTACTACTGGTATAGCTAAAATCATTTTATCATTAACCCACCCTTTTAGAATAAAGTATATAATCACAGGAAGTACTAATAATCTTACAATAGTAACTAGATATAATCTTTTATTTACAAAACAATCTATTGCTGAAGAATTAGCAAGCAAACTACCAATAATAATCATCGATATTGGTGTAGTCATGTTTCCTAACATCTTAAGTGGATCATTTATAAACTGAGGTAATCTAAGTCCTGTTATAAATAAAAATAAACCAATAACTACTGCTATTGTAGCAGGGCTTATAAGTGATTTCATTGAAAATCCTTTAGTGGTGCTCCCTTTAGATAATAAGTAAATTCCCAAAGTAAAAGAAAACAAGTTAAATGGTAGATTAAAAATAGCAGTGTAGAATATAGCCTCATGGCCTAGAACTGCTTCAATTACAGGATAACCCATGAAAGCTACATTTGAAAAAACGACTATATACTGATATATCCCCAGGTCTTTTGCATCTTCACATTTTAAAATGTATTTTAACAAAAAAGCAATTATAATAGAAACTATATACATAACTAAAGATATAAATAATAATAGTAGTATTTTTTGTATCATTTTATTATCAAAGTTAATCTGCATAGAACTAATTATCATAGATGGTAAAAAAATAGTCATTGTCAAATTTGAAAGTTTAGATGTACAGTGTTCATCTAATAAGTTGAATTTTCTGACAAAATATCCTACTAAAATAATTATAAATAAAACTGCAACTTGAATAAAAATATTGCTGAAATTCATAAAATGTCCCCCCCCCCCTATATATACATTATATACCAACTCAATAATAAAATCTAATGATTATAAAATTTAAAATTCAATATTACAATATAGTGACAAAAGGTAAAAATTCAATATTATAGCATTAATTATGGTTTATAATGTATAATAATGTTTGAGAGAATATATTTTATAAAATGGGTAGGTAGCGAATAATGAAAAACACAAAATTTTCTATAAGAAAAATAAAAAATATATCTAGTGACCCAAAAGTTATACATACTAAGGGAGCTCTTTTTGAAAAGATGGGAAAGACAGAAAGTGCAATAGAATTATATAAAAGTGCAGCATTAGATAATTATGTAAAATCTCAATATACTTTGGGAAATATATATGAAAATAAAAAGCAATTTAAAGAAGCAGAAAAATGGTATTCAATGGCATATAAGAATGGAAGTGAAGATGCTGCATTTGATTTAGGTAATATGTATTATAGATTAGATGGATATGAGTATGCTATATACTGGTATGAGAAAATAGCTACTATAGGATACTTACAAGCACAAAATAATTTAGGTGTATGTCATTTTAAAATGAAAGATTTTATAAGATGCGAAAAGTGGTTAAAAGAAGCAGCAGATAATAATCTTGGGAAAGCTTGTTTTAACCTAGGAGTATTGTATACATTTTTAGAAAAAGATGATGAGGCATATGAATATTATAAAAAAGGTTCTGTACTTTTAGATGATGATGCGAAATATAATCTAGCAATATTAAATGGAAAGAAGAAGGACAATAAGTCCACAGTAAGTCTATATAAGCAATTGTATAAGTCAGGTCATATGAAGGGTTGTTTTAACTTAGGTATGATTATGGAAATCAATGATAATTTGGAAGAAGCAGAGAGATATTATAAAAAGAGTGCAGATAGAGAAGATGTAAAATCTGAGTATAGACTTGCATATGTATATGATAGAAAAGAAGAATTAGGAGACGCAATTTATTATTATGAAAAAGCAATAGAAAAAAATCACACACTTTCTAAATATAGACTTGCAAATTTATATAATAGAGAAAATGAGATAGAAAAAGCAAAGACTTATTATAAAATGGCAGCAGAAGATGATATAACAGAAGCTAAAAACAATTTAGCAGGTATATATTTTGAAGAAAAAGATTATGAAAATGCTATAAAGTACTATGAAGATGCTATAGCTGTTGGATGTAAAAGTTCTCTTGAGAATCTTGGAGACTTATATTATCAAAATCAAGATATAGAAAAAGCAGTTTCGTATTATTCTAGAATTCCAAATAATGTATCTTGTCAAATAAAATTAGGGAATATATATGAAGATTTAAATAACATAGAAGAAGCTATAAGTTGGTATAAAAAAGCATCTGAAAATGGAGATACCAAATCTAGCTATAGATTGGGATGTATATATGAGAGTTTAGGAAATACTAAAAATGCTAGAAAGTACTTTGAGATGGCAAGTAGTAAAAATCATATGAATGCACGTATACATTTAGGTAGAATTTATTTTAGAGAAGGAAAACTAGAAGAATCTAAAATGATGCTTGACGCACCTGCTAATGAAAATAATGTATATGCTCAACACATGGTAGGACTTATTTATGATATGTTTTACAAAGATTATGTTAATTCTAAATACTGGTATGAGAAGGCTAGAGCACAAGGTTGTGTCGAATCAATATATAATTTAGGGCAAATTTATTTAAAATTAAATGATGATGCAGAAGCTGAAAAATATTATAAAGAAGGTATTAAATTTGGGAGTAAGAAGTGTGAATATATGCTTGCAGGACTTTACTACAAAAAAAGTTTAGATATGTATATTTCTCTAGCAGATGAAGAATATGATAACTGTGGAGAAATAATAGAAGATTTCCCTAAACTAAATATAAACTTTGATGAAGTATTAATTCCACCATTTAAATTACAAGAAGAAATAGTTGATGAAGAAGAGTATGTTCCAATTTATATATTGAACATAAAAGAAAGCTTAGATTCAATGCTAGAAGGTCTTGAAACTGAAATGAGTATAGATGAAGAATATGATAATTAAAAAACCTGATAAAAAGAGTGTTTTTAAAATAAATAAAAGCCATTGGAGTAAATGTAAATTAATTAACTCTAATGGCTTTCTCTTATTAATTTTTATAATAGCTTGTTTCTTGACATAAAAAATGTAATTATTATGCATATTATAGAAGTAATGAGCATAATTATCCAAAATCCATTTGGGTTATCAGAAAATGGCATATTGATAACATTCATACCAAAGAATCCTGATATTATTGTAGGTATTGAGAAAATTAGTGTAACTACTGTTAAAAATTGCATAACATTATTTTGATTATTACTTATAATTGCACTGAAAGCATCCATAATTCTACTCAATATATCTCCATATATTTTAGCCATATCAAGAGCCTGTCTATTTTCGACTATAACATCTTCTAAGAGGTCTTCATCATCTGGATATTTCTTTATACCAGCAGTTCTAACCATCTTGTTTAAGACCAACTCATTGGATTTTAAAGAGGTAGAGAAGTATACCAAAGACTTTTCTAATTCCAATAGTTGTACTAGTTCTTTGTTTTTCATAGATTTGTAAATTTCTCGCTCTATTATGATTGTCATTTTATTTATTTTTCTTAAGTAATGCAAGTAATAAGCTGCATTTTTGTGAAGAATTTGAAGCAAGAAGCGAGTTTTTTTAAATGTAAAAAAATCTTTAATATGACCAACTATAAAGTCATTTAAAATCTTAGTCTGTGCATTACAAACTGTTATAATAGCTTCTTGAGTTATTATAATACCTAAAGGTATTGTAGTATAATGAGAAGAATTAGAGTCACTTTCGTCTACTGGTATATCTATAAGTATAAGAGTATGATTGTCTTCAACATCTATTCTTGAGCGCTCTTCTTCATCTAGTGCAGATTCTATACTTTCTACATCTATATTTAATAAATTAGAAATTTCGTTGATTTCACTATGATTAGGTTCAACAAGATTTATCCAACAGCCATCTTCAAAAAAACTAAGTTTCTCTAATTTTGAATCTATAGTTTTGTAATATCTTATCATGGCAACACATCCTTTATTCAGTTTTATATAAATCTCATCATTTAATAGTATCTATTAATTAACTAATTTATATAACTGAATATCGTATTAGTTTTAAATTTAGATATTATTAAGTGATGAAATTGTAAAAAATTCTCTCCGCAACGGACTAGTATCCATTGCTCATCACTCTCCTTATTTATTATTTTATACATGCCTATATACAAAAGAAGTATTTTAAGCACTCTTTAATATAATACCTTTTCCAGGTATATAAATCAAGTTTTGATTTAGTTAAATGATATTTTTGACATAATTTACATGTAAAACGTAATAGTCATATTTAGACTATATAAAGTATATATATATTCTGAGTGAAAATATTAAATATATTAGAAAATGAATAGGCATCTATATCCTTACTCCTTTATAATATATTTTAATAGAAGATACTTTATTTTCCAAAGTAAATTCTAGTAATAATTTATGATGAAAATAAAAGTATTATCAATATAAGAGAATGAGAGGTTATTAGAGATATGAGTGAATTTAAAGAGATTATGTCAGAGGAAATTAAAAGCAATCCATTTAAGTTGATAGGTAAAGACTGGACATTGATAACAGCTGAAAAAGAAGGTAAAGTAAATACAATGACTGCTAGTTGGGGTGGACTTGGAGTTATGTGGGGTAAAAATGTTGCTTTTGTAGTAATAAGACCACAACGTTATACTAAAGAATTTATAGATAGTACAGATACATTTTCTCTTACTTTTTTTGACGAAGATTTTCGTAAAGAACTTTCTTATTGTGGTAAAGTGTCTGGTAGAGAAGAGGATAAAATATCTAAAACAGGATTTAATGTAGAACATTTAAATGATACACCTTATTTTAAAGAGGCAAAGTTGGCTATTATATGTAAAAAAATGCACTGCCAAAAAATTGACCCACAATGTTTTATTGATGAAGAGATAGATGGAAGATGGTATCCAAAAAAAGATTATCATACTCTATATGTAGCTGAGATAACAAATGTACTTGTAAAAGAAGATTAAATAATATGTAATGATAGGATTATATCAGTAATTAGTATTATAGAAAGCAAAGAAAATTTAATTATGATATGTAAGTGATTGAGTTTTTATAGATGAGATTTTCTACAGTTGATGGAAAATAAATTGAGTAAGAGCAAGTGAAATTTTTAAATACAATATTAATAATGGTGTAAATTATATTTATATAGTATCTAATAAAGATGAGAATATAAAGAAGCTAAGGATATAAATATGTTAATATAGATTGATTAGTAACATATTTAAAAATCCTTAGCTTGATAAAATTTTAATTTGTAAGTTTTCAAATTATAATTCAGAAATTAATTCATTGATAACATCTTCAACAGAGCTTAACTTATTAATTTTATACGCATTATTTCCACAGAATAAAAGTGAATTTTCCACATCTCCTTTAACAGCATTAATTAATGCTTGAGAAATACAGTATGGTGTTTCTTTTGGATTGCAAGGAATCAAACAGTTGTAACATTTTTTTATCTCTGGACGATTTGTTTTAACTTCTTCTATAAATTTATTTCTTATAGCACGTCCAGGAAGACCTACAGGGCTTTTAACTATGTGTACATCTTCTTCTGTAGCATTTATATATGCCATTTTAAAGTTTTCATGTGCATCACATTCATAAGTAGCAACAAATCTTGTACCAACTTGTACACCACTTGCTCCCATATCGATATATTTTTTTACATCACTACTAGAAGTTATACCACCAGCAGCAACAACTGGAATGTTCTTACCAAATTTTTCTCCATAATTATTTGCAACTTTTAATATCTCAACAAATTCCTTATCATAGTCTATAGAATCTATGTTATCAAGCTCCTCATTAGAGTATCCAAGATGACCACCAGCTTTTGGACCTTCAACAACTATTAAGTCAGCAGTAGTTTTCTCTTTTCTATCCCACATTTTTAAGATTACACTAGCAGCTTTTGCAGTAGAAACTATAGGTGCTATTTTTACATTACTTCCTTTTACTAAAGATGGTAGTTTATTAGGAAGTCCAGCCCCAGATATTATAAGGTCTACACCAGCTTTAACAGCTTCTTTTACATATGTTTCATATTCTTTCATAGCTACCATGAAATTAATGCCAATAATGCCACCATTTGAAATTTCTTTCGCTCTGGAAATATGTTTTTTTATAGCTCTTAAATTTGCATTTATAGTGTTAGTCTCAAAATCTTCCTCATCATAACCAATTTGAACTCCAGAAACTACACCAACACCACCAAGCTTAGCAACAGCACCAGCAAGTGATGATCTAGATATACCAACGCCCATTCCACCTTGAATTATAGGAACTTTTGCAACTAAATCTCCAATTATTAACTCTTTTATGATAATCCCTCCTCAATGTAAACATGTTTAAAGAACTAGATTATAATACTTAATATTATTACCTAGTCCTAATTATTATACTACAAATTATAATAAAAGAGTAGTTATATTTTATATGTGAGACAATAATTATAGAATATTTAAAACTGCTCCTTTAGAATCACAACACAACTCTTTTATTTCCCAATTAGAGTTTAAGTTTGATAGATAATCTCTCATATTATGCACGAAATTATCATCATTTTCTTTTATTAAAGCCATTATAGTAGGTCCAGCTCCACTTAAGAATACGCCAATACTATTTAATTGTTCAGATTTTTTAACAATATCACTGTAGTTTTCAATTAAAGTACCCCTATAATCTTGATGCAATTTATCTTGACAAGCTACTTTAAGAAGGTCAAAGTTTTTGTTTAACAGAGCAGACACGAGTAAAGCGACTCTACTAACATTAAACACTCCATCAGAATATGGTATTTCTTTTGGTAAAACACCTCTAGCTTTTTCAGTTGACAGTTTGAAATTAGGTATCATTGCACAAAATTTGAGTTCATTAGGGATTTCTATAATATCGTAGTGTATATTGTCATTATCAGTAACAGAAACAACCATATTACCTAAAATAGCAGGAGCAACATTATCTGGATGTCCCTCTATTTCTGAAGCTATATTTAACAACTGGCATTTATCTAAATTAGCATTTGATAGAGCATTTGCAGCTATAACACCAGCAACTATACAAGAGGCACTACTACCAAGACCTCTACATATAGGGACATCACTTTGGATTTTTATTTTGATACCAGCAGGTATTTTAGCTGGCTTAACTCTATCAAAGAAGTATTTCATAGATGTATAAACTAAATTATTTTCATTTTTGTAGGCATCTTCACAACCTTCTATTTCAAGACCGCTTTCAATTTTTTCAACATAAAATTTATTATATATATTTAAAGCAATTCCAAGACAATCAAATCCTGGACCTATATTTGCACTTGTTGCAGGAACTATAATTTCTAACATAATAATCACCTATACCTTTAAGAATTTTGCTATAGCTATTTTTAATTCATCCTTTTCATAAATATCTTTATGTAGTATTTCTGCATTTTGAAGATTTCTAATAGGTTTTGGTATATCTACCTTAGCAATACTTGATAATCTATCTATTATGGCGAAATCATCAAGATTTCCAAAATTGGAGTCTATAGATTTTAAAACATCTTCAGAAAACTTAAATGGGCTTGCAGTACTTACAACAACAGTTTTTGTGTCATCAGAAGTTTCTTTTTTGTATTTTTCATAACAATTATATGCAACAGCAGTATGAGTATCGATTAAATAATTGTAATTTTTAAAGACATTATTTATCGTGTTTTTAACTTCTTCCTCATTAGAATATTCACCATAGAATGAAGTCAGATTCTTTTTCATATCTTCATTTATTTTATAAACTCCATCGTCATTAAGGTCAGATAGAAGTCTGCTTACAATTTCAGTATTTCTATTTGATATTTCAAATAATAATCTTTCTAAATTACTTGAAATTAATATATCCATAGAAGGTGAAGAAGTCAATTTCAATGCTCTATTCTTATCATATATACCAGTTTTAAAGAAATCATAAAGCACATTGTTGTCATTTGATGCACATATCAATTTATTTATTGGAAGCCCCATTTGTTTAGCATAATATCCAGCTAAAATATTACCAAAGTTACCAGTTGGGACTACAAAATTTATTTTGTCATTTAACTTTATTTCATCACTATCTACCAATTTCATATATGAATAAAAATAGTATGCAACTTGAGGAAGAAGTCTTCCTATGTTAATTGAATTAGCAGAAGATAAGATATAATTACTATCTAATAGTTTTTCATTAAATTCCTTATCAGAGAAAATTCTCTTTACACCAGATTGTGCATCGTCAAAATTTCCTTTTATGCCAACTACATATGTATTTTTTCCAGTTTGAGTCTTCATCTGAAGTTTTTGCACTGCACTTACACCATCTTCTGGAAAGAATACAATTATTTTTATCTTGTCTATGTCTTTAAAACCTTCAAGTGCTGCTTTTCCTGTATCTCCAGATGTAGCAGTAAGAATTACAACATCTTTTTCTAAATTATCTTTTTTAATAGATGTTTTAAGAAGATGAGGCATTATAGTAAGTGCCATATCCTTAAATGCTAAAGTTGGACCATGATATAATTCCAAGAAATAAGCATCATTTACTTTATTTAATGGAGCTATACTAGTACAATCAAATTTTTCGTCATATGCATTTGTTATACAATCCTTAATCTCAGATTCAGTAAAATCGCATAAAAATTTGCTAAGTACAAAAAATGCTATTTGGGAATAAGTTAAATTTACTAAATCTATAAGTTCATTTTTTACATTTGGAAATTCACTTGGAACATAAAGACCACCATCGTTTGAAATTCCTTTTATTATTGCTTGTGATGCAGTTACTTTTTCTTTGGTGCCTCTTGTACTTGAATAATACATTTCTATAATCCTCCATATATTTTAAATTTTTAATTAGCTAATTAAACTAGATACAGAATATTTTAAAAACTGAATTTAGGTAATAAAAAAAGACCCTCATCCCTAAAAAAGGGACGAGAATCTGTTTCCCGCGGTTCCACCCAAATTGATTTTAAAAAATCCACTTGATACTTTAACGTAAGTAGTAAAACGTCTATTCCTACTAAAATCATAAGATAACTTCAGATAGAAGCTCCTAGGTAGTTTTCAATCTTTCTAGTTAAAGAAACTTTTCAGCTAATAGTTTCCTTCTCTGGTAACCGATTCAGATTTACTCTTCCTAATCAAAGCCTTTCAATATTCTTAATATTATTAATTATTCTAGAATATAAAACAGACAAAGTCAAGTATTAATATAAAAATTTGGAAAAATTATTTTTTAAAATGTAAAAAAATTGTAATCAAATTGACTTTTAATGGGATATTTTTTTAACCTTTTTAAATCTATAAAAACTTGGATTTTCATAGAAATGAAGGGGATTTTAATAAAAACTAATTAGAAGATAAGAGTTACATATCTGTAATATTACAATTTCATACTACACTATATTACAAAAAAAGTTTACAAAACTTTAATTTGAAAAATGTAATTATATGGTATATCATATAAATATAGATGAATAGCGTTAATATTTAAACAATTAATTGTAATTGACTTAATCAAAGTATATAATTTTTAATTTGAAAAAAATACTATTGTAAAATTACAAATATGTTCAAATTAAATTCACAAGTATTTCACATAATAAGAGTATACTGTAAACAAAAGGAGGTATTAAATATGGGAATAGTACTTATAACAGCAGCATTAGTTTTGGTTATGTATGGACTTTCAATTCTATCATATATATCAGAAAGCAATATATTAGAAGACACTGTAAATGATAACCAATAAGGTTTTAAATTATATAAATAAGTAGAACTGTAAGTAAAAATTACTTTTTATTTACAGTTTTTTTATATATTTATTAAATAAAGTTAATATATAAAAAATGATGTTTTATTTATAGCTATCAGTTTTCAAATTAATCTTTTCTATAAACTAACAAAAAATAATGTTTTGTTTATAGTATATATGGATAATAATAGTAAAGTATAATAATAATGAGAATAATATATAAGAAATAATAATATAAAGAGAGGTAAATTGTCATGGTAGATATTATTGTAATTGGTGCTGGACCAGCAGGTTTAACTTCAGCAATTTATGCTATGAGATCTGGTTTAAGTGTAACAGTCTTTGAAAAAAATATTTATGGAGGTCAAGTTGCAAGTACATCTGAGGTAGAAAATTATCCAGCAGTTCAAAAAATTTCTGGTATAGAGTTTTCTACTAACATATATAATCAAGCAGTCGCTCAGGGTGTTGATATTCAGTTTGATGAAGTAGAAGAGATAAATTTAGAAGGTAAAGTAAAAATTGTTAAAACAGCATCAGGAGAGCATAAAGCAAAGGCTGTTATCCTTGCAAATGGAGTCGAAAGACGTAAATTAGGATGTGTTGGAGAAAAAGAGTTTACAGGTAGAGGAGTATCTTATTGTGCAACATGTGATGGAGCCTTTTTTAAGAATAAAGAAGTTGCAATAGTTGGTGGAGGAAATACTGCATTAGAAGATGCTTTATTTTTAGCTAATAATTGTACAAAAGTGTACTTAATTCACAGAAGAGATGATTTTAGAGGTGAAGAAGTATTAGAAAAGTCAGTGAAGGCAAGAAAAAATATTGAGATACTTTACAGTCATGGTGTAGAAAAAATAGAAGGTGAAAAGACAGTATCAAGAATAGAAGTAAAAGACTTAAAAACTGAGGAGAAAAGAACTATAGATGTAAGTGGTATTTTCATTGCTATAGGACTTAAGCCTAACAATAAAATATTTGAAAATGTTCTTGAGTTAGATGAAGGTGGGTATATAGTTTCAGATGAATCTTGTACAACATCAGTTGAAGGTGTATATGTAGCAGGAGATAGTAGAACTAAGTTTTTACGTCAAATAATAACAGCAGCCTCAGATGGTGCTATTGCAGCTGTTCAAGCAGCTAACTATATAAATATTGAATAAATATAGCTTTTAAATAAAAATAGCCATATAACACTATAAAGAAAATATATCTTTAAGTATTATATGGCTATTTTAGTAAATAGATATTATAATTTATTTACCTTGTCTAGACTTATTATATCTCAATCTATCATGTTCATTTAATAATCTTTTTCTAAGTCTTATAGAATCTGGTGTAATTTCAACTAATTCATCATCTTCTATAAATTCTAATGCTTCCTCAAGAGTGAATATTCTAGGAGGTGATAATTTTATAGCATCATCTGAACCAGAAGCACGTACGTTACTCATTTTCTTGTTTTTACAAGGATTAACTACCATGTCATCTTTTCTAGAATTCATACCAATTATCATACCTTCATAAACTTCTACACCAGGGTCTACAAACATTGTAGCTCTATCACTTAAAGCATTAAGAGAATATCCCATAGTAACACCAGGCCCTTGTGCTATTAAGACACCATTTCCTCTTGAAGGTATTTCACCCTTAAATTCTTCAAATTTTTCGAATGAACGAACTAGAGTACCTTCTCCACGAGTAGCATTTATAAACTCACTTCTATATCCTAAAAGACCACGAGTAGGAGCTAAGAATTCTATTTTTACATAGTCTCCTTCTATTGACATAGACTCCATCATACCTTTTCTCATGTTCAATTCATTTATAATAGTACCTGAATAAACTTCTGGACAGTTTACAATAACTCTTTCTACTGGTTCCATTAATTTTCCATCTTCTTTATGCATTAAAACTTCAGGCTTAGAAACACCAACTTCATAACCTTCACGTCTCATATTTTCAAGAAGTATAGATAAGTGAAGTTCTCCACGTCCAGAAACTTTATACCCATCAGTAGTATCAAGAGGTTCAACTTTAAGTCCTACATTTACTTCAAGTTCTTTTTCAAGTCTGTCTTTTAAATGTCTAGTTGTAACGAATTTTCCGCTTTTTCCAACAAATGGAGAATCATTTACTAAGAAGTTCATAGAAAGAGTAGGTTCTTCTATTTTTATCATTTCCATAGGAAGTGGATTATCTAAATCACATAGAGTTTCTCCTATAGATATATCAGGAATACCAGATATAACAACTATTTCTCCACTAGTAGCTTCATTCACTTCAACTTGTTTTAAACCTTCATATACAGAAAGTCTTGATACTTTTCCTCTAGATACAACAGAACCTTCTCTACAAATAGCAACTTGTTCGTTGCTTTTAAGTGTTCCTTTATAGATTCTACCTATACCAAGTCTACCTACATAATCATCATATGCAAGAGCTGATATTTGGAATTGTAGAGATTCATTGTCGTAATCAGGATAAGCTTCAACATGATTTACAATAGTTTTAAATAGTGGAGATAGGTCTTCACTGTCATCATCCATTTCAAGTTTAGCTATACCTTGTTTAGCTATTCCATATATTATAGGGAACTCACATTGTTCGTCTGTTGCATTTAAGTCTACAAATAAATCGAAAACTTCATTAACTACTTCTTCCGCTCTTTGGTCTTTTTTATCAATTTTATTGATAAATAGTATTGGTTTTAAACCAAACTCTAAAGATTTTTGTAAAACAAATCTAGTTTGAGGCATTGGGCCTTCGCTTGCATCAACTAGTAAAATAACTGTGTCAACAGTTTTCATAACACGTTCAACTTCAGAAGAAAAGTCGCTATGTCCTGGTGTATCAACTATATTTATTTTATAGTCTTGATAGTTTATTGCACAGTTTTTTGAATATATAGTTATGCCTCTTTCTTTCTCAAGGTCGTTACTGTCCATAACGCAGTCTTTAACTACTTCATTTTCTCTAAAAACACCACTTTGAGAAAGGAAAGCATCAACTAGTGTTGATTTTCCTGCATCAACGTGGGCAATAACTGCGATATTTATAATTTTATGTTTTTGTGACATTTTTGTTGCTCCCTTCGATTAAAATAACTTATTAATTATATCACAATATATTATTAGGTACAAGGAAAAATAGATTAAAATGCATTAATATAATTTAAATTAGGTAAAAATGTTGATTTCAAATATATAAATTTATTTTGTTTAAAAAATTTTTTTAGACAAATAATAAATTTATAAATGAAAATACTAATTTAAAAGTAGAGGATGATATATATTGGAAGCAACTAAAATAATCATTAAATATTTTAACAGTGAAAGTGATACTTTCATAAAAGAAGAAGTAGATAATTTTGATGAACTTTTAAGATGGTCTAAAAAGTTTATTGAGGGTAAAAAAATAGAAGAAGATGTTTTATATATAAAATCTAAAGAAAACTATAAAGTAAATGTAGTTAAGCTTATAGAAGTTAAAGAATTGGAGATAGTAAGAAAACAACAGATACCTCCATACATGTAATAATAAAATTGATATAAATTGGAATACATGGAAATAATTTATTATAAAAAAAAATTTATAAAACTTATATTTGGGTATAACAGTATTAATTAGACATTAATTAGGAGGAACTTAAATATGATAAGAGTATGTCCAAACTGTTCAAATGTGGATGTAAATAAGTTAAAAACTTTAGTTGGAGAAGAAAATGTGAAGACTGGTTGTATAGGTCAATGTAGAGCATTTAAAAAGGAAGCTGTAGGAATAATAGATAATGAGCTTGAAATAAAAGAAACAGAGGAAGAATTTTTTGAAGCATGTAAGAAATAAAATATACATGTAAGAAAAAACTACAGTAGAAAATAAATTATATAAAAGAGAGCATATAAATTGAGTAAGTATTTAGCAATTTATGTGCTCTCTTTTTATGTATATATTTAATTATGAGTATACTTTTCTATTAAATACAAATAAATATAACTAAATTAAATTTATTTATTAAAAAAATATTGATTAAATATACCTATAGGGGGTATAATAAATACTATAGATTTCCAAATAAAGAATTTATCAATATTACATATCAAGATAAAACATACAAATTAATTGAAAATATATTGAAAGAGAGGAAGAGTTTATTATGAGTTCAAATAAAATAGTAGAAAATTATAAAATCACAGGTATGACATGTGCAGCTTGTGCAAAGGCGGTAGAAAGAGTAACTAAGAAATTAGATGGAGTATATGACCAAAGCGTAAATATAGCTACTGAAAAACTTAAGATAGAATATGATAATTCTAAAGTTAGCTTTGAGGATATAAAACAAGTTGTAGAAAAAGCTGGATATGGAATTATAAAGGAAGAAAGTAATAAAAAAATTGATATGAAAATTGATGGAATGACATGTGCAGCTTGTGCAAAAGCTGTAGAGAGAGTAGTAAAAAAATTGGATGGAGTAGAAAGTATTAGTGTAAATATTGCAACAGATAAAGCTAATATAGACTATAATCCATCAAAAGTAAAACTATCTCAGATAAAAGCAGCTATAGAAAAAGCTGGTTATAAACCAATAGAAGAAGTAAAAAACAAAGTTGATGTAGATGAAGATAAAGTAAGAAAAGAAAAAGAAATGAATACTTTATTTATTAAATTCATAGTTGCAATAGTATTTGCAGTACCTTTGTTTTATATAGCAATGGGTCCTATGATAATAAAACCTATAGGACCATGGCCTTTACCAGAAATTCTAAATCCCATGACAAATACTCTAAATTATGCATTAGCCCAATTGATTTTAGTAATACCAGTAATGATAGCTGGATATAAATTTTATATAAATGGCTTTAAAGCACTTTTTTCTTTAAGTCCTAATATGGATTCTTTAGTTGCAATTGGTACATTGGCAGCATTTTTATATAGTCTATACACAACAATACAAATAGCAAATGGACAAATTCAGGGTATGCACCATCATCAGTTGTATTATGAAAGCGCAGGAATAATAATAGCACTTATATTACTTGGTAAATATTTAGAATCAAAATCAAAAGGAAAAACATCAGAAGCAATTAAAAAACTTATGGGGCTACAACCTAAAACTGCAATAGTAATAGTTGATGGTAAAGAAATAGAGACTCCTATAGAAGAAGTTGGAATAGGAGATATAATACTAGTAAAACCAGGGACTAAAATACCAGTAGATGGAGTTGTAATAGAGGGATATACATCAGTTGATGAATCTATGCTTACAGGTGAAAGTATACCAGTAGAAAAAAATATTGGAAGTAAAGTTACAGGTGCTAGTATAAATAAAAATGGTGTTATTAAATTTAAAGCTGAAAAAATTGGTGGAGATACAGCTCTTGCTCAAATAATAAAATTAGTTGAAGATGCACAGGGGACAAAAGCACCTATTGCTAAACTTGCTGATACTGTTTCTGGATATTTTGTACCAATAGTAATTGCAATAGCTATAGTCTCATCATTATTGTGGTTTTTAGTAGGTGGAAAAGATATAGTATTTGTACTTACTATATTCATATCAATACTTGTAATTGCTTGCCCTTGTGCATTAGGATTGGCTACACCAACTGCTATAATGGTTGGAACTGGAAAAGGTGCAGAAAATGGAATACTGATAAAAGGTGGGGAAGCACTAGAATCTGCTCACAAAGTAAATACAGTAATATTTGATAAAACAGGTACAATAACAGAAGGAAAACCAAAAGTAACAGATATTGTGTTAAATAATGTGGAAGAAGAATACCTAATTAAGATTGCTTCAAGTGCAGAGAAAGGTTCAGAACATCCTCTAGGAGAAGCAATAGTTAGATATGGAGAAGATAAAAATATACAGATTGAAAAAGTTGATAACTTTAAAGCTATACCAGGTGCTGGTATACAAGTTACTATAAATAATGAAAATATATTACTTGGAAATAGAAAACTTATGAACGACAATAATATCAACCTTAAAGATTTAGAGGAAAAATCTAATATACTAGCAAGTCAAGGTAAGACACCTATGTATATTGCTGTAGATGGAAATTTATCAGGGATAATTGCAGTTGCAGATGTGGTTAAAGAAAGTAGTAAAAAGGCAATAGATATTCTTCATAATATGGGAATAAAAGTTGCGATGGTAACTGGAGATAATGTTAAAACTGCAAATGCTATAGCAAGTCAAGTAGGTATAGATATGGTATTAGCAGAGGTTTTACCAGAAGATAAGTCAAAAGAAGTTGAAAAATTGCAAAATCAAGGTAAGTTTGTTGCAATGGTAGGAGATGGAATAAATGATGCACCAGCTCTTGCAAAAGCTGATATAGGCATAGCAATAGGAAGTGGAACAGATGTAGCAATTGAGTCTGCAGATATAGTGCTTATGAAGAGTGATTTGATGGATGTTCCAACTGCGATTAAACTTAGTAATGAAACTATAAAAAATATAAAGCAAAACCTATTTTGGGCATTTGGATATAATACAATTGGTATACCTGTAGCAGCAGGATTATTGTATATCTTTGGAGGACCTCTTTTAAATCCAATGATTGCAGCAGCAGCTATGAGTTTAAGTTCAGTTTCAGTGGTTTCAAATGCACTTAGACTTAAAAATTTCAAAGCATATAAAAAAAATTAGAACAATAAATTAAGCAAAAATGTATTTAAAAGAGCTATCTTTAATTAAAAGGATTAATTTACAAATTAAGATAGCTCTTTTTTCATGTAAAATTCACAACAATGAGATAAAATATAAGTAATATAGGAAATTTTAAAATAGAAAGGATTGATAGGATGAACTCGTCAATACTTGTAATCGAAGACGATTCAAACATACAAGAATTAATATCAGAGTTTTTAAGTGCAGAAGGCTATCAGGTCGAGTCAGCAAATGATGGATTAGAAGGTATACAAAAATTTAAGCAAGGAAGTTATGACTTAGTAATATTAGATATAATGATGCCAAACTTAGATGGTTATGGAGTTTGTAAAATGATAAGAAAATCATCAAGTGTTCCAATTATATTTTTGACTGCTTTAAACGATGAAGGAGATCAACTTAAGGGATTTGATTTAGAATGCGATGATTATATAACAAAACCATTTTCATTTAATCTTCTCATTAAAAGAGTAGAAGCTATCTTGAGAAGAAGCAACAAAACGATAAATGATAAGTTTATAGTTTTTGAAAAATTAAAGTTAGATTTAAACACATATATTGCTGAGATAGATGGAGAGCCTATAGAACTTACATTAAAAGAATTTAATATATTGAAAGCTTTGATAGAAAAATATCCACAGGTTATAACTAGGGAAGGTCTTTTAGATAGTATATGGGGTTATGATTATTATGGAGATACTAGAATTGTTGATGCACATATAAAAAATATAAGAAAAAAAATATCATTACCATATATTAAAACTGTAAAAGGAATAGGATATA
Source organism: Clostridioides sp. ZZV14-6150 (assembly GCF_020657875.1). Lineage (NCBI taxonomy): Bacteria > Bacillati > Bacillota > Clostridia > Peptostreptococcales > Peptostreptococcaceae > Clostridioides > Clostridioides sp. ZZV14-6150. The sequence goes on along the minus strand of NZ_JAGWDA010000002.1, from coordinate 334,838 downwards.
CACTTGAGAAGGATATTTGATAAGTGGGAAAAATTAAGTATAAAGTATAAATTATTTTCCATAACAACATCATTATTAATAGCATTAGCTTTAATAATATACCTAATTTTATATTTTTTATTGCCATCATATTATCATGAGTATAAAATTGAGTCTCTTCAAGAAAGCTTAAAGTCTCTAGTAGATAGTTCAATTCACTTTGATACATATACTTTAGAAGAAAGACTTTATTATATGGCTAAAGACCAAAACCTTGCTATTTTATTAAAAGATAACCAAGGAAAAATTGTATATGGTAAAAATGAAGTAGTTATTTTAAGATATAGTAAGTATATGATTAATAGTATTGAAGATGAGTATAGAACATCTATACCTATATATACAAAAGACTCAAAAGACGGACCATATAGTTTAGAACTTGTTATGCCATTACAGCCAATTGATGAAGCAAATGAAGTCATAAGAAAGTTAATGCCATACATTATATCAATAGCGATATTAATAGCAATTATTGGAGCATATATATATTCAATCGTAATAACAAAACCTCTTATAAATATAATAGAGAGTGAAAGAGAACAGGAATATAGAAGAAAGGATTTTGTTGCAACTATATCACATGAATTAAAAACTCCAATAACCATAATAAGTGGTCAAATTGAAGGAATGATTTATAGTGTAGGTAAGTATAAAGATAGGGATACTTACTTGAAAAAATCATATGAATGTACACAAGAGCTAAAAGATTTAGTAAATGAGATGATAGAGGTTTCAAAATCAGAAATACTAGAAAAAGATTTAAAACTAGTATCTATAAATATAAGTGAACTTTTAAATAGATTGGTAAAAAGACAAGTATTTTTAATAGAAGAAAAACATATGAAAACTATTTTGCAAATAGAAGAAAACCTAGAAATTAAGGCAGACCAAGAGAGAATAACTAAAGCAATTAATAATATAATAAATAATGCTATAAAATATTCTCCTGAAGGCTCAGAGCTTATAATTAGACTTTATGATAAAAACAGTCGAATAAACAAAAAAACTTCTAATCAAAGAGTTATTTTAGAAATTGAAAATACTGGTGTAACTATAGAGAAACGTTACTTAGAAGAGATATTTAATCCATTTTATAGAATAGAAAAATCTCGTTCAAGAAAAACTGGAGGAAGTGGACTGGGTCTTTATATAGTCAGTCAAATTTTTAAAACTCATGGGTTTGAATATAGTATAAAAAATAAGGAAAACTCTGTAGTATTTACGGTTGAGTTCAAAAATTAGAAGTTTCAATAATAGTTCATTTCAAAATCACAAAAAATTCATACTAAAAATGTATTATGTAAATAGAAATAAAAAAATTTTAAACCATAAAATAACACCAAGCTATAATGATGATATAACTTAACATCCTCCAATTAAATCATCATTATAGTAATTCCCAACAATTAAATACAATGGATTTAAGAAATAACATTGAGCGTAAAGTATATATGCTTGATGTTATTTTTATTTTAAAACGAAAAATAGGGAATCTTTATTAAACGTTATATATTCAGATAGTCTTAAATTACTTTTAATAACTTAAAAATTATACTTGATAGAGTAAATAAATATATACATTTTGGGAAAAATAACTGTAGGAAGTATTATATTTACAGAGGAGGTAGTTTTGATGGATAGACTTAAAAGAGATATGAAAAACATGAAAGAAGATTTAAAAGAAGGTGCTAAAAAGACAGCTTATGTAATGAAAAATACTGCTGAAGACTTAAAAGATGATGCTCAAGGTGCTATGGTAAACCTAGAAATGAAGAAAGATGAAATGATGGAAAGATATGAGCAAAAGAAATTTGCAAAAGATTTAGAAAAGCAAATGAAAGATGAAATGAAATAAAGTTTTGTCTATAGATTTAGGTACTATTGTCAATAGTAGTTTTTAGATAAAAAAGACTATAAAAGGTTTTATAGAAGAAATAGACTTTCTAAAAATAACTGTATTATGTTTAGAAGGTCTATTTCAAATATATTATATTTAAATCATGTTAATTTTAAAATTTTAAATATTGAATTTGATTATTACTGTAATCATATATAATTAAGGTTTTTAAGGATATTTACAAAATAATAGTTTATCTCTTGAATCTATTTGCAAAATATATCATTAGGTTTATAAAACATTCACATTAAATTCTGATAAAGTATTTACTATATCAGAAGTAGGTGATTTTTCTGTAATTATAGAACTAATATCCTCTAAATGAGCAAACTTAAAGTTTCCATCAAGTTTAAATTTTTTATCTTCCATAACTATAAATACTCTTTTACTTGAATTTATTATAGCTTTTTTTGTAAGTCCATCTTCAATTTCAAATGTTGTAAGAGAAGAATTAAATACATCTACACCACAACTGCCCATAAACGTTTTATCAAATTTATATCTTGATATAAATTCTATTGTTGGAGTTCCAACAAATCCATCTAAGCTAAGATTTAATAAACCACCAGTAGAAATTACATTTAAATTATTGGGCTTTGAAGTAACTACATTTAGTATATCTAGCATATTTGTGACCAATGTTACTTTCTTATTGCTTTCAGCTAAAAGTTTAGCCAACAATATATTGATTGTAGATATATCTAAAAATATAGTTTCTCTATCTGTAATTAGATTAAAGGCTTTTTCTGCTATTATTTTTTTTGTTGGTATATTAATTTCTTTTCTATCTTTTGTATCTTGGTTTTCAAGAGTTTCTCTGACTAGTACAGCTCCACCATAAATTCTTCGTATTGAAGAAATTTTTTCTATATTTTTTAAATCTTTTCTTATACAATCTTCTGTAACATTAAATTTTGAACTAAGTTCTTTTACAGTAACTCTTCCTTCTTTTTTTAGGATATTTAATATAGCCTGAATCCTTTCTTCTGCAAACATCTTTTACCTCTTTTCCTAAATATAGTATTATAGTAAATATTATAAGATAAAAGATAAAATATCAACTATTTTAATATAGAATACAAAATTAATTTAATATAAAAAGTATATTATTCTTAATAGTCTATTTAAAACTTAATAAATAAAGAAATTATAAAAATATACAACAAAATCAAACAATAAAAAAACAGAAAAAACAATAACAAAAAAGTTGAAAATAATACCAAACCAATATATAATAAGAATAAATAAAATAAAAAAATAAAGTTTAAATGGGGATATTTTAATGCAACTAATCTTAGATACAGGTAACATAGAGGAGATTAAAGAGCTATGTACTTATTTACCAGTTGATGGTGTAACAACAAATCCAAGTATTGTTTCAAAAGAAAAAAAGAATTTTAAGCAACTTATAAGTGAGATTGGTGAAATTATAGGTGAGGATATGCCTATACATGCTCAAGTATTAAGTACAAAGTATGAAGATATATTAGAAGAAGCATTATATATAAGCAGTTTGAGAGAAAACATATATGTGAAAATACCTGTAACACAAGATGGTTTAAGAGCTATAAAAGACCTTCATAAAAAAGGAATAAAAATAACTGCTACTGCAATATTTACTGCTCATCAGGGATTTTTAGCTGCAAAAGCTGGGGCAAACTATGTTGCACCTTATGTAAACAGACTTGATAATATATCTGGTGATGGTGTATCTGTGGTTTCAGAGCTTGTAAAAATAATAGATACTTATAATATGGATACAAAGATACTTGCTGCTAGTTTTAAAAATGCACAACAGGTTATAGAATTAATGAAGTGTGGAGTACACAGTGTTACAGTACCATATGATATTTGTAAATCCATGATGAATCACCCATTGACAGATTGGAGTGTTGATAAGTTTATAGAAGATTGGGAAAATACTTTTGGAAAAGGTAGCAAAACAAATAACATTTAATTTGAGAATAAAAAATTAGTTTTTATGAAATTTTATAAATAGATTTTTATAAAAAAGATGAAAATATGAATTAACTTAAGATAATAATATTCTAAATTATTAAAAAGAAAATTCATATTTTCATCTTTGTCAAACTTCTAGACCTATAAATCTCCACCAAGGGAATGTTATACAGATTATTATAAAATAGGTTAAAGGAATTAAGGTTAAACCATACTTAAAAATAACCTTACTATTATATAGATTCTCACCATGTCCAACCATTATTGTTGCATGATGAAAAGGCAGGATGTATTGTATACTTACTACAATATAAACAAAAAGGCAAAGAACAATACTATTTTCTTTTAATATATGTAAACTTCCAAGTAATGGTATCACCACAGAGGATGTAGTGACAGCACTTCCAAGGCATATATTCAATACTATTGTCAGGGTTATTAAAAATAATATTGAAATAGTTTTTGAAGAGTTTGGAATTAATTTTATTAAATAGTTTCCCATTATATCAACAACTCCAGAGTACTTTAGCACTCCTCCAATAGAAAACGCTGCTATAAAAAAAATAAGAACTTTCCAATTTATTTCTTTTAAAGTATTAAAACCAATTATTCTTTTTAACAACAAAAGAAGTACACAAATAGACATTATAATTAGTGTATTTAAATTATGAATAAATTGAGTTAAAAACATAAAAAACATTATTCCTAAACATAAAAATACGTGTTTTTGTTCATCGCTTAATAAATGAAACTCTTTTTTCAGATTAGAATAGGAAAATTGAAATTTACTAGAATTAAGATTATCACAAGAAACAAATTTTATTAAAGACAATTCCTTTTTAAAAACAAATATAAATAAAAAATAAGTTATAAAACAAGTAATTATAGTTGGAACAGACATATAAAAAGCCCACTGACTCCAGTTTATATTACAATTTCCAAGTTCTAGGACTACATAGTTTAAAAGAGTATCTCCATTTACAAAAAACATTGATGTAAATGTAGATGCTGTAAATATACTGAACAGAAGTATAGATTTTGAATCTTCAGTTAAGTGTTGTTCTTTAAAAAATTCCTTATAAAAGGCGGACACAAGAATGACTCTTGGAAATGGTTGTGGTATGAAAAATATTAATAATACACCTAAAATATATGATAAAAAAATCATTTTTTTAGGGGTATCTACAGTATTTAAAATTAATTTTTCAGAAATAATTTTTGCAACACCTGTCTTTGCAACTGCATTAGTAATTATGTAAGCAAGGATTATTATATAAAAATTTTCTGTAAATAAAAATTGTAAAATAACACTTAAAGGTGCAATATTAAAAATAAAAGCTAATATTACAAAGACTAGTGCAACTACAGTTTTTTCAACAGAGTCTACAGCCCATATTAAGATAGTTAAAAAAGATAAGCATATAGAAAATTTTATATTGAAACTATAATTTAGAAAGAAGTAAAGAATTATAGTAACCATAATAGTCATACAAAATTGTTTTGGCTTAAGAATAATATCCATTTTTTGTATCCACCTCCATAATTTATTATATCATAATGAAGGTGAATACATTTTATTAAAAGATTATTCATTAATTCTATGATTTACAATAGCTTTAGTTTTCCAATACCCTTTTTTATAATAGATGACTGTAACAATAAGACCTAAAGTCCAACCAAAAGGGATACCCATCCAAATTCCATCTGTTCCAAATAATCTAGAAAATAAATAAGAAGCAGGAATTCTTCCAAGCCATAAAGATACGACTGAACTCATCAGAGCAAACATAGAATCACCAGCACCTTTCATTGCACTTGAAAGTACAAAGGAAGTACCAATAAATAAGAAAAAAGGTCCTATTATAAATAAGTAAGAAGAGCCAATTTTAATAACTTCTTTGTCAGTATTAAATAAAGAAATTAAGTTCTCTCTAAATAATAAGATTAAGGCAACGACTATAATTGCTAGAATTAAAGTCATTTTTATAGATTCACGAATTCCTTTTCTAACCCTTTCACTTTCTCCAGCACCTATATTTTGAGCAACAAAAGTGGAAACAGCAGAACCAAGGTTCATGATAGGTAAGCTTATAAAGTTTTCTATTCTAAGACCAGCTCCAAAAGCTGCCATAGCAGATGTACCATAACTATTAACTAAAAATTGAAGAGCCATGTTGCCAATTGAAAATAACATCTGTTGAACTCCACTTGGAAGTCCTAATCTAAGACCATCTTTAAATATTTTATTATCATATATAATTCCTTTAATCTTAAATTTAAGTACTTCGTGTTTTTTATTTAAATATATTATGCTAATTATGAATGATACTGCTTGAGCCATTATAGTGGCAAGTGCAACGCCTTCAACTCCCATTTTCAAGACTACAATAAAAGTTAAATCTAAAACTATATTTAAAATTGTGGCTATTATTAAAAAATAAAGTGGAGTTACTGAATCTCCAAGTCCTCTAAGTATTGCACTTACTGAATTGTATCCAGCAGAAAATAAGATTCCACCAAATATTATAGTAAGATATAGTTTTGACTGATTAAAAACTGATTCTGGAGTATTCATAAGCTTAAGCATAGGACCTCCAAATACTATTCCAATAACACTTATTAATATAGAGCCAATAAATAAAAGTATATATGTAGTATCAATAGTAGCTTTTACTTTTTTTAAATCTCCTGAACCATAAAACTGTGAAATTAAAATAGAAAAACCAAGACTAACACCCATAAGCATTGCTACTAGCAAAAACATTATAGGGTTAGCACCTGAGACTGCAGCCATAGCTTCTTTACCAATAAATCTACCAACTATAATACTGTCAGCAGTATTGTATAGTTGTTGAAATAAACTACCAATAAGCATAGGCATAGCAAAAAAGAATATAGATTTTCCCTCATGACCTGTAGTTAAATCTTTCACCCTTATTCCTCCAAATTTAAAAATTATTAATTATCAAGTTGCTATAATAAATATAATATAATCTTAACATAAACTTTATGTCCCTACTATAAATAAATTGTATTAAATAATCATATATTTTATAAAAATGCAAAGAATATAAGTATGACATAGATATAGCAAATTAACAGTTAATATAATCGAATATTAATACAAATTTATTCTAATATATACGCATATATTGACAAAATTAACTATATAAATTAAAATAATATTCGTAAAGAAAAATTCATGTTTTATATTGTATAACATATAATTTTGACAATACGGGTCATAAGTTTCTACCGGAATACCGTAAATATTCTGACTATGTATACTATTATTTAGTTAAATAAATATTTATTTAACTAAATTATGAAGGATACGACTCAGCTTATTAGTTACTGTGTCGTTTTTTTGTAAAATTTAATAGGAGGTGTTGTTATGCAAACAACAAACAGTAGTACCATGCAGAAACTTTTTCCAATTTTGACTAATAAAAATGTCGACATGAAGAAAGAAGTAATTGCTGGTGTAACTACTTTTTTAACTATGGCTTATATAATAGCTGTAAATCCAAACATTTTATCAGCAACAGGGATGCCAGCAGGTGCTCTTGTTACAGGGACATGTCTAGCAGCAGCATTTGGATGTATTTTAATGGGAATGGTTGCTAATCTTCCTTTTGCTTTAGCATCAGGTATGGGTCTTAATGCATTTTTTGCGTACACAGTAGTCTTACAAATGGGTGTTCCTTGGGGAGTAGCTCTTACAGCGGTATTTGTAGAAGGTATCATTTTTATAATATTATCAGTAAGTGGAGTTCGTGAAGCTGTTGTAAATGCAATACCAAAGAATATGAAACTTGCTGTTACAGGTGGTATAGGTATATTTATTGCACTTATAGGTTTAGTTAATTGTGGAATCGTAATTGGAGATCAAGCTACTCTTATAAAGATGGGGAAATTTACTCCAGCAGTAATAATAGCTTGCATAGGATTAATAATTGTAGCAGTATTAGATAAAAAAAGAGTTAAAGGTTCTATACTTTTTGGAATAGTGGTAAGTTCATTACTTGCTTGGGGATTTGCATTTATGAATCCAGAATATGCACAAAAATTAGGTATATACTTACCTAGCGGAATATTCAAATTTGAAAGTTTAGCACCAATAGCAGGTAAAATAGATTTAGGATATGTATTACATCCAACAAACATAGGTGGTTTCTTTGTAATAGTTTGTACATTCTTATTTGTTGACTTCTTTGATACAGTAGGTACATTAGTAGGGGTTTGCTCTAAAGCAAATATGCTAGATGAAAAAGGAAATGTTCCTAATGTAGGTAGAGCATTACTTACAGATGCAGTTGCAACTACAGTAGGTGCAGGGCTTGGAGTATCTACAGTTACAACTTATGTTGAGAGTTCAACAGGGGTTATTGCAGGTGGTAGAACTGGATGGACAGCAGTAACAGTTGGAGTTTTATTCTTAGTTGCAATGTTTTTCTCTCCTGTATTTATAGCAATTCCATCATGTGCTACAGCACCAGCTTTAATTTATGTTGGATACTTAATGCTTGGTACAGTTAAGGATATTGAGTTTGACAATATAACTGAAGGTGTTCCAGCTTTCGTTACTATTGCTTGTATGGCATTAACTTATAGTATAGGTGATGGTTTAACTCTAGGTATATTAACTTATGTTTTTGTAAATGTATTTTACAACATATTTGGAGCTAAAAAGGCTGAAGACAAGAAACATGTTTCAGTAGTAATGATTGTTCTTGCTATATTATTTATAATAAAACTTTGGCTATTATAATAGACATTATTTAAAAATTTAATAAAATAAAGAGCTGTAATTTCTAATCTATTTTGAGAAGAAGTTACAGCTCTTTATTTTTTTGTATTACTTAGATATGTCTACTAATTTTCCCTTATCTAAGATTTTAGGCACAATTGTTATATTAAATTCTTTTTGTAATTCTTTTATAATATCTAACTCTTTTTTTGTTATTATTGAAATAGTATCTCCACTTCGATTTCCTCTAGCAGTTCGACCGCATCTATGCAGATATTCATTTTTACTATTTGGAAAATCTAAATTAAAAACATGGCTTATATCTACTATATCAAGCCCGCGAGCAGATAAATCTGTTGTAACTAAAATTTTTGCTTTACCAAGTTTAAATTTATTTATTGCATTTTTCCTATCCTCTTTTGGCATATTTCCAAAAATTCCAATTGCTTTATAATTATGATAGTTTAATTTTGATACTATAACATCTATATTTTTTTCATTGTTTACAAATACAATAGCTCTTTTTGGGTTTGTAGCAGCTAATGTCTTTCTAAGAAAAGTAAATTTATCTCTTATTTCTCCCAACATATATGTATGGTTTATATTAGGATTTATCTGTGATTTTTCTTTTGTTTTTATTATTTCCAATTCTTTCATAAATTTATCACAAATTTTTATAGTACTATCAGTAAGACTTGCAGAACAACCTATGATTTGTCTATCTCTTAATGTAGTTTTTATGATGTCTTCTACACAAGTTATATTTTTACCATTCAATAAATTGTCTACTTCATCTAAAACGATAGTTTTTATGTTGTGTGATTTTAACTTCTTCTGTTTTATCAAGTCTAAAATTCTTCCACAAGTTCCTATTACTATATGAGGTTTTACAGACTTTATATTTTTTATTTGTTTTTGTATATTAACTTCTCCAATTAAGGCTAGTGAAGTCAAAGGAATTTCTGAGTTTTTTGCTAATAATTCAATTTGATTTGTAATTTGCATTACTAATTCATGTGTTGGTGCAAGTATAAGAGCCTGAGTTTCTCTTTTTGATGTATCAATTTTTTCAAATATAGGTAAAACATATGCAAGTGTTTTTCCTGTTCCAGTTTGTGAGTTGATTAATAAATCTTTATTTTGCATTATATTTTCTATAACAAGTGACTGAACTTCTGTTGGAGAAGTTATGTCTTGTTTTTTAAGTCCGTTTATTAGAGTAGAACTTATTTTTAATTGTTCAAATGTGTTCATCTTTTGCTCCTTCTATTAAAAACTTATATTATTGTAGCTAACTATTTCTTATTATACATTGTTTAGTCAAATCGAACTATACATTATTTTATAATTATATGCAATTTAGAAGTAAATATAGATGTTTTTTGTATATTTATATTGATTTCAGTATTTTTACAATTGCCTAATATATAAATTTGAAAATTTAGCAAATTGTAGTTGTAATTGTTTAATACTTGTTATATATTATATATAACAAGTATTAAAACTATAATATATAATATGGAGGGAAATTATGTTAAAGATAAGCAATATATCTAAATCATATAAAAATAAAAAGGTAGTAAATAATATTTCATTTGAGGTAAATGATGGAGAGATTTTTGGCTTTATAGGTCATAATGGTGCAGGAAAAACTACTACTATTAAAGCAATTGTTGGGATACATGATTTTGAGGGAGGAGAAATACTTATAAACTCTAAATCTATAAAAAAACAATCTGTTGAGTGCAAAAAGGAAATGGCATATATTCCTGATAATCCAGATTTGTATGAAGCTTTAACTGGAATACAATACCTTAACTTTATAGCAGATATATTTGAGGTAGATAAAAAGGAAAGAGAGGAATTAATAAAATATTATTCAAATAAATTTGAAATTAATAAGGCATTAGGTGATTTAATATCTTCGTATTCACATGGTATGAAACAAAAACTAGCTATAATTTCAGCTTTAATCCATAATCCTAAAATTCTAATTCTTGATGAACCTTTTGTAGGTCTTGACCCAAAAGCTTCCTTTATATTAAAGGAAATCATGAAGGAGTTTTGTAAAAAAGGTGGTTGTATATTTTTCTCAACACATGTATTAGAAGTTGCTGAAAAAATCTGTGATAAGATTGCCATAATAAAAGATGGAAATATAATTGCTTATGGAACTACTGAAGAAGTGAAAGGAAACAATTCTCTTGAAAATATTTTTATGGAATTAATAGAAAAATAAAGTGATATTTTTACAGAATATAATATCTAAAGTGAGGTATGATAAATTATGAGTAATCTAAGTATATTAATAAAAACTAATATAATAAATGAGTTTAAATTGAATGCTTTAAAAAATATAGACAGCAAAGAAAAACAAAAAATAATAGGAATGATGTTTTCAATGGTTGTTGTAGCAGGGCTATTAATATTTTATGTAACAAGTTTAAGCCTTTTTCTAGTTGATATTTTAAAACAAATAAATCAAATGGAAATGCTACTTGTGTTTGGCTTTGGATTATCAACAGTAATGGTAATTGTTACATCATTATATAAAACTTCATCATATCTGTTTCAAGCGAAGGATTTAGAGTTATTAACTAGTTTGCCAATAAAAGAATCTACTATATTGGCTAGTAAAATATTAATGTTAGTTGGAACTAATTATTTGTTTTCTTCAGTGTGTATGATTATACCAGCAGTAGTTTATTTTTTAAATGTCGATGTAAATATAACATATTTTCCTTATTTAATATTATTATTTTTGGCTCTGCCATTACTACCAATAGTTGTTTCATCAATAATTTTCTTATTTATAGGACAGCTATCATCAAGACTAAAATATAAAAATTTAGTGTTAATCATAGGTAGTGTAATATTAATTTTGGCTTATACTGTACTCATGTCAAAATTAAACTCTATATCAGTTGAGTTATTAAAAAATAGTGTATCTATTTCAGAAACAATTAATAAAATATATCCACCTATATACTATTTTGTTGATGCTCTTAAAACTGGAAGTATAGTTTCATTTTTAATATTTATAGCAATATCATTAATACCATTTTTTGTCTTTGTAACTCTGTTTGCAAAAGGATTTACAAATATAAATGCTAGAATGGGTGAAAGTTATAAGACTAAAAACTATAAATTTAAAAGTCAAAAAATTTCAAAACCTTCAAAGGCTCTATTGAAAAAAGAATTTAGAAGATATACTTCTTCATTTATTTACTTTTTGAATTCTTCTATTGGTCTGTTATTTTTAATAGTGGCTACAATTGGTGTGTTGGCATTTGGAGCTGATAAAATAGGTGAGTTACTAAAAATGAATATAGATTTTAGTATTATAAAAATACAGTTATTAGGTGCGTTTCTATTTATAATAGTAATTAACTGCACAACATATTGTTCAATTTCTTTTGAAGGAAAGAATCTATGGATACTAAAGTCTTCTCCAATAGATGAAAGGGAGATATTTTGGTCAAAAATATTGATGAATTTTTTATTAAATGCACCACTATCTGTTTTATGTCTAATATTAGTGTCTATAAAACTGAACTTTGAAATTCAGTTTGTGATGGTAGCAAGTTGCTTGATTGTAACTATGTCACTGTTTGTGGCTTTAATGGGATTGTTATCAAATTTGATTTATCCAAACCTTGATTGGAAAAATGAAGTAGCAGTAGTAAAAAGAAGTGCAAGTATGATAGTTACAATATTAGCATCATTAATTTATATAGTTGTACTTGGAGGCACATATATGTTATTGAAAGTTTCATTTCTAAATATGTATTTGATTTTAGCAAGTGTGCTTACTCTTATATTAGACTTTATGCTATGGAGAATTATTTCAATTAAAGGAGTAAAAATATTTAAAAATTTATAGATATATTTGTGTTAAAAAAAGACTTATTTTTTAAGGTATTGCAAAGAATATGCTAAGTAGTATACTATTGTATAGTGATATGAAAAAATTTAGGAGAAAATAAATGAGAAAATTATCCAAAAAAGAAAAAGATTTTATTCAATATGGATTTTTGCTATTTTTGATATGTATTACTACTTATTTAGTATCAACCACTTTAGATGTAAAACTAATACCTAAAATTATAAGTCTAGTAAATAAAACCTATATATTTCTTGGCATACTAATAATGTTAATATATATGATAATTGAATCTATTGTGACACATTTGATAATAAATGCAGTTCAAAAAACAAAAGTAAAATTTATAGGTATTAAAATGGCCACAATGGGATTTTATTATAATTTAGTTACTCCCTTTGCATCTGGGAGTCAGCCAATGCAAATATATGCACTTACAAAGTATGATGTTAGTCTCAGTAAATCAGTAGCCATAGTTACTAATAAGACTGTTGTATTTCAAAGTACAGTTACTATATTTTGTGGAATTTTAATTTTATTGAATAAGTCATTATTAATGGAACAAGTACATTCAGTTAGAGTTTTAATCGCTGCTGGGATGACCATGAATGTAAGTATGTTATTAGGTGGGCTCTTAATAGTATTTAGTCCTAAGCAAGTAAAAATGGTAGCAGAGATTTTGATTAATTTTTTATCTAAATTTAAAGCATTTAAGTTTTTAGATTTAAAAAGAGATAGAATAAATCATTATATTGATGACTATAATTATTCTATAAAGATATTTATTAAAAATGTAAGAATTTTAGTTTTGAGCATATTGCTTACTGCACTACAACTCATAGCATACTTTAGTATAGTTTATTGTGTGTATAAAGCTTCAAATTTAAAAGGAGTATCATATATACATATAATGACATTGCAAGTATTTTTATACATGGCAATATCACCAGTTCCAACACCAGGAAATGTTGGAGCAAATGAAGTTACATTTTTTACCATGTTCTCAAACATAATTCCAAAAGAATTATTGGGATATTCAGTGCTTTTGTATAGTGGATTTGTATATTATATGTTATTAATAATTTCAGGATTGTTTACATTTAGAACACATTATACATTGAATAACTGGAAACGTGACAATAAAAGTAATTCTAGTTTAGAAGAAGTTATTGAAAAAGTTTAATTATTAGAAAATAAAAAGAAATATAAATTACTTAGTCTGTCAAATTTAATCGACAAAATTATTATTAGGGAAATTCTAAATATAAATACACTGCTAAAATAAGTTGTATTATATTGAGATATTTCCCTTTTTTGATTAAAATTATAGAAATTTGAAATAATAAGTAGTAAATACAAATTCTATATTATTTAGAAAGGAGAAAAAATGAAACAAAATAAAAAAAATGAAAAGCAAATAAGTAATTTTAATATTAAAAAAAATAGTGATAATAAAGTCGAAATTGCTGAAGAACTATATCCAAATAAAAATATAGGTAGTATGCTTGGAGATAGAATAGATAAGAAAAAAATCAATCGTCCAAGTTAATGGAATAGTTGAAAATGGTGTGTTTTAAAAAAATAATATAATGAAATGTTTTATTGTTAAATTTAAACTTATTTTAATAGAAAAAAAAGTCGAAAATTATCTAAAATACACCTGTATTAGGATAACGTTATTTTATAGATGCATAAAACTTGACAAAATCAACCTTTTCTTGGTAGAAAAAAAAAGATAAAATTATATAAGCGTTATTTAATTGTCAAAAATGAAGGTAAAGTTGCAAGTGATAAAAAAAATGATTGATAGCATTTATTTGTGTGCTATAATTGTATAGTAAAATGAATAAATAAGTATGTTGTATACATGCATATTAGGAGGAGAGACTGACATGGAATCATCTATACATACAATTGCTAGCAATAATTTATTGATAATTTTTGCTATTGTGAGTATAACTGGAATAATTTGCAGCAAACTTAGCGAAATAGTAAAAGTTCCAGATGTTGTATTATTTTTACTTGTAGGTATTTTAATAGGGCCATCATTTTTGAAATTTATAGATATTCGTGGATTCCAAATAGAAAATCAACTGATACTTACATTTGGTTCTGCATTTATATTATATTTAGGTGGGAAAGAGATAAGTTTAAAGGTTTTGAGAAATGTAAAGATATCTGTATTTTTACTGGCCACTGTAGGAGTTGTGATATCTGCTTTTATAATGCAACAAGTAATAGGATTTACTTTTGGAGTAAGTGCAATGACTGCTTTATTAGCAGGAACTATAATAGCATCAACAGACCCAGCTACTCTTGTACCTATATTTAATCAGGTAAAGATAAAGGATAGAGTAAAACAAACTGTAATAAGTGAGTCAGCTTTTAATGATGCAACAGGAGCTATATTAACATCAGCAGTGTTAGCTGTAATTTTATCAAATAAGTTTTCCTTAAGTGAAAATATTTATGAATTAGGTACAATGGTTGTTGTCGGAATTGTCGTTGGTTTAATTACAGGAATACTGCTTTTGAAATTGGTTAATGATAAACCATATGGTATATTTAAAGATTTTGCACCAATAATATCTGTTATTTCAGTTGTGGTTGCATATGAATTATCTACAAAATTAGGCGGAAGTGGATATATGTCTTGCTTTATTGTAGGTATAATAACTGGTAACAAGAAAAACTTTAAAATATGGCTAAGCCAAAAATCTTATGATGCAGATTTTTATGTTGCTGAGACTTTAGGAACTATTTGTCGTATGGCGATATTCATAATATTAGGTAGTCAAGTTAATTTGGCTCAGTTAGGTAAATATTTTGTACCATCTGTAATTGCAGTGTTAGTATTAATGTTTATAGCAAGACCAATTTGTGTTTTAGTATGTGCACTTGCAGATAGAGAAGCAAAATGGAGTAAAAATGAAATATTGTTTATGATGTGGGTAAGAGAAACGGGTGTAATACCAGCTGCACTTTGTGGTATTATTTCAGCAATGAAAGTTCCTGGATATGAAGTAATTTCATCAGTAGTATTTATGTCTATATTAATTACATTAGTAATACAAGGAAGCACTACGAAATTGGTAGCTAAAAAACTTGGATTATTAGAAGAAGAAGTGATAAATATAAGCGAAAAGGTATCAACTTTTTAGTTTTTTACTTTAAAGGATACATAATAATGGCTATTTTAAGGTTATCTAGTGATAATTATTGAAATAGCCATTTTTTATATAAAAATAAATTTACATAATTTACATATTGCATATATTTATTATCAAAATTTGTTGAAGCTGTGATATAATTAGTTGTATTTAAAATAAGAATAGCGAATAAGGGAGGAAATTTATGTTTACGGTTATAGATATTGTACAACCAAATACAGTAGAAGAAGCGTACTCAATTTTAAATAAAAGAAAAACTAATCAAGTAATTGGTGGAAGTGCTTTTTTAAGAATGGGGAAAAAAAGAATAGGGACAGGAGTAGAGTTATCTAACTTAAACCTAGATTATATAAAAGAAGATAAAGAGTATGTTGAAATCGGTTCTATGACGACTTTTAGAACATTGGAAACAAACTCAATAATAAAAGATAATTTTGGCAAAATACTAGAAGATTCAGTTAAAGATATAATAGGAATTCAGTTTAGAAATGTAGTAACAGTTGGTGCAACAGTATTTTCTAAATATGGGTTTTCTGATTTGATAGTGGCATTGCTTTCATTAGATACAGAAGTAGAGTTATATAAAGGTGGAAGAATTAGCCTTGAAGAATTTTTAGATAGAGATTATGAGAAAGACTTATTGATTAAGGTGTATATAAAGAAGGAAAATAAAAATGCTTCTTATAAGTCATTGAGAAATGCAAAAAGTGATTATCCTATTTTAAATGTGTCTGTTTCAAAATATGGTAAGAATTTTAAGCTATGTGTAGGAGCAAGACCTCAAAAAGCTACAGTTGCAAAAAAAGCTAGTGAGTTTTTATCTAATAATGAAATTAATGAATCTAATATAGATAGGGCAATAGAAATGGCTTCAGAGGAATTAACATTTGGTTCTAATATGAGAGCATCTAAAGACTATAGAAAAGCCATGAGTAAAGTACTTTTAAAAAGAGCTATAATGGAGGTTATTTAATGTTAGTGAAGCTTAATATAAATGGAAAAATGAAAAATGTTGATATAGAACCAGAGGAATATTTGGTTGATACTTTAAGAAAAGTGGGCAATTTAAGTGTAAAAAGGGGTTGTGATACAGGGTGTTGTGGTCTCTGTACAGTTTTAATAGATAAGAAACCTACATTATCTTGTGCGACATTAACTTTGAGAGTTTTAAATAAAGAGATAATTACAATTGAAGGTTTAGAAAATGAAGTTAAAGAATTTAGTGAAGTTTTGGTAAAAGAAGGAGCTGAACAATGTGGTTTCTGCTCTCCTGGTTTTATACTTACTGTACTTGCAATGAAAGATGAACTTAAGAACCCTACAGATGAAGAAATAAAACATTATTTAACAGGAAATTTATGTAGATGTACAGGATATATGGGACAGTTAAGAGCTATCAAAACTTATCTGGAGGTAAAGTAGAATATGAATATAGTTGGAAAAGGAATTGAAAAAATAGATGGAATGAGTATAACAACAGGAAAACCTGTATATACTGATGATTTAGCAGCAAAAGATGCTTTAATAGTAAAGATACTTAGAAGCCCTTATGCTTATGCAAAGATAAAAGATATAGATACATCAAAGGCAGAAATGGTTGATGGTGTTGAATGTATTTTAACATATAAAGATGTACCAAAATCTAGATTTACACTTGCTGGTCAAACATATCCAGAACCATCACCTTATGATAGGCTAATTCTTGAAAATGTTGTGAGATATGTTGGCGATGAGGTAGCTATAGTTGCAGCTATAGATGAGAAAAGTGCAGTTAAAGCAATGAATCTTATAAAGGTAAATTATGAAGTACTAACACCTGTTTTGAATTTTGAAGAGGCAATCGGAAATAAAACTATAGTACATGATGAAGATAGACATTGTAATTTTGAAATAGGCATGCAGAGAGAAAAGAATATAGTGTCACATCATGACTATACAAAAGGTGATATAGAAAAAGTATTAAGTAATTGTGACATAGTGATTGAAGAAACATATTATACTCAAGCTCAAGCCCATGCAATGATGGAGACGTATAGAGCATATAATTATTTAGACCATGCTGGAAGACTAGTTGTAGTAAGTTCAACTCAAATACCATTTCATGTTAAAAGGCATCTATCCCGTGCATTAGAACTACCAGCTAGTAAAATTAGAGTTATAAAACCTAGAATTGGTGGTGGTTTTGGTGGTAAACAAACTGCTTGTGTTGAGATTTTTTCAGCTATTGTAACTTTAAAAACAGGTAAACCAGCTAAAATAATATATGATAGAAAAGAAACTTTTAATTGTTCGACTAGTAGACATGCAATGAAACTAAAAGTTCGACTAGGTGCCACTAATGATGGAACAATAAAAGCTATAGATATAAATGCACTTTCAGATACAGGAGCATATGGAGAACATGCTTCTACAACTATTGGTCTAGTTGGGGAGAAGACTTTACCAATGTATAATAAGGTTGAAGCAACAAGGTTTGTTGCAGATGTAGTATATACTAATAAAATGCCAGCCGGTGCACTTAGAGGGTATGGAGCTTCTCAAGGTTGTTTTGCTGTTGAATCAACTATAAATATGTTAGCTGATAAATTAAAAATGGACCCAACAGATTTAAGATTAAAAAATGTAGTAACACAAGGTGAAACTACCTTTGCATATGGAAAAACTTTAAATAGTGTAGACTTAGTAAAATGTATAAATAAAGGTAAAGAACTTATCGGATGGGATGAAAAATATCCTTGTAAGCATCTTGAAAATGGAAAAGTTAGAAGTGTGGGTATGGCAATTACTATGCAGGGTTCTGGTATACAAGGTCTTGACAAATCCTCAGCTGAAATAAAACTAAATGACTGCGGAGACTATACACTTATGATAGGTTCTACTGATATGGGCACAGGAAGTGACACAATTTTAGCACAAATGGCTGCTGAAATTCTTGAGACAAGTATTGAAAATATAACAGTTATATCAGCAGATACAGACTTGGTTCCATATGACCCAGGTTCATATGCTTCAAGTACTACCTATGTAACTGGAATGGCAGTAGTTAAAGCAGCTCAAGACTTGAGAGATAAAATAATATCTGCTGGAGCAAATAAACTAGGTGTAGATAAAGAAGAAGTAGAATTTGATGGTATAAAATTAACTAGTAGAGAATGCAGTACTTCATTGTTTGATATAGCAGTTGACTCTACAATTGGACCAAATACTAATCAATTAATAGGGCTTGCATCTCATGGTAGTCCAGTATCACCACCACCTTTTATAGCTGGTTTTGCAGAAACTGAAATTGACAAAGAAACTGGAAAAGTTGATTTATTAAATTATGTAGCCATAGTGGACTGTGGAACAGTTATAAATAAAAACTTAGCAAAGATACAGGTTGAAGGTGGAATTGTTCAAGGTATTGGAATGGCAATGTTTGAAGAAGTTAGATATACAGAAAAAGGTAACATGGATACAAACACATTTATGCAATATAAGATTCCAGCTAGATGTGATATTGGAAATGTGGAAGTTGATTTTGTTGAAAATTATGAGCCAACAGGACCTTTTGGAGCTAAATCTGTTGGAGAAGTTGTTATAAATACACCTTTACCAGCAATACAAGAAGCTGTTTTTAATGGTGTTGGGGTTAGAGTAAATACACTTCCTATTACACCTGAAAAAGTTTTTATGGCAATGAATAAGTAAGTATTTTATACAGATTTTAGACTAGTTTTACATGTTAAACAACCAGTTATGTTATACCTGTTGAAAGATATTTAATAAGTAGTTATTATAATATTATGAAATCTTACTTGTAAAATATAAAATTAACTAAGGGGATGATGTTTTGGCTGGAAATCTAAATAATATGAGAGCAGTAAATAATTTTAGAGGAGATAATAACATTTTAGAATGTTTAGTCAGCTTTGAGGGTCGTTCAATAAGTCAGAGGAAAGCAAGGGTATTTTTTAAGGAAATGAAGAATCAAATAGAAATTGACTTCGCAGAAGAAGAAATTTCTAAACTTGTTGAAAATGTTGTTTTAAATACATCATATCAAGAAATGCTATATGATGAAATAGAGAAACAACTAGAAATTGATTGTGTAGGAACTTGGATGATATTATCTAAATTAAAAGATACTAGAGTTCATTGATTTTAAAATAAATTATTAGAGCCTAATTTTAAGGCTCTTTTTTAATGTTTTTAATTAAGATATAAACTTATTTTAATCCAAATATATGATAATTATAACATATATTTAAAATCTAACTATTTAATTTTATATGTATTCTATTGTATAATATAAATTAGATTAATAAAATAGTTCGTCAAAGTAATTTATTTATTTGAAATTATTGTTTAAGTTTATAAATTTTGTATAAAATAAAATTATGTTATTAATTTTTAGCAATAAAATTTTTACTAGGAGAGGTATATGAGAAGAAATAGTATCAATATAGCAGTAACAGCAGTTGTTACATCAATTTATGCAGTTTTAACTTTATCATTGGGATTTATAAGTTATGGACCAATACAATTTAGGATAGCAGAGATTATGATGCTTCTAGCATTTTTAGATAAGGGATATATAGTAGGTCTTACATTGGGTTGTTTTTTAGCAAATGTAATAGGTCCATATGGTGTACCTGATATAATTTTTGGAACGTTTGCCACATTTATAAGTGCAAGTTTAGTCTATATTACTAGTAAGTTAGGAGGTCAAAATAAGAGCACATTAATTATAGCTTCTATATGGCCTACTATTATAAATGCAATTGTAGTTGGACTAATGCTAAATATATTTTTTGGACTTCCTTTAATATTATCGATGATACAAGTAGGTTTTGGAGAATTTGTAGTAGTAACATTGGTAGGAGTACCATTCTTTTGTTTTTTAATGAAAAAATATAGAAATATCATTGACATTAAGTTTTAGAGTGAAGAACGTTAGTTTGTAGATTGAAAATTAGTGTGGATTAAGAATAGTATTATTATAAGGGGGATTTTATTTGTCAAAGATGAAGAGATTAACTGATGTTTGGACATATATTAATGATAGACAAAAGTTTACAATCAAAGAGTTGTCAGAGAAGTTTAATCTTTCAACTAAAACTATTCAACGATATTTAATAGAATTAAATAAAATGGGACTTCCAATTCAAGCAGAAAAAGGTAGAAATGGAGGTTATAGAGTATTAAACAATAGCTATATACCTCCTGTTATATTTACAGAAAAAGAAGTTATGTCTATAGTTTTTGCATTTAAGTCACTACAAGTTTACAATTTTTCACACATAAAAAAAGAAATTGATTCTATAATTAAAAAAATAAATTATAATCGTGAAAGTAGTGCAAAAATAGGTATAAATAACATTGAAAAATATATTGAGTTTATAGCTAATTATAGAAATATTGATATTAATATTGTAACTAAATTTTTCAAGGCTTCATCAAACTCTTGTGTTTTGAATATTCAATATAAATCTGGAAATCAATTGCTAGAGAAAAAAATATGCCCAATAGGTATATATTTAAATGAAGGATTTTGGTTTTCGCCAGTGTATGACTATGAAAGTGATAGTATCACAATAATTCGTATAGATAAAGTACTAGAAATTAAAAAATTAGGAGAATGCAAAAAGGCATGTATGAGTTTGAAAAAATGGCTAGATACAGTATATAGTAAGTTAAATGAAGAGATGGCAATTACTAATAAAACTAGTGAAATTGTCCACTTACATATATTACTCACAAAAGAAGGTATTTCTAAAATAACTAGAAGTTTTTTAGATTTGGATATAGAATTAAATGAAAATGGAAGTGGAACAATTAGTAAACTTATAAAGTATGAAGAAATAGATTGGTGGATATCTACATTATTTTCAATAGGGAAAGATGCTAAAGTTGTAGAACCAAAATTTATGAATAAATTACTTTATGATAAGGCTAAAGAGTTAAAATATTTTTATGAAGAAAATATGATATAATATTTAAAAATGTTAAAATTAAATAATTATTAAGGAGATACATATTATAATGGAAAATGTTAATAAGAATGCTAAGATAATTGGTGTTGGAGTTGAAGGTATTAGTATAATAGATGAAATAGAAGAAAAAGTAAAAATAAATATGGATATAGAAAGAATTACTATGAATCAAGAGGTTGAAAAAGAATATGTTAGAAGTCTTTTAGATGGAGTTGATATATTATTTTTAGCATATTCAACTGAAGATAAACAAAGTCTAGAAGTTATAAAAGCTATTTCATATATGTCTAATGAAAGACGAATTTTATCTATAGGTATAAATTCTTCAGAAGAAGAAAATAAAGATGACTTAGGAATTAATAGAGAATTTAAAGTCAATGAAAATAGTATTTTGAAATTTGTTGATTTGATGAATGTTATGATAGAGTCTATTTCAGATTCTTGTATGATAAATATAGATATAACTGATTTAAAAGAAGCTATTATAAGTGATAAAGGGATTAAGTACTCTTTTGAAGAATTTGAAGATTCAAAACAGCACAGTGAAATAGTAGATATTTTATTTGAAAAGATGGAACATTTTGGTGAAGAATTTATTGGGAAAAAAGGTATAGTTTTTGTTGAAGGAAATAATAAATTTTCACTAGTTGAATTAAATGATTTGATGAACAATATTCAAAATAAGGCAGAAGAAGGCTATGAAATGATATTTTCTTTATACTTAAAAGAAAATTTAGATGGAAAGATTAAAGTGGGAATGTTATATAATTAATGTATTTTAGATATTAAGGAGAAGTATATGTCTGAAAATATAAATGTTACAGAGTATTGGTTAATGGAAGAATTTTTTTATCAAGAGACAGATACACCACAAGTTTTTAAAGAAGAAAGCATAATTGCATTAGAATTTGATATAAAAATAAATTTAAAAAAAGTACTTAATATGGGAAAAAAATCCGAAAAATACATTAATGAGAACTGTAATGACAAAGATTTTATAAAAAAATTTATGTCAGTTAAAAAAGGAGATTATTTTCTATATAGGGCATATCAAAATGTAGAAGGAAAAATTAAGTATAGTGTCCTTATTGGTATTGTTGAAGAAAGTTTTGAAAATGGTTATGAATTAAGTCATATTTTGGGTCATACATTACCTATAAAATGGATGTACACATTTGATACAGTTTTAAATTGTAAAATATATACTAGTGAGTTTTATAAATTAAATAATGAAGATATAAATACATATTTAGACATTATTAAATTACAAGATAATAAATCATTAAAAAAAAGAATAGAAGAAAGTGACAATAATAAATGGTACCTAAAAAACTATTATTATATAGATGTAGATAAGTGTGTGGAGAATGAAGAACTATTTATTCAACCTACTAATTTAGAACAATTAGAAAACTTGAAAAATATAAATACAGATGATTATATTCTAGTATATAATAGCGAAAAAGTAATTTACGAAAATGACCATACAATGAAAAGCTTATTTGGTGTTTGTCAAGTTAAAGAAGGTTTTGATAAAGATAAAATAACTACTTCAGAAGGTGGATGTTTTTTACCTGTAGAATGGATAGAAAATGAAAAAGAGAATATTGATGGAAATGCATGGGTTATCTTTGAAAATAATAATTTAGTTGAAAAGTATATAAAAAGATATACTAATAAAATTTCGTTAAATACCATACTCTATGGTCCACCAGGGACTGGTAAAACATATAACGCAAAACAAATAGCTTATAACTTAATAAATGAAACTAGTTTAAAAAATAATGATTGTACAAGTTATGTAGATTATAAAAATAATGTAGAATTTTGTACTTTTCATCAATCATATGGATATGAAGAATTTATAGAAGGTCTCAAGTCTGATGGTGAAGGTAATTTTAAGCCAGAAGATGGTATATTGAAGGACATATTTATAGAAGCATGTTATGATGGGTTGAAACTTGAAAAGAAGTTAAATTTTGAGCTAGAAAAAGATACTTTAACTATAGAAGATATAAAGGCAAGAAAAAAGATGTTGGTGTTTGATAATATAGAAGATGTTGAGAACTTTAATTTTGAAGAATCAGAAAGATATGTTTTAATAATAGATGAAATCAATAGAGGGAATATCTCTAAAATATTTGGCGAATTAATAACATTATTAGAAGATGATAAAAGACTTACTAAATCAAATCAAACTATTGTCAAACTGCCATATTCAAAAGAAAAATTTTCCCTACCTCCAAATTTATATATAATTGGTACTATGAATACATCAGATAAATCCATAGCTCTTTTAGATATAGCTTTGAGAAGAAGATTTGATTTTGAAGAAATTATGCCAGACTATGAGTTACTGCCTGTTGTAGATGGAATAGATGTTAAAAATATGCTGTATACAATCAATAAGAGAATAGAGTTTTTATATGATAGAGACCATGTTATTGGACAGGCTTACTTACTAAATGTAGAAAATATTGATGATATAGTAGTCGTATTTAGAAAAAAAATAATACCACTTCTTCAAGAATATTTCTATTATGACTCAGAAAAAGTAGGACTTATTTTAGGTGGTATAGGTAAAAATGAAAAGGATAAATATATTGTTTATAAGGAAGAAATCACAGCATCTAAATTATTTAAAAATAATAATTCATCAATAATGGAAAGTAAAGTTAATTATTATATAAAACGAAATATATCTATTGAGGAGTTAAAAAATATATATGAGTAAAAATATATATGTAAAGGAAACTTATGAATGGATAAAAGTAGGTAATGGTGAAAATGAGCTCACAGAAACTGAATATGAAAAATTACTTAAATATTTGGATAATAATAATGATGTATTAAAGAGTAATATAATAGATATCAGATATAAAAAACTGAGATTCATAAATTATGTAGGAGTTATATGTTTTGAAAATGTAATATTGGAGATACTTCCAAAGCTGTCATTAAGTAATAATACTGTAAAAGATAGAGAAATGCTATTACAAATGCTTTCTACATGTAATAAGATTCCAATTATAATAAACGAAAATATAAAATCAAGTTTAAAAAATTATAATCTCATGAATTTTTTTGTTCTGTATTTTATTGAAAGTATGCAAATGCAAATTAAGAGAGGGATTTATTTTGAATATATAAATAAGATAGATAATTCAAATGTTGTAAAAGGTAAGATATTAATAAGTAAATATGCAAGAGAAAAAAATATATCTCCAATGAAAATAAAATGTGAATATGATGAGTATAGCGAAAATAATTTTTTGAATCAAGTTTTAAAAAAGGCATGTATGTCTATTTTATGTAGAATAGATGATAATTTAATTCAAAATAAGATAAAAAAAATTTTGAGTTATTTTTATAATGTAGATTTAGCTTATATAAATAGAGAAGAACTATTAGATTACAAATTTTATAAAAATAATGATAGATTTAAAGATTGTTACTCATTGGCCAAACTTATACTTTTAAATTTATCGATGGATAACAGCGAAAATAATCAAGATGCATTTTCTATATTATTTGAAATAAACATTTTATATGAAGAATATATAGGAAACTTAATAAAAAGTATATGGAATAATGAATTTAGAGAAACTTATATACAAGATAAAAGTAAGTTCCTTTTAAAAAATGAACAAACAGGAAAGAAAACTTTTAATTTAAGGCCCGATATAGTTTTATATGATTCAAAATATGAATCTGAAATCATAATTGATACAAAATGGAAAGCTATTGAAGTGGATTCAAATATTTTCTATAGGTCAAGTGATATATATCAGATGTATGCATATATAACATCGTATGAAAATGCAAAAAGATGTATATTATTATATCCTTGTATCAAAAAAGATAAAAATTACAGCTCATGGAAATTGTTGGAGTCATTTAAAGGTAAATTTATAGAAGCAAAAACTGTAAGATTGGATGACATAAAAAATACCATATCTGATTTGAAAAAAATAATTTTTAATTATAAATTTTAAAAATAAGAATAATAAAAATAATAAAAATACATTGTATAAAGTAATAAATAATTTTAAGCATGCAAGAACTATATAAAAGTAATAAATGAAAAGTTTTGGAAATTATTTTAGATATTAAATATGGCACTGCAATTGCTTATTTAATATAGAATGCTTGCAAAATAAAGAAAGTATACCTGTTAAATTAAAATTTAAGTAGGTATACTTTTTATTAAGCTTCATTTGAAAATTAAAATATTATTGTAAAATTATAACTAAGCTTTTCTGTTATGATATAATTAAATAGATAATTTGAATGATGATTATATATAATATTTATTTGGAGTTGATATTTTATGGATAAACACAGTGATTCAGTAATGTATGGTGGAATGGAAGTATACAATATTTGGGGAACAACAACAGTAGACTCTATAATTGGAGAATCTGATGTAATGCTTGCTCTTAAGAATAGAATTTGTAAAATTGGAAATAGTGATTCTACTGTAGCGATAACTGGAGAAAGTGGCACTGGAAAAGAGTTAATAGCAAGAGCCATTCATCTCGCAGGAAACAGAGGGAATAAAACATTCGTTGCTATAAACTGTGCTGCTATACCAGAACCCTTGCTAGAAAGTGAACTTTTTGGGTATACAAAAGGAGCTTTTAGTGGGGCAGATTCAAAAGGCAAAATTGGTAAATTTGAATTAGCTAATGGAGGAGTTGTATTTCTAGATGAGATAGGGGATATGCCAATTCAATTACAATCAAAGCTTTTGAGAGTGTTACAGGAAAAGAAGTTTACAAGAATAGGTTCAAATGAATTAATGGATATAGATGTTAGAATTATATCAGCTACTAATAGAGATTTATTTGAGTTGGTTAAAGAAAATAAATTTAGAGAAGACTTATATTATAGATTAAATGTAATACCTCTAGAAGTGCCTCCTCTTAGAGAAAGGGGAGATGATATACAAATATTAATAAATAATTTTATAGATAAATATTCAAGGAAAATGAAGAAAAATGTATACCATATAGAGCCAGATGTAGAACATATGCTACTTAAATATCCGTGGCCAGGAAATATAAGAGAATTAGAAAACACTATAGAATTAGCTCTAAATCTTCTTGAGGAAGATGGGATAATACATAAGGGTATAATAAATAGAAAGATACTTGAATATTTTAAGTTAAACAAAATAAATATAAAGTTGCTTGAGGAAAGTGACTATGAGATAAATATGGAACAAGATATACTTACCCTTGAAGAATTTGAGAGAGCATATATAAAAAAGGTATTAAAGTTTTATGGAAATGATACTAAATCTAAAAAGTTAGCTGCTAAAAAACTTGGAATATCGCTAGCAACATTGTATAGAAAGATAGATGTATAGTAATTATGCTTTTAATTCTCAATTCTAAAATTTGAAATTATAAAATTGATAAAAATCACTTGAAAAACTATTTTCCAAGTGATTTTTTTGTAATAAGATTTTATTATCCAAAAATAAAAAAAATTTAAAAGAATTTAAAAAAAGAAATGGTTTATCAAATTATCAAATACTAACAAATATAATAAAAATTATATATGTAAAACAATTTTGTTAAAATATTGGCATTATAATTGCTTCATATTAAATTAAGATGGCAAAATAAAAAAAGAAAGGATGTTGTGTGAGATAATAATAACTGTCATTAAAAAATAGTTGGGAGTGATAACCTTGAGTAAATATCAAAAAAGTGTTTCTATGTTTGATATTGATGGAAGGCCACCAATTTTAAAGTGTTTACCACTATCAATGCAACATATACTAGCGATGATAGTTGGAACTGTTACAGTACCTATAGTTGTTGGAGGAGCTGTGGGTGCTAGTGCTACACAAATAACACTTTTAGTGCAATATGCATTAATAATAGCTGGAATATCAACACTTATACAACTATATCCAATAGGAAATATTGGTTCAAGATTGCCTATAATTTTTGGAGTCGGCTTTACTTATGTGCCAACACTCGTAGCAGTCGGAGGAAGTTACGGACTAGCGAGCATCTTGGGTGCACAATTAATAGGGGGAGTAGCTACAGTATTAATAGGAATATTTATAAAAAAGATAAGAAAATTTTTTCCTAATATAGTTGCAGGAACAGTAGTTTTTACAATTGGATTATCTTTATATCCTATAGCAATAAATTATATGGCAGGTGGTGTAAATAGTCCTACTTATGGCTCTATGCAAAATTGGGCAGTAGCAGCTATAACACTAGTGGTAGTTATAGGTCTTAGCCAATTTGCAAAAGGGTATGCAAAATTGGCAGCAATATTTTTGGGAATTATAGTTGGATATTGTGTATCTTTAGTTTTGGGAATAATAAATTTTGACCCTATTAGAGAGGCAGCTTGGTTTGCTATACCTAAGCCACTTGAATTCGGATTGGAATTTGATATACCAGTAGTAATCTCTGTAGTAATTGTAAGTATAATCAATGCTGTTCAAGCAATTGGAGATTTGTCAGCTACTACAATGGGAGGTATGGATAGAAATATAACAGATAAAGAATTGTCAAGTGGAGTAATAGGAAGTGGAATTTGCACTATGATAGGCGCTTTGTTTGGAGGTTTACCACCATCATCATATAGTCAAAATGTAGGTATGGTAGCTATGAACAAAGTAATAAGTAGATTTGTACTTGGAATAGCTGGTATATTTATGTTATTATCGGGGTTTGTACCTAAGTTTGGTGCATTGATGACAACTATACCATACTCTGTTTTAGGAGGAGCTACAATATCTATATTCAGTATGATAACAATGACAGGTATAAAGTTAATTATTACAGAAGAATTGTCATCAAGGAATATTACTATTGTAGGTTTGGCAATAGCTTTAGGTATGGGAATAACATCAGTTCCAGCAGCACAGGAAGCATTTCCTCCATTTATAAAATTAGTATTTGGAGAATCTCCAATAGTAATTGCGACATTGGTTGCATTTGTTTTAAATCTAATAATACCAAATAAAAGTCTAGAAGATGAAGCTAAAGAAAGAGCTGTTATGGAAAAGGCTAATTAAAAAATGATAATTTAAAGGGGTTGTTTAAATTATCTTATTATGAGATTGTTAGATTACTTCAGATAGCTATTCATTTTAATAAGAAATTTAATAAAGAGTATACATCAGACATTTAATGTTTAGTCAAAAAGAAAATCGGGGAGGGTATATTTGCACGTTTGTTAATTTTTTATAAAAATAGCTCAGTTTAGCTGTGGTTATCGGTTGAGCAATAAATTCATGGTCATAAAAATATTTATAGAAAATAATTATAAAATATTTAGTCAAGATATTTATGTATGGGAGGATTTATTTTATGAAAACACGTAATACTTCAAAATATGATGTGGATGGGATACCACCACTAAAGGAATCGGTACCTTTAGCTTTACAACATTTGTTAGCAATGATAGTAGGAAATATGGTGCCTGCAATATTAATAGCAAACGTGGTAGGACTTAACCAGGGGCAAGCGACGATGTTGATTCAAGGTTCTATGTTAGCAGCAGGTTTGGCAACGTTTTTACAATTATATCCAATACCTTTATTTAAAGGATTTAAATTAGGTTCAAGATTACCTGTAATGATGGGAATGAGTTATGTATTTTTAGGAGCTTGTCTTTCTGTAGCAGCTAAAGATGGCTTAGCAGCTTTATTTGGAGCACAAATTGCTGCGGGGGTAATCGTATTCTTTGTAGGCTTTGCAGTTAAGAAAATTAGACATATATTCACTTCTATAGTTTCTGGAACTATAATAGCATGTATGGGACTTGGATTATTTGCAACAGCTATAAAGAATTTAGCAGGAGGAGAAGGTGCACAAACGTTTGGAAGTCCAATAAATTTTATAGTAGGAGTTATAGTTGCTTTTGTAATAATAATGATAAATAAGTATGGTAAAGGCTTAGTTAAAAACTCTTCAATATTAATTGGGATATTAGTAGGATATGCTATATCTTTAGTTTTAGGATTAGTTGATTTTTCTGCAGTTAAAGGTGCAGCTATAGTATCTTTACCAACACCAGCGGCTTTTGGATTGGAATTTAGACCAGAGTTAATAGTAATGTTTACTATTATTTACATAATAGGTATAGCTGATATGATGGGTGCGTGTACAATAGCAACAATAGGTGCAATGGACAGAGAGGTAACTGATGAAGAGTTATCATCAGTTGTTTTAGGAAACTCTGTAACTTCTATAATTTCATCACTATTTGCAGCTCTTCCAACTGGAGTATTCAGCCAAAACACAGTAATTGTATCTATGAATAAAGTTACAAGTAGATTCGTAATAGCATTAGGAGCACTTGTATTATTACTAGCAGGAATATCTCCAGCACTAGGAGCAATAATGACAACTATACCATCTTGTGTTGTTGGTGGAGCAACTTTAGTAGTATTTTCATCAATAGCGATGTCTGGTTTCTCTATTATGAGTATGGATGGTTTTACTGAAGAAAACAATCTTATAGCAGGAGTATCTATAGCAACAAGCATGGGTCTTACAACTGCTCCACAAGTTTTAGACCAATTTCCAGCGACAATTGGAACTGTTCTAGGAGGCTCAAGTATAGTTTCTGGAGCAATAATAGCTATATTACTTCAAACACTATTTAAACTAAAAGGAAGTAAGAAGGCTGAAAACGTTACTTCAAATCTTGAGGAAAATATTGGATAAATGTATTAGATATGATATGAGAAAGCTATGTGATAAAATGTTGTAATGAAAGTATAAATAAGGGGGATTTAAGATGATTGATATACTAATAAAGAATGCAATAGTTGTTACAGTTAATAAAAATAGAGAAGTTATATTTGATGGAGCAATAGCTATTCAAGGTGACAGAATCTTAGATATAGGAAATACAGCTGATGTTGAGGTGAAGTATCCTGACGTTAAAAAAGTTATAGATGCTAAAGGAAAAGTGATATTCCCTGGATTTATAAACACTCATAATCATTTATTCCAAGTATTATTAAAAGGTCTAGGAGACGACATGGCACTTCATGAATGGTTAAACACAATGATGTTTCCATCAGCAAAATTCTTAACAGAACAAGATACTTATGATGCTGCAATGCTTGGATGTATGGAAGGTTTAAAAAGTGGTATAACTACAATGGTTGATTATATGCATACACATAATAGACCAGGACTTACAGATGGAATAGTAAAAGCATATAAAGACTTAGGTATAAGAGGAGTAGTGGGTAGAGGCTGTATAGATTTAGGTATTCACAAAGAGCTTATAGAAGATGTGGAAACGGTTGAAAAAGATTTGAGAAGAGTATTTGAAAAATATCACAATTCAGAAAATGGAAGAATAAAAATTTGTGTAGCACCTTCTTCAATGTGGGCTATATCTGAAGAAATGGGTAAAATGCTTTGGAATATAGTCAAAGAGTATGATTCATACTTCACGGTTCATATTTCTGAAACTGAATTTGCAAGAACAGCAACAAAAGATATACATGGGGAAATAGATATAAAATTACTTGAAAAATGGGGAATAGTAGGCCCAGAAGTTGTAGCAGTGCATTGTGTATGTATAACTGATGAGGACATGGAAATGCTTAAAAAGTACGATATAAAAGTTTCTCATAACGTTGCAAGTAATATGTATCTTGCTTCTGGAGTTGCACCTGTTCCAGAAATGTTAAAGAAAGGGATAAATGTAAGCTTAGGTCTTGATGGTGCAGCAAGTAACAATGCACAAGATATGGTAGAGCTTATGAAATTAACAGCTTTGCAACATAAAGTAAACAACTGCGACCCTCTTGCAATTTCTGCAGAAAAAGTTCTTGAAATGGCTACAATTGAGGGGGCAAGAACTCTTAGAATGGAAGATGAAATAGGTTCTTTAGAGGTAGGAAAAAAAGCTGATTTAGTAATATTTAACTCAATGCTTTCTCCAAAATCAATACCTCTTCACAATCCTGTATCAACTTTGGTATACTCAGCTAGTATGCACAATGTAGAAAGTGTTTTAGTTGATGGAAATATAATACTTGAAAATGGTAGAGTAACTACAATTGAAAGTGAAGAACAAGTCTTATTGAATGCTCAGCATGCAGCAGAAGAATTATGTAAAAGAGCTAATGTAACTAATAGAATGGAAGGACATAAGTGGAATAGCTTATACTAATATGAAAATAAGCTTGTAATAATATTCTATTACAACATTAGTTTATCTGTAGGAGGAGAAAATGGAAAAAATAAAATTAAATATTAATGATTACATGTATGAAGTAGAAGTTGAAAAGAATGAAACTCTTTTGCATGTACTTCGTGAAAAATTAAATCTAACTGGAGCGAAACAAGGTTGTAATAGTGGCAGTTGTGGAGCATGTAAAGTTTTGATAGATGGAGTAGATATAAAATCTTGTAAACTTCTTGCAAGGAACTGTGAAGATAAAGTTATATACACTATAGAAAGTTTTGCTAATGGAGAAAATCTTCATCCGATACAAGAAGCTTTTATAGAAGTTGGAGCTGTACAATGTGGATATTGTACTCCTGGCATGATTATAACTACACAAGCTCTTTTAAATAGAAATTCATCTCCTAGTGAAGATGAAATTAGAGAGGCTTTTAAAGAAAATCTCTGTAGATGCACAGGATATATAAAAATTATAGAAGCTGTAAAATTATCTGCAGCTAGATTAGGAGGTAGATAGTTATGGAAAAAATCATAGGAAAATCATACCCTCTAAAAGATGCAGCTTTAAAAGTTACTGGTCAAATGAAGTATGTAGCGGACATGAAACCTCAAAATGCACTTCATGCTAAAATGCTTTTAAGTCCTGTAGCACATGCAAAAATAAAAAGTATAGATACAAGTGAAGCTGAGAAAATCGTTGGAGTTAGAGCCATAGCTACTCATCTTAATACATCACAGAGAAAATATAATGGCTCTTTACGATTTTATGAACATAATATACCTGAAAATGAAGTTATTTTTTCAGATACAGTTAGATTTGTAGGTGACCGTGTAGCAGCAGTTGCAGCAGAGACACCAGAAATAGCAGAAAAAGCTGTAAAACTTATAAAAGTGGAATATGAAGAATTACCAGCTGTATTTACTATACAAGATGCAATAAAAGAAGATGCTATATGTATACATGGAGATTCAAACATGGTTTCTCAAAATAATATAAATGGTGGAGATGTAGAAAAAGGTTTTAAAGAATGTGACTACATCTTTGAAGACGAATACTCTACTCCTGCTATACATCATAGTGCAATAGAAACTCACAGTGTAATTGCACACTATGATTATAATGATAAATTAATTGTACATACACCTTGCCAAAACACATTTGGTTTCAGAATAATATTATCTCAAATTTTTGGGATGTCATTAAATAAGATAAGAGTTATAAGACCTGCTATTGGAGGTTCATTTGGTGGAAAACTAGAAATGACAATTGAGCCAGTAGCAGCAGCATTGTCAAAAATGACGAGAAGACCAGTTAAAATGGTTCTTACAAGAAAAGAGTCTATGATATCAACAAGAACTCGTCATGGGTCTTTTGTAAAACTAAAAACTGGTGTAAATAAAGATGGAGAAGTAATAGCACAGGAGATAAAAATATATACAAATACAGGTGCATATGCATCAAGTGCTTTAAATGTTATAGGCGCACTTAGCCATAAAGTGTTTAAAGTCTATAAAATACCAAATATAAAATTTACTGGAATACCAGTATATACAAATACACCAATAGCAGGAGCCATGAGAGGTTATGGTTCACCTCAAATATTTATGGCTCAACAAGCTCAATTTGCAAAAATAGCTAAGAAAATAGGTATGGATTTAGTAGATTTTCAAAATAAGAATGCTGTAGAACCAGATGATGTTGATATAATCTTCCACGGTTCTCTTGGAAATCCTAGAGTTCTTGACTGTATTGAACAAGGTAAAAAAATGTTTAAATGGGATGAGAAGAAAGCTCTTCCAAAAGAAGAAGGAAATTATTTAAGGGGTATAGGTATGGCAATAGGTGCACATGGTAATGGAGTTTTTGGTGCACATAGAGATGTTGTCACATTGACTCTTAAATTAAATGAAGATGGCACATTAACACTACTTACAGGAGCACATGATATGGGTAATGGTGTTGTAACTATGCAAACAATGATGGTAGCTGAAGTTTTGGGAATAACTCCTGATAAAGTTGATACTTTTGAAACAGACACTGATGCATGTACATTTAATCTTGGAGATTATGCAAGTAGAGGTGTATTTGTAGAAGGTGGAGGAGCTAAAAAGACAGCAGAAAAATTAAAGACTTTAATACTGGAAGAAGCAGAAAAATTACTTGAAACTTCAAAAGAAGAGTTATATCTAGATAATGGATATGTAATCAGTAAACTTGATGAAAATATTAAAGCATCATTATCTGATGTTGCAGTATATAGTCAAAGTAAGTCTTTGAGAGAATTGACAGTTGTTGAGGATTATTCTTCTCCGGCAGGTCTTACTTCTTATGGTGTACATTTTGTTGAAGTTTTAGTAGATAAAGAAACTAAAGATGTAAAAGTAGTCGATTTTGTAGCCGTACATGATGTTGGTAGAGTTATAAATCCTCTAAATTTAGAAGGTCAATTAGAAGGCGGAATTCATATGGGGTTAGGTTATGCGTTAAGTGAAGAGTTAGCCTTTGATGAGCAAGGAAGACCTAAAGTTACTGATTTTAAAAATTATAAATTATTTAGAACTGTCGATATGCCAAAGTGTCAAGTTGCATTTGTAAATAGTTATGAAAAAGCTGGACCATTTGGTGGTAAGAGTATTGGTGAATGTGCTGTTGTACCAGTTGCACCTGCTGTGGCAAATGCAGTATATGATGCAACTAATGTAGAGATACATTCATTGCCAATAAAATTAAAATAATAAAGCTTAAAATAAAAATTCAAATTTAAAATGAAACTTTATTAAAATTATAGAAAGCAATAAAAATAGATTTATTTGATGAGGAGATATTGTTATGGCAAAGATATTAGGTATTTGTGGAAGTCCACGTAAAGGAGCAACAGAATATGCAGTATTAGAAGCTTTGAAAGAAGCTGAAACTATACCTGGTATAGAGACTGAGTACTGGTCAGTTAGAGGAAAAAAAATAAGTCCTTGTGTACATTGTGATGCATGTATAAGAAAAGAAACTATGTGTATCATAAAAGATGACATACAAGAATTAGAGCAAAAAATATTAGAAGCGGATGGAATTATAGTGGGTTCTCCAGTGTATGATATGAATATAACTGCTCAACTTACAGCAGTATTTAATAGACTTCGTCCTATGTATTTAGTTCATCCAGGAAAGCTTCAAAATAAAGTTGGAGCAGCTATAACTACTGGTGGAACTAGATATGGTGGTCAAGAATTAACAAAACTTCCTATAATAAATTTCTTCTTAATGCATGAAATGTTAGTATCTGGAGGATTAGGTGGATGCTATATAGGCGGTACAATATGGAGTAAAGATGGAAAAGCAAAAGGAGCTCAAGAAGACGAAACAGGTATGGACACAGTAAAAAGACTTGGAAAAGGTGCTGCAGAAGCAGTAATGGTTTCTAAGTTTGGTCTTGAAAAATGGAATGTTGTAAAAGAAGAATTAGATGTTAAAAAAGATGAAAAATCCCCTCTTAGAGACCATTAAAAAGAGTTTACCAATCTCTTTGGACTTGACATTCATATAAGCTAGTTTTAACCTATAAAGGTACACCATTGGAGTACTAAAATAAATTGGTTTGAGATGTAATGGCCTAAAAGGATGGTAAGAATATGAAAAAAATAGTTGTTCCAATTATTATATTGTGTTCGGTTATGTTAAGTGCGTGTAATGATAAAACATCACAAAAATTAAGTAGTAACTCTGATTTTGATGGGACGGTATTGGAAGTTAATGCTGATGGAAATATGAACAATAGTGATTCTGTTGAACTTGGTGTGCCTCTGTCCTCTTTGTCACCATATGAGGAGCCTGCAAAAGTAGCCATCAAAGAACAATTGGGAGTGAAAGTTCCAGGAGAGGCTAAAATTACTTCCTCGAGTTTTGACAAAACAGATTCTTCTTTAATCTTTACTTGGACAGTCAAGGGAAAAAACGAATACACAGATTACTATTCCGTATCATTTGATAATGTCAACATTAAAAAAGGAACAGGAGACGTGATTTATGTACGTTCACAAGGAGTGGCAGCATCTATGTTAACTGAAAAATTGACTGTATCTGCTATAAATTCGTTTTCAAATATGCTTAATACACATATACCAGAAGGGAGCAAACTTGTTGTTGATATATCAGCATATGATGGTGAGCGTTCTGTTTCTTTTAACTGGTGGGAACCTAAACAAGATATGAAAGCAACTGTTGCTAAATATTGTGCTGGCTATGAACAGGTAAACTCTAATTATAGTGATGCTACCTTGGTGCTACTTGAGACAGTTGAGGAAGAAAACTTGCTTAATAAAGGGAAATACACTGATAATGAAATACAAGAAATGAGAAAATCTGCAGAAGCATTTACTTTTTCAAAAAAAATAAAGACATCTGGATATGCCAGATATAAAATTGAAACTCCAGGAGAAAGAGGAAATGTAGCATTTTACTTTAATTTGAAAAATAATAAGTATAAATCTGCAATCATTTATGTAAATGCTAAAGGTAAAATTGTTGGTTTTGCTTTATCAGCAAATACTGCAACTGAAAACTAAGTTGATACAGTTACAGAAGGTCAGCTATTTATTCAGATTGCTGTCTTATTCTAACTTAGCTTTATAAAACGAGTTTATAAAAAGTTTTGGTGTAGTGTTAGAAAGAGAACATAAATGCCCATAATGTTTAGGTTTGTGATATATCATAAGTACTTATATACATACGAGTCGAATTTTTACTATTTACTCAGTAAAAGTGGGTGTCTCAAAATGAACTTTTTAGTTCATGAGACACCCTTTTTTGTATGAAATCAAATATATTTTCATCATTTCAACAATGAAAAAGAAGCTTATATCTATTTTGAGACAGCTCCTTTTATGTATTTTGTTAAAATTTCTATGTCAAAAAATACATAAGGAATACATTTTAAGTATTAATTTTTAAATTTTAAAAATGAGAATTAAAAAGTGAGAAGATAAAAAAGGTTTTTTTATTATCAAATTCTATATACATTAGATAATCCAATAGATAAAGGTAAAAAAAGTTGAAAGTATTGCAAATTCTATGCTAAATAGCTATAGAAAAATATTCGATATATGTTA
Source organism: Clostridioides sp. ZZV14-6150 (assembly GCF_020657875.1). NCBI lineage: Bacteria > Bacillati > Bacillota > Clostridia > Peptostreptococcales > Peptostreptococcaceae > Clostridioides > Clostridioides sp. ZZV14-6150. Next base: position 297,874 of record NZ_JAGWDA010000002.1, on the reverse strand, counting down.
AGTGTTGGCATGTTAATTGCTAATATATAGAGTATAAAAATTTAACAATAATTTGGAGGTATTTTAGATGCTAAAAGAAATTAAATGGAAAGTAAACAATCTGCCAAAGGGCGATAAGGAAAATTGTATCAAATTTTTAAATGAAGAAGAAATAACTAAGGTTAGAAACTTCCATAAAAGCTTTCCTCAATATAAAGAAACTCCATTAGCAAATCTAGAAGGTTTAGCAAAAAAATTAGGTGTTGCAGGAGTATATGTAAAGGATGAATCTTACAGATTTGGATTAAATGCATTTAAAGTTTTGGGTGGCTCTTACTCTATGGGTAAATACTTAGCTCAAAGATTAGATACAGATATATCAGAGTTAGGATATGAAAAATTAATTTCAAAAGAAATAAAAGAACAATTAGGAGAAATAACTTTCTTTACAGCTACAGATGGAAATCATGGTAGAGGAGTTGCTTGGACAGCTAATAAATTAGGTCAGAAATCTGTTGTATTAATGCCAAAAGGTTCTTCTGAATTTAGATTAAATAAAATCAAGGGAGAAGGTGCAGATGCTAGTATAACAGACCTAAATTATGATGATGCAGTAAGATTAGCTAATGATTATGCAGAAGCTGATGACCATGGTGTAATGGTTCAAGATACAGCATGGGACGGATATGAAGAAATACCAGCATGGATAATGCAAGGATATGGAACTATGGCTCAAGAAGCTATAGAACAATTAAAAGAATATGGCGTAGATAGACCAACACATGTATTTGTGCAAGCAGGAGTTGGTTCACTTGCTGGTGCAGTTCAAGGATATGTTGCTTCAATATATGACGAATGCCCGATAACAGTAGTAGTAGAAGCTGATGAGGCAGATTGTTACTATAAATCAGCAGAAGCAGGAGATGGAAAACCAAGATTTGTAGGTGGAGATATGCCAACTATAATGGCAGGTCTTGCTTGTGGAGAACCAAATACTATAGGATTTGAAGTATTAAAAAATCATGCAGCAGCATTTGTTTCAGCACCAGACTGGGTTTCTGCTAAAGGTATGAGAACATTGGGAAATCCTTTAAATGGTGATGAAAAAGTAATCTCTGGAGAATCTGGAGCGGTTACAACTGGTCTTTTAATAGCAGCTATGGAAAGAGAAGATTTAGCTGACTTAAGAAGAGATTTAAAGTTAGATGAAAATTCAAGAATACTTTTAATAAGTACAGAAGGAGATACTGACCCTGATAAATACAGAAGTATAGTTTGGGATGGAGAGTATCCAAGTATATAGACGATTATTAAAATATTATATTCATCAAATAACAATTTACATATTAAAAAGATATATAAGTTCTAAAATTTAGAAATTATATAAATTATAAAGACTTAAATTAAAATATATATTTATAAAATCTAGGGGGATAACGAAATGCTAAATGAACAAAGAAAACAAGAAGTAACTGAGATATGTCAAAAATTAATCCAAAATCCTAGTTCTTCTGGAAATGAAGAAGGGGTTGTAAAAGCAATAGAAGAATCTTTTGAAAAATTAGGTTTTGATAGCTGGTCAAGAGATAGATATGGAAATATAGTGGGATGCATAAAAGGAAATAGACCAGGTAAAAAGATATTATTTGATGGTCATATAGACACAGTTCCAGTTCCAGATGCAAGTAAATGGAGTGTTCCTCCTTTTGAAGGAAAAATCGTAGATGGAAAGATATATGGTAGAGGAACTTCTGATATGAAAGGTCAGTATACTGCAATGATGTCTGCTGTAGCGTATTTTGCTAAAGACACTAATAAAGATTTTGCTGGAGAACTATATGTAGCAGGAGTTGTTCATGAAGAAATATTTGAAGGAGTTTCAGCTAGAGAAATAAGTAAAGCTGTTAAACCTGATTATGTTGTAATAGGAGAATCTTCAGAATTAAACTTAAAGATTGGTCAAAGAGGTAGAGGAGAAATAGTTGTAGAGACTTTTGGTAAACCAGCTCACTCTGCTAATCCAGAAAAAGGTGTAAATGCAGTTTATAAAATGGCTAACGTAATTCAAAAAATACAACAATTAGTACCTCCAACTCATCCAGTGTTAGGTGATGGAATATTAGTTTTAACAGACATAAAATCTTCTCCATATCCAGGAGCATCAGTAGTGCCAGATTACTGTAAAGCTACTTTTGATAGAAGATTATTGGTTGGAGAAACAAGAGAAGGAGTACTAGCTCCAATACAAGCATTATTAGATGAAATGATGAAAGAAGACTCAGAATTAAATGCAAAAGTTTCTTATGCATCTGAAAAAGCTGACTGTTATACAGGAAATACTATAGAAAGTGAAAGATTCTTCCCAGGTTGGCTATATGATGAAAATGATGAATTTGTTCAAGCAGCATACAAAGGATTAAAAGAAGCTGGAATAGATTCAGAAATAACTCAATACTCATTCTGTACAAATGGAAGCCATTATGCAGGTGAGGCTGGAATAAAAACTATAGGATTTGGTCCTTCTAAAGAAAATCTTGCTCATACAATAGATGAGTACATAGAACAAGAACAATTATTTATAGGAACAGAAGGTTACTATGGAATATTAAAATCTGTATATGGAAAATAATATTTAGTTCACAATAAATTATTTAAATATAGTCTAGAGGTGCTAAATATAGCACCTTTGGCAAACATAAATTTATGTAAATAATATAAAATTAAAATACTAAGAGAATTTACTAGAGCTTAAAAGTTAGGAGGTATATATGGGAACAATACTAAGAGGTGGAACTATAATTACCTCTGATAAAACTTATATAAGTGATTTAAGAATAGAAGATGAAAAGATAATTGAAATAGGAAATAATTTAGAAATAAATAATGATAAAGTAATTGATGCTACAGGGAGACTTATAATTCCTGGAGGTATAGATACACATACTCACTTTGATATGAATGCAGGCTCTATAACTACTGCTGATAACTTTAAAACAGGAACAAGAGCGGCTATAGCTGGAGGGACTACTACTATACTAGATTTTGCAGAATCAAGTGAAGGAGAAAATCTAATACAGGGTATAAAAACATATCATAAAAAAGCAAGTGGAAATTGTTATTGTGACTATGGGTTTCACATGACAATCACATGCTTAGATAAAGATACATTTACGCACATGGAAAAGCTTATTTCAGATGGAATAGTATCCTTTAAAATGTATATGGCATATGAAGGTATGAAAGTAGATGATGGAACAATATACAAAGTGCTAAAGGAAGCTAAAAACCTAGGTTGTATAGTTGAATTTCATTGTGAGAATGGAGATTTATTGGATGCATTAATAGAAGAACGTTTACAAAATGGAGATTTAGAACCTAAATATCATCCACTTACAAGACCAAACATAGTTGAGAAAGAGGCTGTTTCAAGACTTGCTGATATAACTGAATTGTCAAACTCAAAATCATATGTAGTTCACCTAAGTTGTAAAGAGTCACTAGAAGTTGTAAAGATAGCTAGACAAAAAAGTGTAGATATGATAGTAGAAACATGTCCGCAATATCTATTATTAGAAGACAGTTTATACAATAAGGATGAGTTTGAGGCAGCTAAATATGTAATGTCTCCTCCACTTAGAAAAAAAGAAGATATAGATTTTCTTTGGAAAGGCTTGTCTGAGGGCGATATTCAGACCGTGGGTACAGACCATTGTTCATTTAATTTTAAAGGTCAAAAAGATTTGGGAATTGATAATTTTAGTAAAATACCAAATGGAGCACCAGGTGTTGAACATAGGTTATCTCTTTTATATACATATGGGGTTTTGGAAAATAGAATAAGTGTAAATAAATTTGTAGAAGTTACTTCCACAAATGCTGCTAAAATATTTGGGATGTATCCTAAAAAAGGTGAAATAGCTGTAGGAAGTGATGCAGATATAGTGATTTTAAATACAGATAAAGAAGAAATAATCAGTTATAAGAATCAAAAACAAAATGTAGATTATACTCCATATGAGGGAGTTAAGGTCAAATGTAAAGTTGAAGATGTTTTTTTAAGAGGAAAGCATATAGTACAAAGTTGTAATATCGTGGAGCAACCAACAGGTCAATATATTAAAAGAAAAATTACTAAATAATGCGGGGGGAAATAAGAATGATAGATATACTTATTAAGAATGCCATAATAGTAACTGTAAACAAAGAGAGAGAAGTTATTTTTGATGGGGCATTAGTAGTAAAAGATAACAAGATTGCAGATATTGGGAATTCTAAAGAAATAGAAAGTAAGTACACTGATGTTAAAAAGGTAATAGATGCTAAAGGCAAAGTCCTATTCCCAGGTTTTATAAATACACATAATCATTTATTCCAAACTTTATTAAAAGGGTTAGGAGATGATATGGTACTTAAAGATTGGCTAGAAACTATGACATTTCCAGCAGCCAATTATTTAGAGCCAAAGGACACTTATGATGCTGCAATGCTTGGCTGTGTGGAAGGTCTTAGAAGTGGTATAACAACAATGGTTGACTATATGTACCCTCACAGTAAACAAGGTCTTTGTGATGGAATAATAGATGCTTATAAAGAATTAGGAATAAGAGGAATACTTGGAAGAGGATGTATGAATACAGGTGCTCAATTTGGAGTTCATCCTGGAATAATGCAAGATGTAGAAACGGTTGAAAAAGATGTAAGAAGATTGTTTGAAAAACACCACAATACAGAGAATGGAAGAATCAAAATAGGAGTAGCTCCAGCAGCAATATGGTCAAATTCTCAAGAAATGCTTGAGATGCTATGGAGAGTAGTAAAAGAATATGATGATGCTTTATTTACAGTACATATATCAGAAACTCCTTTTGATAGAGAAGCAGCAAAAGAATTGCATGGGCAATATGACATAGATGTTTTAAAGAAATTAGGAATACTTGGACCAAATGTGCTTATGGTACATTGTGTATATTTAACTGAAGAGGATATGGAACTTACTAAAAAATATGACATGAAGGTATCTCATAACACAGCAAGTAATATGTATTTATCTTCAGGAGTTGCACCAGTACCAGAAATGCTTAAAAAAGGAATAACAGTTAGCTTAGGCGTAGATGGAGCTGCTAGTAATAACTCTCAAGATATGCTTGAACTTATGAAATTAACAGCACTTCAACATAAAGTTAATAAATGTGACCCATTAGCAATGTCAGCAGAAAAAGTTCTTGAACTAGCGACTATAGATGGAGCAAGAGCTATTGGAATGGAAGATGAGATAGGTTCATTAGAGATTGGTAAAAAAGCAGATTTACTAATATTTAATCCAATGCTTTCACCAAAAGCAATACCTATGCATAATCCGGTGTCTACATTAGTATATTCTTCTAGCATGAAAAATATAGAGAGTGTTATAGTGGATGGAAATATAATAATGGAAGACTCAAAAATATTAACAACTAATGAAGAAAAAGTATTAAAAGATGCTCAAGATACAGCTGAGAGACTTTGTGTAAGAGGAGCTATAAAGAATAGAATGGAAGGTCATAAATGGAATAACCTTTATTAATAAATATAATATTATTCTTAAATAAATTAAGTGTAGTATAGACTTTAACTTAAAAATATTAGTTTTGAGGTGATTTATTTGATTATCAAATGTACCATAAATAATAAAGAAAAAGAATTGAATATAAGACCAGATGATTTTTTAGCAGATACATTAAGGGAAAATGGATATGTAAGTGTTAAAAAAGGATGTGATACTGGCTCATGTGGTCTATGTACAGTAATGGTAAATGACAAAGCTGTGTTGTCTTGTAATTATCTTACTGCTAGAGTAGAGGGACAACGTATTACAACACTTGAAGGCGTAGTAGATGAAGCTAAGAAATTTGGGGATTTTCTTGCGGATGAAGGAGCTGACCAATGTGGATTTTGTGCTCCTGGATTTATAATGATGGTTTTAGCAATGAAAAGAGAACTTCAAAATCCAACAGAAGAAGAAGTTATAGATTATGTAAATGGAAATCTTTGTAGATGTACAGGATATAAAGGTCAACTAAGAGCAATACATAAATATTTGAACACTTAAACTTTTTAAGTGAAAATTAAATTGATATGGGGAGAGAATATGATAACTATAAAGGAATATGTAGTTCCAAAAAGTTTAGATGAAGCTTATGAACTGCTAATATCAAGAAAAAACAACATAATACTTGGAGGCTGCGGATTTTTAAAACTAGGTAGCAAAAATATTGGTTCAGCAATAGATTTAAAAGACCTAGGTTTAGATTATATAAATGAAACTGAGGATAGTATATTAATTGGAGCAGATACAAGTTTAAGAACTTTAGAATTAAATAAGGTTATTAAAAATTACTGTAGTGGAGTAATTTCAAACGCTGTTTCTAATATAGTAGGAGTTCAATTTAGAAGTGGAGCTAGAGTGGGAGCTAGCGTATTTGCTAAGTATGGATTTTCAGATTTAATACCTTCATTACTAGTAGTAGATGCAAAGGTTAAGTTATATAAAAAAGGGGTTATGAATTTAGCTGACTTTTTAGAAAGTGAGCTTGAAAAAGATATATTAATAGAAATTATATTACCTAAAAAAGATGCTATAGGTGTATTTGATTCAATAAGAAAATGTACAGGTGATTTTGCAGTATTAAATGGGGCAATGTTAAAAGAAGGAAATTCTTATAAAATTGCAATAGGAGCTAGACCAAGAAGAGCAAAGATTGCCTACAAAGCAAGTGAAGTGCTAAGTTTAGAAAATGATGCAGACAAAGCTGGAGATATATCAAGTGAAGAACTTTCATTTGGAAGTAACATAAGAGGAAGTAAAGAGTATAGACAAGATATGGCAAAAGCATTAGTTGTTAGAATGTATAATAGTATTGGGGGTGAGTTTAATGGTAAATAAAGAAGTAAGAAAAATAGATAGTGAAGCCATTGTTACTGGTAAGCCAATATATACTGAAGATTTAATTTTTCATAGAGATGTTTTGACTGTTAAACTTCTTAGAAGCCCGCATGCTTTTGCAAAAATAAAAAATATTGATGTAAAAAATGCATTAAAAGTAAAAGGTGTAGTAGATATATTTACTTACAAAGATGTACCAAATTATAGATATTCAATGGTAGGAGAATCATATCCAGAAGCATCACCTCATGACCAATTAATACTTGAAGATATAGTGAGATATGTAGGAGATGAAGTTGCTATAATAGCGGCTGAAGATGAAAGAGCAGCTATTAAAGCAATGAAACTCATAAAAGTTGAATATGAAGTAATGACACCAATATTAGATGCAAGAGAATCAGAAGGTAATAAAATTTTAATACATGAAGAAGATGACTTATTTTGTCCATTTGATTTTGGATTAGATGCTACAAAAAATATAGTATCAAGAGAGAAAATGGGTAAAGGTGATGTAGAAAAAGAGTTTAAAGAGTGTGATGTAATAGTAGAAGAATCTTATATGACTCAATCACAAGCACATTGTATGATGGAAACTCATAGAGCTTACACGTATATAGACACTAATGGTAGACTAGTAGTAACTTCTGCAAATCAATCAGCTTATCATATGAGAAGACAGGTTTCTAGAGCATTAGGAATACCTCTTTCAAAGGTGAGAGTAATAAAACCAAGGATAGGTGGAGGTTTTGGTGGAAAAAATATAGCTGTAACAGAGATATATGCATCATTTGTAACTTGGATGACGAAAAGACCAGCAAAACTTATATATACTAGAGAAGAAACTTTTGCAATGACTAACACTAGACATCAGATGTTCTTTGACATAAAAGTTGGAGCAGATAAAGAAGGAAATATAAAAGCTATAGATATGAAAGCATTAAACAATACAGGTGCTTATGGTGACAATGGACCTTCAGTTTGTTCCGAGTCAGGGCATAATGTACTTCCAACATATAATAATGTACCTGCAATAAAGTTTGATGGAAGAACTGTATATACTAACTTGGTTCCAGGGGGAGCGTTGAGAGGATACGGAGCAACTCAGGGGACATTTGCACTTGATTGTGCAATAGACGAATTAGCACATAAACTTAATATGGACCCAACAGAAATAAAGTTGAAGAATATTATAAAAAAGCAAACTGAAGGCGGAATAATGAATTTTCCAATAAGAAGTTGTGCACTTGATGAATGTATAATTAGAGGTAAAAAGCTAATTGGATGGGATGAAAAATACCCTGTTATAGACATTGGAAATAATAAAGTAAGAGCTGTTGGAATGTCAGTTGGAACTCATGGTTCTGGTATAGCTAATATAGATATGGCAATAGTCAATATGAGAATGGATGAGGATGGAACTTACAAGTTATTTTCTGGGTCTTCAGATTTAGGAACTGGTTCTGATACAATACTTGCACAAATTGCTGCCAAGACATTAAATACATCTATTGATAGAATTTCCGTTTATACAGGAGATACAGATATGTGTCCATATGATACTGGTGCATATGCTTCTTGTACTACTTATGTAACTGGAAATGCTACAATAAAATCTGCTGAAAGTTTGAAACAAAAGATATTAAAAGTGGCTCAGAAAAAATTAGACTTACCAATAGATGATTTAATATTATATGAAGATAGAGTTTGTCATAGTGAGGACGTAGAAAAATTTGTTTTATTAAGTGAATTAGGAAGAGAATCTGTTGGTGGTGGAAATCAAGATGTTTTATATTCATCTGAATCTTATGGTATAAAAGAGAGTGCAAAACCATTCTTAGCAGGTTTTGCAGAGATTGAACTAGATAAAACAACAGGTGAGTTTAAAGTGATAAACTATGCTTGTTCAACTGATTGTGGTACAGTTATGAATCCTGCACTTGCCAGAATACAAGTTGAAGGAGGAGTAACTCAAGGTATAGGGCTTGCAATGTATGAAGACCCTAGACATGGTTCTGATGGGAAACTTCAGACTTCTAATTTGTTACAATATAAAGTTCCAACAAAAAAGGATATAGGAAATATATTAGTAGACTTTGTGGATAATTATGAACCAACAGGACCATATGGAGCAAAATCTTTAGGAGAGATAGTTATTCATACACCAGCACCAGCAATAGCAAATGCAATTTTTAATGCAGTGGGTGTGAATATAAGAGAACTTCCTATAACTTCTGAAAAGGTTTATATGGCTATGAAGAAACTAAATCAGGGAGGTAAATAAATGGTTGCTATAAAAAGTAAATACTTAATATCTTCTGCTGATGAAATATATACAAATTATGCCGTTGTAATAGAAAATGACATTATAAAAGATATATTGCCAAATGAAGAAGTTGAATTAAAATATAAAGATATTACAGAGATAATAAATAAATCAGATGCTATAGTAATGCCAGGCTTTATCAATGGGCATATGCATCAATATGGAGTGCTTTCTAGAGGAATACCAGCAAATGTACATTTTACTGATTTCGAAGGATTTTTAAATGACTATTGGTGGCCGTTTATAGAAAATAGAATAGGATTAAAGGAAGTAAAAGCCACAACTAAAGCATCTGCAATAGAACTTATAGAATCTGGTGTAGTAGCATTTTGTGACACTCTAGAAGCTCCAAATACAGAAAAAGGAACTTTAATTGAGCAAGGTAAGATACTAGAAGAAATAGGAATGAAAGCAGTTTTATCTCTAGAAAGTTGTGAAAGAATAAGTTATGAAAATGGATTAAGATGTTTAGATGAAAATTCTAATTTAATAAAATGGAGCAGAGAAAACAGTAAATTAATAAATGGAATAATGTGTACACATACTAGTTTTACATGTTCAGATAAATTTATCAAAAAAGCTAAAGAAGATGCAAGAAAATTAAATGCACCAATGCAATTCCATTTATGTGAGAGTATATATGAACCAAACTACTCTAAAAAACACTTTAATAAAAAAGCAGTTGATTACTACAATGATTTAGATATATTAGATGAGACTGTATTAGCGTCTCAATGTGTAAAAGTAGATGATGAAGAGATAGACATATTAAAGGAGAAAGGTGTAAAGGTAGTTCACATGCCTCTTAGTAACTGTGAAGTAGGTGGCGGTTTTTCTCCAGTTCCAAGAATGATTAAAAAAGGTATAAAAGTAGCATTAGGAACAGATGGATATATAAATGATTTTTTTGAAGTTATGAGAGGTGCGTTTTTAATGCATAAATCAGTTGAAGAAGATGCGTCTGTAATGCCAGCAAGTTTAGTATTTAAGATGGCAACAGAACATGGTGCTTATGCATTAGGGCTTCAAAAATCAGGAAAAATAACAGTTGGTAATAAAGCAGATATAGTAGTTATGGAAGATGAATTTAAAACTCCTGTAACACTTGATAATATATTTGACCAGATAGTAGTGCAAGGTAAAAAAGAATTTATATCAAATGTATACATAGATGGTAAACATATTTTAAAAGAAAAACAATTAGTTGACTTAGATAAAAAAGCCATTGTTAAAGAAATGAAAGATGTTGCCTGTGAATTCTGGAAGTTTTAATAAATGTAAATAAATATGAAAAGGGGAAGTAAATAATGTATAATTTTTTAGGGAAAGAATTAAAATCACCTTTTATAATAGGTTCAGGTCCGTTGACATATAGTGCAGCTGGATGTAAGATACTAAGTGATGCAGGAGCAGGGGCAGTTGTTACTAAGACAATAAGAAAAGAAAGAGCTATAAATCCAGCACCTCATATGGTGAGAAATACAGCCAATGCTCTTTTAAATAATGAGAAATGGACAGATTTTGAACCAGAGCAATGGATAGATTTTGAAATACCACAAATGAAAAAAGATGGAACTGTATGTATAGCTTCAATAGGTCATACAATAGAAGAAAGTAGTGAACTAGTAGAAAAGGTTGCAAATGCAGGAGCTGATTTTATCGAGTTGGTATCTTATGACTATAGAGATTTAATACCAATGCTTAAAGATGCGAAAGAGAGAGTGAATATACCAATAATAGTTAAACTTCCTCCTATGATAGATGAAATAGGGGCTTTTGCTAAAAAATTAGAAGAAGCAGGAGCAGATGCAATAACTGCTTGTGATTCTGTAGGACCAGCACTTAGAATAGATATAGAAACTGGGCAACCTTTATTAGGTGGAAATGGAATTGGATATTTAAGTGGAGAAACTATTAAACCAATAACTCTACAAAGAATATATGAAATAAAAAAAGAAGTAAATATACCTATAATTGGATTAGGTGGATGTGTAAGTGGAGATGATGCTTTAGAGATGATTATGGCAGGTGCTGACTTTGTTGGTATATGCTCAGTAGTAATATTAAAAGGAGCTCAAGTAATAGCTAAAATACACAATGACCTAAATTCTAATCTTGAAAGACTAGGATATAGAACTATAGAAAATGCTTGTGGGATAGTACATAAGCATATGGGAGAGGTAAATGAAAGACTTAGTTTTGAATTTACTTATGATGAAGAAAAATGTACTAAATGTAAGATGTGTGAAAGAGTGTGTGCATATCAAGCTAGAAAATTAAATGATAAGATGGAATTGAATGAAGATGAATGTAGATATTGTGGTCTTTGCATATCAGTATGTAAACCAAAAGCACTTGGAAGAAAAATTTCATGTCCAGAATTAAATGCATAAGATGTTTTATAAAAAATATAATTTTAAAAGATAAAAATTTAGATACAAATAAAGGATACCATATTAAAATGGTATCCTTTTGTTTGTAATTATTATTTTTAGATATATATATATATATATTAATTATTTTTTGTAGTAATTATAAGTAATAATTTTATTAATTAAATTTATGATAACTATTTTAGATATATATGTTAACATTGTATAGCATTTGTATAAGATGTTATAATAATTAATAGGGATGGTGATGTAAGTGGAAGATAAAATTTTAGAATTATTACATATTATAAATAAAGACGTGGTTAGCATGAAAAATGATATGTCAGAAGTAAAACAAGAAGTAAGTATAATGAAAGAAGAAATAAGTGAAGTAAAACAAGAAATATGTATAATGAAAAATGACATGTCAGAAGTAAGACAAGAAGTAAGTGTAATGAAAGAAGAAATGAGCGAAGTAAAACAAGAAGTAAGTGTAATGAAGAAAGAAATGAATGAAGTAAAACAAGAAGTAAGTGTAATGAAGAAAGAAATGAATGAAATAAAACAAGAAGTAAGTGTGATAAAGAAAGAAATGAATGAAGTAAAACAAGAAGTAAGTGTAATGAAGAAAGAAATGAATGAAGTAAAACAAGAAATAAATGTAGTGAAAGATAATTTACATGAAGTTAAATTAGAAATGAACTCTATGCAAAATCAAATAAGTAATGCAAGTAAAGATATAAGTGAAATTAAAGCAGAAAATATTATAGTTAATGAAAAACTATATGAAATAGCTGTTAAAGTAGATGCCTTAGAATCTGAAGGTAAATCAATTAAAGAACAACAAATTGAACAAAATAGTATTTTAGGAAGTTTATTACATAACTCTGAAATAAATAAAGCTACTCATGATAATATGGAACATAGTATAGCACATATAAAAGGTGATACAAACGCCATAAAAGAAGATGTTTCCGAAATAAGAAGAGATTTAAGTTTAGTAGAATTAGCTACCAGCAAAAATTGGAGCGATATTGTAAAACTAAAATCAGCTAGATAATCTTTTAATTACATTAACTTATCATCCATAAAAGTATAAACTTTCATATACAATATAGATGCTTATAATAATCTTACTATTTATTATAAATTTTAGAAATTAAAATAAAAATTTGAGAAAAGATCACTTGAAAAATACTTTTGGTCTTTTTTTTTATGTAATTATAAAAATATCATAAAAATAAAATTTAAAATTTGCTTAATAAAAAATTACAGAACAGTTGGAATAAGTAAATTTTTATCAATGAAAGTATAAAAAATTTATTCTATGCAAATGTATGCAAACATTGGCATTAAAATTGCTCTATAGAAATAATAAATAGTAATATACATAGATTGTATTATACAATACTATTACTATTTTTAATTATAGATATTGGTTTATATCTATAAGCTAGATAGAAACTTGTATGTTTTATGTTGCAGATACAAATATAGTAAAGGAGAGTACATGGGTACAACTGAGATACATAGCTTATTAAGTTTTTCTGTCTTATGATAATTATATTATAAAATATTCATAAATATTTTGATTTTCAATTTGAAAATTATTTTATGCTCAAATTAATTATTATGTAATTAATTTAATAACAAAAACAGTGAAAGAGTAAATAATATTATTTACAGGGGGTAATAAAAAAGTATATTAAATAAGTTGTACTTTTAGCCCCGTACATAAAGAAATTTATGTAGGACACAACTTTAAAACCAGTAAATCCTAAAGCCTTGCAACTACAATAAAAGATAGAAAGAAACTTTTATGAATGTGGTGAAAACCAGAAACAATAGCAAGGATGGTATATGGTGAGAGCCTAAGTACTTTACAATGGACATTTGGTCGCCAAGCCTAGAAATAGGAAGGTCAAACGACTATCTCGAAAGAGAGTACACTATAAGCGATTGATAGTGGAAACGGGTTGCTCTTAACAGGTAATGCTGAAGATGAAGAAATAGTCTACGCTCATATGAAAGTATGAAGTCACTTAAAAATTAAAGTGACATCTATAAAGTAGCGTTTATAGGTAAATGTTTAAAACTTACAAGATATAAATACTTATGAAAACTTATAACTTATAATGATTAAGATTGAAAGATTTAGATTGGATTAGAATTGTTGTAAAAAATTTTAGGGTCCATAGCTATAATACTCTTATATTTGTAAAGCACTATAAAACATATACAAAATAATAGAATAAATTTGATTGTTAATAATTAAATTTGTTGCACATGATTTTTAAGTATGAAAACTTAAATGTATTACTGAGTATAGTAAGATTTATAAAAGTCATTTAATTTAATATATTAAATTTTTAAGTATTTATATAATTCAATAAGTTTTATGTAACGGGAGTTTTTATTATGAAAGCAAAAAGTACATCAAAATTTGAATTAGACGGAATACCACCACTAAAGGAATCAATACCTTTGGGGTTACAACACTTAATGGCAATGGTAATAGGTAGTTGTTTACCAGCAATATTAATTGCAAATGTAGCTGGACTTGATTATAAAATGTCTACACTATTGATTCAAGCTGCATTAATTTTTGCAGGATTATCAACTTTGTTACAATTATATCCAATACCACTATTTAAAGGGTTTAAATTGGGAGGAGGAATACCAGTTATAATGGGAGCTACAGCAATGTTCATAGGAGCTGGAGTTTCTGTTGCAGGCAAGTATGGATTACCTGTGTTATTTGGTTCTCAAATAATTGCTGGTATAGTAATAATCATAATTAGTTTTGGTCTTAAAAAAATAAGATTTATATTTACTCCAGTTGTATCTGGCACGATAGTTGCATGTATGGGTCTTGGACTTTTCCCAATAGCAATAAAAAACTTGGCTGGAGGTATGGGGAATGAGACATTTGGACAACCAATTAATTTTATAGTTGGAATAGCTGTATCACTTATGATATTAGGATTAAATAAATATGGCAAAGGATTATTTAAAGATGCATCAATACTAGTTAGCATAATTTTTGGATATATTTTATCTCTAATGTTGGGAATAGTAAATTTTTCTTCAATTCAAGAGTTTACTTTGATTGCACTTCCAAAACCACTTGTTTTTGGATTAGATATAAAGATTGAGGTTGTAGTAATGTTTTCAATAATATATTTGGTTGAAATAGCTGATATTATGGGAGCATGTACACTTTCTGCAGTAGGAGGGCTTAATAGACAAGTGACAGATGAAGAACTTTCTTCTGCTGTTTTAGGAAATGGAGTATTATCTACAATAGGAGCATTATTTTCTGCTACTCCAATGGGGATGTTTGGTCAAAATTCTGCAATCGTTTCTAATACAAAAATTATAAGTAAATTTGTATTAGCTATTGGAGGAATTGGATTATTTTTGGCAGGAGTATCACCTTTATTAGCTAATTTAATCAGAACAATACCTCCTTGTGTGGTTGGAGGAGCAACACTCGTAATATTTTCAACTCTTACAACATCTGGATTAAGACTTGTTAGCATGGATGGTTTTAATCAAGAAAATAGTATGATATTAGGTCTTTCTATGGCAGCTGGCATAGGATTTATGGTGGTTCCTCAAGTGCTTGAAAAATCTCCAAAATTTATAGAAACATTACTTGCAGATTCGAGTGTAGTTTCAGGAGCTATGGTTGCCATAATAGTTCAAGGTTTATATATGATAAAATTTTCAAAAGGTAAGGACAATAAAAATAAAAAAGATAAAAAAGAAAATATATAGAGTAAAAAATTAATAGAACTAAATTAAGATTACTATATATTTATAAAAATTAAAGCAATGTACTTAATAGATTTCAAGTTTTAATAAATATGATATAAGGGGGATAAGATGGTTACTATAAAAGAATATTCTGTTCCACAAAGCCTGGAAGAAGCATATAAAATTTTAATTTCTAAAAAAAATAATGTTATTTTAGGTGGTTGCGGATTTATAAAATTAAGCAATAAAAACATAGGAACAGCCATAGATTTAAAGGATATAAATCTAGACTATATAAAAGAGGATGAAAAAAATATACTAATAGGAGCAGATACATCTTTGAGAAGTTTAGAAATAAATAAAACTATTAAAAATTATTGTAGTGGAATAGTCTCAAGTGCTGTTTCTAATATAGTTGGTGTTCAATTTAGACAAGGAGCAAGAATTGGAGCTAGTGTATTTTCGAAATATGGTTTTTCTGACTTGATTCCAGTACTTTTAGTTGTTGGTGCGAAGGTAAGGTTATACAATAGTGGAATATTAGAGCTAAATGAGTTTTTAGATAGTGAATTAAATAAAGATATATTAATTGAAGTAATACTTCCTAAGAAAGATGCAGTAGCTGTGTTTGATTCAATAAGAAAATGTACAGGAGATTTTGCTATATTAAATTCAGCTATGTTAAAAGAAAATGATACTTATAAAATAGCAATTGGAGCAAGACCTCAAAGGGCTAAATTAGCACTTGAAGCAAGTAATATATTGAGTAAAGAAAAGGATATAGATAAAGCATCTATTATTGTAGGTAAAGAATTAATTTATGGAAGTAATATGAGAGCAAGCAAAGAGTATAGAATAGATATGGCAAGTGCGCTAGTTAAGAGGATGTATAGTGCTATTGAGGGAGGTAATAGATAATGATTAATAAGGGGATAAGAAAGATAGATAGTACAGCAATTGTGACAGGAAAGCCTCTATATACTGAAGACCTTATTATGCATAAAGATGTTTTGACTGTTAAACTTCTTAGAAGTCCACATGCACATGCCAAAATAAAGAATATAGACACGTCAAAAGCTGAAAAAATTCCAGGAGTTGTAGGAATTTATACTTATAAAGATGTCCCACAAGTTAGATATTGTGTTCCAGGTCAAACAGAACCAGAAGCATCTCCTTATGATAGAGTCTTACTTGAAGATACGGTTAGATTTGTTGGAGATGAGGTAGCATTAGTAGCAGCAGAAGATGAAAAAACAGCCATTAAAGCTTTAAAAATGATAAAAGTAGAGTATGAAACTTTAAAGCCTGTATTTAATGCAAGAGAAGCAGAAGGAAATGAAGTTATTATACATCCAGAACAAGATATAGTAGAACCATATCCTTTTGGATTAGATGCAAAAAATAATATAGTATCAAAAGAGTTTTTCGAGTTTGGTGATGTTGAGGCTAAGCTTAAAGAAAGTGAATTTGTGGTAGAAGCATCATATAAGACTCAAAGTCAATCACATTGTATGATGGAAACTCATAGGTCATATGCATATAAAGATATAAATGATAGGATTGTTGTTGTGTCATCATTACAATCACCACACAATGTAAAGAGAATACTTAGAAAAGTATTGGGGATTCCTTCTTCTAAAATAAGGGTAATAAAGCCTAGAATAGGTGGTGGATTTGGAGGAAAGAATATAGCAGCAACAGATATATTTACTGCATTTGTGACTATGAAAACTGGAAGACCAGCAAAATTTGTTTTTACAAGAAGTGAAACTTTTGTAGGTTCTAATAGTAGGCATGAAATGTTTTTTGATGTTAGAGTAGGTGCAGACAAAGAAGGAAATTTAAAGGCGATAGAATTAAAATCACTAAATAATACAGGTGCCTATGGTGGTAATGGAGTTTCTGTTTCTTCAGAATCAGGTCATAATACATTACCAATATATAATGATATTGATGCTGTTAGATTTGATGCTAGAACAGTATATACTAATAGATTGCCAGCAGGTGCACTTAGAGGTTATGGAGCTACACAAGGCATATTTGCAATAGATAGTGCTATTGATGAATTAGCTAATAAGGTTGGTATAGACCCTCTTGAATTTAGAGTTAAAAACATAATAGATAGATATACTAATGGAAAAGCAGCAGAAGAAGAAATACTAAGCTGTGAATTAAAACAGTGTATAGAAAAAGGGAAAGAATTAATTAATTGGGATGATAAATATCCGTGTAAAGATATAGGCAATAACAAGGTAAGGGCAGTAGGTATGGCAGTGGCAAATCATGGTTCTGGTATACCACGTGTGGATATGGCAACAGTGACTATACGAATGGATGAAGATGGGACATATAAGTTATTATCTGGTCTTGCTGATTTAGGCCAAGGAGCTGATACAATTCAAGCACAAATTGCTGCTGAGACTTTAAATACGACTGTAGATAGAATATCTGTTTATACAGGTGATTCGGACCTATGTCCATATGATACAGGTGCATTTGCTTCTTGTACTACAACAGTTACAGGAAATGCAACAATAAAAACAGCAAACAAATTAAAAGAAATATTACTTTCAATATCAGAATCTAAACTCGGGTCTAAAAAAGAAGATTTAGAGTTAAGTGAAGATAGAATTTTTGTTAAGAATGATGAGAGTAAATTTGTGTTATTAGAGGAATTAGGAAGAGAGTCAGTTGGAGGTATTGGGTTTTCAAGTGACGATGTACCAGTTGTTTTAGAAGCAACAGAATCATTTGGTATGTTAAAAAGAATAAAACCATTTATAGCAGGATTTGCTGAAATAGAATTAGATAAAAATACAGGGGAATATAAGGTAATAAATTTTGCATGTGTCCCAGACTGTGGTACAGTTATAAATCCAACATTAGCTAGAATACAAGTAGAAGGTGGAGTAATGATGGGAATAGGGTTTACAATGTATGAAGACCCTAAATTTGATAGAGATGGAAAGTTATTGACAGACAGTTTCTTGCAGTATAAGGTTCCTACAAAAAAAGAAGTAGGAAATATATTGGTAGATTTTGCTGATAATTTTGACCCAGGAGGACCTTATGGAGCTAAATCTTTAGGAGAAATAGTTATACATACGCCAGCACCAGCAATTGCAAATGCAATCTTTAATGCTACTGGAGTTCGTATAAGAGAGCTTCCTATAACTTTTGAAAAAGTGTACATGGGTATGAAAAACAATAACAAATAAATTTAATAAATGATATACTATAAAGTATAAAATTAAGTTATTTTGTAAAATAAAGTAATTGAATAGACATTATATATGGTGCTTTCTAAAAATACCATATATAATGTCTAATAGAGTAAGAGTTAAAGGAGGTGAGTTTATGCCAAATAGAACAAAAAACATACATTATGGGACTCAGAGACAACAATTAAAAAATTTAACTAAAAAAGAATATCAGGCTTTGCGAGAGATGTGCTTTTTAGCAAAGAATTTGTATAATGTTGGTACATATAATGTCAGACAACATTACTTTAATCAAGGAGAGCATCTTAATTATGAAGCTAATTATCATGTGTGTAAAGAAAATGAAAACTATAAACTACTCAATAGTAATGTAGCACAACAAATACTAAAAGAAGTTGATAGTTCGTTTAGGTCATTTTTTGGTTTAATTAAATTAGCTAAAGAAGGCAAGTATGATTTTAGAGGAATAAAATCACCTAAGTATTTAGACAAAGAAGGTTTTTTTAGTATAATAATAGGTCAAATAAGAATTAAAGACGATGGAATTTTAAATGTTCCTATGTCTCCAGCATTTAAAAAAATGTATGGAAAGGTGAGTATAAAAGTTCCAAATAATATATTAGACAAAAAAGTTAAGGAAATAAGAATAATACCTAAACATAAGGCTAGGTTCTTTGAAATTCAGTATTGTTATGAAATACCGAAATCAGAGGAAGTTTCAAATAAAAAAAATGCACTGGCAATAGATTTAGGTTTAGAAAACTTATGTACTTGTACTACCAATTTAGGTGATAGTTTTATTATAGATGGGAGAAGGCTTAAGTCTGTGAATCAATGGGCAAATAAGCAAAACGATAAAATAGAGGCTTTAAAATTAAAAAAGAATATAAGTTTAATTACAAGAAAACAATTTAAAGTATGGAATAAAAGAAATAATCAGGTTAAAGACTATGTAAATAAAACTTGCTTTTACATAATTGACTACTGTGTAAAAAATAATATTGGCAATTTAATTGTAGGATATAATGCTAAGTTAGAAAAAAGTGATAATATGGAAAAGAAAATATATAGAAATTTTATAAGAATTCCTTTTGGAGAGATAAAAGGAAAACTAGAGTACCTATGTAAAATAAAAAATATTAATTTCATTAGACAAGAAGAAAGCTATACTAGTAAATCAGATTTTTTTGCCAATGATTATCTTCCTGATATTAATTTGGATGATGTACAGAAATACAAATTTAAGGGAGAAAGAATAACACGTGGTCAATATAAATCTAGTAAGGGTATGATTATAAACGCAGATGTAAATGCAAGTCTTAATATATTAAAAAAATCACAAATAGTTGATTTATCTTATTTGCAGAATAATCCTCAGGTGTTAAAGCAAGCACAAAGAATAAGAATATCTTAATAATAATTAAAAGATAAACTGATAGCGTATAAGCTTACAGCTTAGCGGCGAATTGGATCCGCCTTGTTGTTTACAACAGAATCTATTTACTTTTTAGTTTATAGAATTTCAAAAATCACTTTTACTAAAAAAGTTAAATTATAAATTTCAAATAAATAAAATTTAGGATATTTAAAAGAAATAGTTATGAGAGGTGAAAGTGTGAAATTATCAAATATGATAGGAGCAAATGAAATAATAACTGTAGTTGGAGCAGGAGGAAAAACTTCATTTATAAAATACTTTGCGAATTTTTATAGAGATAAGCTAAAAGTTTTACTTACAACAACTACTAAAATATATTTACCTGATAGAAAAGACTATGACAATATATTTATGACAATAGGTGGAATTTCTATTCCATCTATTTGTCATGGAGTAACAGTATGTGGAAGCTGTATAAATAATGAAAATAAAATAGTAGGAATAAAGTTATCTGATTTAGAAAAAATGATAGACAAATTTGATTTGGTCTTGATAGAAGGTGATGGTTCAAAGAGAAAAAAACTTAAAGGTTGGAATGATGGAGAACCAGTAGTATATTGTAAAACTACAAAAACTATAGGTATATTAGATATAACTTCATTTGGAATGGATATTAATGAAGAAAATATACATAGGTTAGATGAATTTAAAAAAATAACTAATTTAAATATGTGTAATATAAATGATAATCCTACAGTAAGCCTTTATAATTTAAAAAATGTAGTATTAAATCCAAAAGGATTGTTTAAAAATTATCATGGGAAAAAAATATTATTTATTAATAAAGTCGAAAATGAAATATATGAAAGTTTAGCTATAAATTTAATTAAAATTATTAAAGAGCATGAAAGCGAAATAGATATATTTTATGGAAGTATAAAACAAAATTTTTGTATAAGATATTGAAGTATTAAAATAGTTTATGTGATATTATATATATAGATAATATCAATAAAGATACTATAAAATCATAACAATATCAATACATTATAAATGTTAAGGAATGATATATATGATAAATGCAGTAATAATGGCGTCAGGATTTGCCAGAAGAATGGGAAAAAATAAACTTTTATTGGAATATGATGGATGTTCTATAATAGAACATGTACTTAAGGCAGTTAGTAAAATTAATTTTCATCAAGTTGTAGTTGTAAGTCAATATAAAGAAGTTTTAGCACTATGTAATAAATATGGCTTTAAATATGTAGATAATAAAGATGCAAATATAGGTCAGAGTGAATCCATAAAATTAGGAATTTTAAATAGCTCAAAATGTGATGGATATATGTTTTTTGTGGGAGACCAACCATTTATTGATGATTTATATATAGATAAAATTATAAATACTTTTAAATTAGATAGAAATTTTATAGTAATTCCAAGATGCAAAGATGTATGTGGAAATCCAGTTATATTTCCATTTAGCAAAAAAAAGGAATTGTTGGCACTTAAAGAAGATGAAAAAGGGAAAACTATTTTAAAGAATTCATCAAAAATAAAATATGTAGAAGTTCCCAAAAAAATGTTATTAGATATTGATACGAAAGTGGATTATGAAAGAATAGGGGGCAAATTATGAAATTAATAAAAACTATAGATGCTGTTGGACAAGTTTTATGTCATGACATTACTCAAATAATACCAGGAGAATTTAAAGGAAGAAAATTTAAAAAGGGACATGTAGTAAAAGAAGAAGACATTCCAGTTTTATTATCTCTTGGTAAAGACAACTTATATGTATGGGAAAAATCAGAGGGAATGATTCATGAAAATGAAGGAGCTTTATTTTTAAAAGAATTAACTGCTGGAGAAAATTTAGATTTCAGTGAAATAAAAGAAGGAAAGATAGATTTTATAGCAGCATGTGATGGGCTTTTAAAAATAGATGTTGATGCACTTTTTGATTTAAATTGTGTTGGTGAAATAATGATGGCAACTCTTCATAATAATTTTGTAGTAAATAAAGGGCTAAAAGTAGCTGGAACAAGAGTCATACCTCTAGTCATAGATGAGAAAAAACTAGAAGAGGCAAAAAAAGTAGTTGATAACAGAAAAATAGTCAAAGTAATACCTTTTAAACCTAAAAAAGTAGGAATCGTTACTACTGGAAATGAAGTATTTTACAGTAGAATTGTTGATAAATTTGGACCAGTAATAGAAGAAAAAGTAAAGGGGTTTGGATGTGAAGTTATAGGCCAAACTATATGTCCAGATGATAAGGATATCATAAAAAATGCAATAAAAGAATTTATAAGTCAAGGAGCAGAACTTATCTGTTGTACTGGTGGAATGAGTGTAGACCCAGATGATGTCACACCGACAGCTATAAAAGAGACTGGAGCTGACTTAATTACATATGGTTCACCAATATTACCAGGAGCAATGTTTTTACTTGCTTATTATGGAGAAGTTCCGATTATGGGGATACCTGGATGTGCAATGTATCATAAAACTACAGTATTTGATATAGTTCTATCTAGGATTTTAATAGATGAAAAACTTGACAAATATGATATAGCTAAATATGGTCATGGTGGTCTTTGTATGAACTGTGATGTATGTACTTACCCTGCATGTAATTTTGCTAAAATATAAAATCATATAAATAGAGTACTTACAAACTTAGGTACTCTTTTTAAGTATTAATGATATATAAACTATGATTAATTATACAGAAACTATATTTTAACTAATAGCTAAAACAGTTTAAAGATTCAAATAAAGTATTTAGAGTGTGTAAAAGAATTAATAAAGTTGCAATTTGATTTTTTTATAAGTATAATATAATAGATTGTTAATTTTTATGAAACTTACAATCTTTAATACAATTTTAATAAATATTTCACAAATTTGGTATAAAAAATATGCTGTTTACGTGATAATAAAAATGTTATCAAAATTTTATGATAAAATAAATTATGAACAAAAAGAAAGGAAAATACATTAATGTTACAAGTTACAGGTGTTGGACTTAGATTTGGTGATAAGGAACTATTTAAAGATGTTAACTTAAAATTCACTAAAGGAAATTGCTATGGAATAATAGGAGCTAACGGTGCGGGAAAATCTACTTTTTTAAAAATATTATCAGGAGAAATAGAACCAAATACAGGGAATGTATCTATAACTGATAAAGAAAGAATGTCAGTTTTAAAACAGGACCACTTCGAATATGAGGAAGAAACTGTTTTAAATGTTGTTATAAGAGGGCATGAAAGACTTTGGAGTATAATGCATGAAAAAGATGCTTTATATATGAAAGAAGATTTCAGCGAAGAAGATGGAATAAAAGCTGCTGAGCTTGAAGGTGAGTTTGCAGAACTTGATGGATGGGATGCAGAAACTAATGCTGAAAAAATACTTATGGGTCTTGGTATAACTAAGGATATGCATTACAAACAAATGAAAGAATTAGTTGGTGGAGAGAAGGTTAAAGTGTTGTTAGCACAATCACTTTTTGGTAAACCTGAAATACTATTAATGGATGAGCCTACAAACCACTTGGATTTCAAATCAATAAATTGGTTAAATAACTTTATAATGGATTTAGAAGAGTCTATAGTTATAATAGTATCACATGATAGACATTTCTTAAATCAAATATGTACTAATATAGTTGATGTTGACTTTGGTAAAATACAGATGTATGTTGGAAACTACGACTTCTGGTATGAATCAAGTCAATTAGCATTACAACTTGCTAAAGACCAAAACAAAAAGACTGAGGAAAAGATAGCTCAATTAAAGGAATTCATAGCTAGGTTTAGTTCTAATGCTTCAAAAGCTAAACAAGCTACATCTAGAAAGAAACAATTAGATAAATTAGAAGTTGAAGATATACAACCATCAAGAAGAAGATATCCATATGTAGGATTTACACCTGCTAGGGAAATTGGTAATGAAGTTTTAGAAGTACACAATTTAACTAAAACTATAGATGGAGTTAAAGTACTTGATAATGTTTCATTTAGATTGGATAGAGATGATAAAGTAGTATTTATGGGTGATGAAATAGCTACTACTGCACTTTTAAATATAGTTATGGGAGAACTTGAACCAGATAGTGGAGAATATAAATGGGGAGTAACTACTTCTCAAGATTATCTTCCAAAAAACCATAATAAGTTTTTCGATGGAGTAGAGTATTCTCTAGTTGACTGGCTTAGACAGTTTTCTGAAGAAAAAAGTGAGAGTTTTATAAGAGGATTTTTGGGTAGAATGTTATTCTCTGGAGAAGAAGCTTTAAAAGAAGCTCAAGTTATATCTGGGGGAGAAAAAGTTAGATGTATGCTTAGTAAGCTAATGCTTTCAAATGCAAATGTACTTGTGTTAGATGATCCTACTAACCACTTAGACCTAGAGAGTATAACTTCTGTCAATAAAGGACTTGAAAAATTCCCAGGAGTGCTTTTATTTACTTCTCATGACCATGAGTTTATATCTACTATAGCAAATAGAATTATAGAGATAACTCCAAATGGACTAATGGACAGAAAGATGGATTTCGATGAGTATTTAGAAAGTAAAGAGATACAAGAACAATTAGCTAAAATGTATGGGAGAGATAAATAATTATTAGTTTAAATATAATTTTTACTAATTATAATTATTAGAATAAAAACCTTTTAATGTTTGAGAATACGCTATATAAGTGTGTAAGTTTTTAATCAAATATTAGGAGGTTTTTTATTTAGTATATATACTTTAGTAAAAAGAATTATAGAGATAACACAAATGGAATCATGGATAGAAATATATATGGATTTTTTAGATTATAAAAAAGTATATGTCTCCAAATCTAAGTTAATTGTTTACATTGGGTCAAATTACAATAATGTTTGGAGACATAATAAGCAAAAATTATATAGTATAATTTCATAAGTCTATAGAGATTCTCTTTTATGATAATATATTTTTTGTAAAGTTATAGGAGTTACTGGTTCATCATAAAAATCTTCAGCTTTACCAGTAACAATACCACCTAAACTACAAATGATTTTAACTGTTGTGTCACGTGCTTCCATAAAAATTTCATCAATATCTTAAGAAATAGGGATTATATCTTTTGGAATCTTTTGTTCTACCGAAAAAACATCTAATTCTAGCTTATTAATACCTAACATATCATCTGTTGTAGCTTTTCTGAATATAATTTTTTTCATAACAATCCTCCTAATTTACGAAGTAGAAGCTGTGTTTATAATACTAAAACTATTTTGTAATAAATATATTTTAACTATTCTATTATAAAATTAAATTTGAATATTAATTTAGCTTTAATTTTATTAGTAGTAAAAATTAATTTTATAGATGATAAAGGCTAGAGTAATTATAATTAAAAAAATGTAATATTAATTGGCATTAAATAAATTTTCAGAAATTTTGTCAGATGCTTCTTTATCCATTTCTTTTAGAACATGGGAATAAACATTTAAGGTTGTATTTATATTTGAATGACCAACTCTTTCTGAGATAACTTTTATAGGTACCTTAGAATTTATAAGTAAAGTAACATGTGAATGTCTTAAATCATGAAATCTAATGTGGGGCAAGTCATTCTTTTCTAAAAATCTTTTGAATTTTTTACTCATAACATCTTCAGCAATAGGTTCACATTTTTTATTGAAAAATAACAAGTCACGACTATTTCTAATAGAAGACTTTAATAAATTTTTATTTTGTTTTATCTTATATTCTTTTAGTAAAAAGATTAATTCCTTTGGAGCAGATATTTTTCTAATAGAGCTTTCCGTTTTGGGTTCTTTAAGAATTACAGAGCCATTAATTCGAGCTGTTATCTTATTTACAGTTATTGTATTTTCTTCAAAATCAATATTATCCCAAGTTAAACCTAAAACTTCTGAAATTCTAAGACCTAAACCAACTGCTAAATTAATAGGTAATTCCATATATGTATTTTTTGATAAGTTCAACAATTTTATCATTTGCTCTTTGTCATAAATTTCATTTTTAAATTTTTTATATCTTGGAGTTTCTATATTATCCATAATATTTTCTTTTACTAATTTGAGTCTGTATGCTCTTTTTATTGCAAGTTTCAATATATTTATATGAATCTTAATTGATTGAGGATTCAATTTATGAGATAGTTTATCAATGTAGTTCTGTATATGAATTGGATGTAAATCCTGTATTTTATATTTACCAATAGAGGGATTAATATAATTCTTACAAATACTAACATAATTATTGTATGTAGCTAATGATATATTTTCACTGTACTTTTTTAAAAAATCTAATAGAAATTCTGAGACAGTGATTTCGTTTGGAATTAAAAAGCCATCTTTATATAGACTTTCCTTTACTTCATTTAACCTTTTGCTCGCATCTCTTTTTTTATCAAAAATACCCATGTTCTTTTGTTTTCTCTTTCCAGTATCTTCATCTGTAAATTCGAGATAAACTACATAATTCTTGTTTCGTTTTCTAATAAATGCATTCATATATAACCCACCAATCAAAATTTTATACATTTATTATAACATATGGATAAACTCAAAAATAGTTTTTGAAATAAATTTATAGTTATTTCAAAGATTGATATTTATTGATTATAAAATGGGTATATTATCTTAAATATTAGAATTTTAACTTAATAATCTGTTATACTTAATATATATAAAAATAAAATTTATTTTTTACTTTGGGATTTTATATGTTTGGGTAGTACTGAAAATATAAGTTTGAGAGGAGTGTAAAATCATATGACTATTACTAAGATACCACCAGCAGAATTAAAGGTCATGAAATTTATTTGGGGGTCAGATTTTACAGTAACATCAAAAGATGTCATTGAAGCTATGGAAAAACTATATGATTGGAAGCAAACTACAACACTAACACTTTTATCAAGATTAGTAAATAAGCAATTCTTAGATGCGAAAAAGATAGATAGACATACACATTATACAGTTATTATTAGAGAAGATGAATATTTACATTTTGAAACAAAAACTTTTCTAGATAATATGCATGGAAGTTCTATTGAAAGCTTTATGAAGGCATTGTTCAAAAAGGGGGTAAATGAGGAAGAATTAAATTCTGTTGAAAAATGGGTAAAAGATATTAAAAAAGATGAATAGTTTGTTGAGATTAACAACAAGAATAACTTTAAATATATATTTTTTGTATTAATTGTACGTTTAAATGTATGAACATTTAGGCACTTAATAGTATATAAAAACTAAAACTTTTTAGTTATTTTTAAAATAAATTTAATTATCATAAAATAAATAGTTTTTACAATAATTATTCAAATGAATTAAAAGTAGAGTAAACTGTAAAATACATAGATTTCTTTATTAAGTATTCTTAGTTTTCTAACACATTTTAATACTCTAAGTCTAATATAAAATTAAATTTATTAAGATTTGATTTTATATTAGACTTAGAGTTAATCAGAATTTAACTAAATATTGGTTATTAAATAGAAAAATAAAATTTTTTTATTATTTATACAAATGAATTGTTTTTTAGGTATATTAAAAGTTGTAATTTTATTTTTATATTGATTGTTTTAGGTATATTAAATGACGATGTATTAGATTATATTCTTGTTTAAATAAGTATTTATAAATATGAAATAAATATTATTAAAATAGATATTAATAGCTATTAAACAAATAAAAAGTTCCTAATTTTTAGGAACTTTTTATTTGTTTAATATAACGTATGAGTTTTTGCTTCAGCAATAGCTCTTGCTGCACTTTTAGGTTTTTCTATATTCTCTTTTTTGTAGAAATCAATTACTTCTTCTAAGTCTTTATTTTCAATATTGTCTTTTCTATTTTCAAGAATATAATTTATGATTGATTCGTTTATCAAGTTTGATAAATCTTTATTTTCATTATTAGTCATTTTGTATACTTCTTGTAATAAAACTTCATTAACTTCAATTGTAATTTGTTTTGTATTTTTTATCATATTAATCACCTCTTAAAAAAATTATAGCATTTCAAAAAAATAAAATCAATGTGTTTTAAAATTATAGAATTTAAATTCTTAAATTCTTAAAAATAGAAAAATTAAATAGAAGTAGTTTTGAGCTATCAAAAAGATTAATAAAAAATATATTTAATCATAAAAGCTTTGTACTATATGATTCTAAGATGGAGGATTTATAAGGGTTTAGGGTGAATTAAGTATAAGACAACTTCTTAAAGCAAATGAGTGTGGCATTTAAATCTAAATGTAGACATATAATATTAAATATGCTAATATATCAAAATAATAAGGGGGGAATTTATGAAGCTTAAAGAAGCATTGATTACATGTGTTGTATGTAGTGTATGTTTAACTCCATTATTGGTAAATGGAGAAACAAAAATAGATGCGGAGCATTGTAAAGAATCTATAGTAAATATAGATACTATAGTAACTTCAGGTCAAAACTTTAATTCTAAATATAATCAAGGTATGAAAGACTATAAAAACAGTGATGAGTATAAATTAAAAGTGCAAAAAGAGAGGCTAGAAAACCAGCTAGGAATCAAAATAAAGGATTTAATTCCTATAACATTTGAAGTGAGTTATTACACCAGTCTTAACCAAGAAAATGGATATGGAGCTATAACTGCTACAGGAGATGATTTAGAAGATGGTTTTGTGGCAAATAATCACTTGAGTTTTGGAACTAAGATTATTGTAGATGGTAAAGTAAAAACCGTTATGGATAGGGGGTCTAGTAAGTATTTTAGCAATTCTAATGCGATAGATGTATTTATACCCAAATGGAGTAACGAAAGTGAATCAGAGTATTATGACAGGGTTAATAATATGGGAAGGCACTATAAAAAAGGATACATCATTATGGAATAATAGAACTTCTTCAAGTAATATGTATTGATTGCAATATTTATTACATATATAATAGATATTAAGTTAATTAATACAACAATGTATATTACTGGGAGGGCAATATGGAACAAACTTTTATAAATGGAAAAATAAACTTATTAATAGAAAATTATAAAGCATTAAATGAGATTAAAGGTTCTTGGCAAATGGGATTAATTCAACATAGTTGTGCACTTGCGTTTACGCTTAAGAACAAGAGGATAAGCCCTAGAGTAGTAGAAGAACGAATAGAGCTTATTAAAAAAAATACTGGATTATTCTCTAACTTTAGAGGATATAACATATTTTATATGGCAACACTACTTTCATTTGAATCAAATCCAGAAAGTAGTTTTAAGATGATTTTAGAGATATATAAAAATCTTAAAAATGAAAAGTTTTGGGGAGATACATATCTACCACTTACAGCATCAATAGTCTATGAAAATAGAGATAAAATGGATTATATTACATGTATATCAAAAATGAAAACAGTGTACGAATATATGAAGAAAAAACATCCATTTTTAACATCTAGTGATGACTATTGTAATATAGCACTTATTGCAATTCATTCAAAAAATTTAGAAGAAGATTTAGAATATATAGAAAAATGTTATGAATTTCTAAATAAAAATGGTTTTTATAAAGGAAATGACTTACAAGCACTATCTCAAATTCTTTTATTTAGTGAAGATAGAACTATGGGTAAATGCAAAAAAACTATTGAACTTAAAAAAGCATTTAAAGAGAATGATTGTAAGTTAAATTATTATGGGTATCCAATAATAGGAGCAATTTCGTTATTAGATTATAAAGAAAATGAAATAATAGAAAATATAAAAAATGTTTCAAATAGACTTAAAGAAGAAAAAGGTTTTGGGAATTGGTCTTTAGGAAAAAGCAATAGAGTAATGATTAGTTCTGCTATTGTGGCTTCTATTTATGCGGATTCAATACAAAAAGAGAATAATATAGATTCTATAGCTAATAATATATTTTTAAATATTGTTGTTGCTATTCAAGTTGCTTGTGTAATGGCAGCTACAAGTGCAGCTATAGCATCTTCTTCATCAAATTAGTGACATTATTTATTAAAATTGGATATAATAAACTTAATAATACAATTTATATGTTTAAAAAAGAATATGATATTACACTTAAATCAATTGTGATATTTAATAAAATAAAGCATATAATTAATATATAGATTTCAGAAAATATATAATACTACATACAATATAGGGAAAGTAGAAAAATACATCTACTTTCCTTTTTAATTATAAATTATGAGTTAGTCTTATAAAGAAATTTATGGAAAACTTATTTAAAGTTTTATATTGTATTTTTTTTTAGATGTACTAAAATAAAGTTATAAAGAAAATAAAATTTATAATAAACTAATACATATTGAAAATAAGGGGGAAGTTAAGATGGATCAAAATCTAAATTGGCTTAAAGAAAAAAGAATAGAAAAAACGATAAAATCTCTAGAAAATAATAACATGAAAGGGTATCTAGTAAATAATAAAGAAGAGCTTCTTAAAAAAATTGAAGAAATAGTAGAAGTAGGTTCTCTAGTAGGTTGTGGAGGCTCTATGACTTTATTTGAAACAGGAGTTATTGACTTTATAAGAGAAAAGTATGATTTTCTTGATAGATATGCAAAAGATATTAAACCAGAAGAAATGAAAGAAATATACAGAAAATCATTTTGTGCAGATGCTTATTTTACAAGTACTAATGCAATAACAGAAAATGGAGAACTTTACAATCTAGATGGAAATGGAAATAGAGTAGCTGCTATGATATATGGACCAGATAAAGTAATAGTTGTAGCAGGTGTAAATAAAATAGTTAAAGATGTAGATGAAGCTATAAAAAGAACTAAAACAATAGCTGCTCCAGCAAATTGCAAGAGACTGAATACAAATACTGGTTGTAAGACTACTGGTGTCTGTATAGATTGTTCAAGTCCAGGAAGAATCTGCTGTAGCTATACACTTATAAAAAGACAATTAGCACCAGAAAGAATACATGTAATTTTCTTAAACGAAGACTTTGGATATTAAAAGAATAAAATAAGTAAGGAGAAATAATGAAAAAAGTAAAACTTATATACAATCCTAATTCAGGTGAAAAAAAAATATTATCAAATTTAGATACTATTATAGAATTATATCAAGAAGAAAATTATTTATTGATACCCTACAGATTGAATATTAAAGAACCTGTAAATAATGCATTTAAAGAAGTAGATAGTTCCTATGACCATATACTAATAGCAGGTGGTGATGGGACTATAGATTTAGTTGTAAATTCAATGAAAGAGTTAGATATAAAGATTCCAATTGGAATTTTACCTACAGGAACTGCAAATGATTTTTCAAATGCTCTTCAAATTCCATTTGATATAAAAGAAGCTATAAAAGAAATCATAAATTCAAAGCCAAAGAAAATAGACATAGGGAAGGTAAATAATAAATACTTTATAAATGTCGCAAGTGCAGGTATGTTTACTGATGTATCACAAAGAATAAGCACAGACTTAAAGAATTCGTTTGGAAGAATTTCTTATTATATAAAGGGAATAGAAGAAGCATTGTATATGAGGAAGTTTAAGATAAAAGTATATTCCAAAGAGATGAATTATGATGGAGATATGTATCTTATGCTGATTTTTAATGGAAAAACAGCAGGAAATATAAATTTAGCATATAAAGCTGAAATAGATGATGGATATTTAGACGTAATTATTTTTAAAGGAATGCCAATTCCAAAATCAATACCAGTTTTGATAAGTGTGCTTAGGGGTGATTACTTAGACCAATATAATGGAAATGAAATATTATATTTTAAAACTAAAAAAGTAGATATAGAATGTAAAGATTCTCTTATAACAGATATTGATGGGGAAAAAGGTCCAGATTTTCCTCTCAATATAGAATGTATAAAAGATGGAATAGAGGTTATGGGAATCTGTAGTGGAAAAAGTTAATTATTTAAAATAAATGATGAAGACTAAAATAAAAAATTACTTCTAACTAAATTTATTTATAGTAGAAGTAATTTATATTTTAAGTCTTCATTTTTTAGTTATAAAAATTATTTAGCAGGTTTAAAAGAACTTTTTAAAGGAACTATTCTATTAAACACAAGTTTTTCCTTAGTTGTATACTTATTATCTATACTAAAGAACCCATTTCTAACAAATTGGAATTTATCAAAAGGTTTAGCATCTTTTACTTGTGTAGGCTCAACAAAACCTTGTAATATTTCTAATGAATTAGGATTTATTTGTTCTAAGAAATGCTTTCCTTCATTTTCAGGTAAATCATCAAGAATCAATGGCTCAAATAATCTAAATTCACATGGTATAGCTGATTTAGCATCAACCCAATGTATTGTAGATTTTACTTTACGACCTGTAAATCCAGAACCACTTTTAGTCTCAGGGTCATAGGTACCATGTATTTCAACTACATTTCCATTTTCATCTTTAATTACATCAGTACATTTTACGAAATAAGCTCCTTTTAAACGAACTTCATTTCCTGGGAAAAATCTGAAATATTTTTTAATAGGTTCTTCCATAAAATCATCTTGTTCTATATATAATTCTCTAGAAAAAGGAACTAATCTTTTACCTTGAGATTCATCCTTAGCATTGTTTTCTATTTCAAGCATTTCAACCTTATCTTCTGGGTAGTTAGTTATAACTAATTTTAAAGGTCTTAAAACTCCCATAGCAAGTGGAGCCTTTGGTTGTAAGTTTTCTCTTAGGAAATAATCAAGCATTTGACTGTCTACTGTAGAGTTAACTTTTGATACTCCTATTTCACTACAAAAATTACGTAAAGCTTCAGCAGTATATCCCTTACGTCTAATCCCAGATATAGTAGGAACACGAGGGTCATCCCAACCATCAACAATACCTTCATCTACAAGTTGTTTTAATTTTCTTTTACTCATAACAGTATTGTTTATGTTAAGTCTAGCAAATTCTATTTGTCTAGGTACATTTTCCATTTCACATTCTCTGACAAACCAGTCATAAAGAGGTCTTTGGTCTTCAAACTCCAAAGTACATATAGAGTGAGTTATTCCTTCAATTGCATCTTCAATTGGATGGGCAAAAGCATACATAGGATATATACACCATTTATCTCCTGTATTATGATGTGTTGAATGAGCTATTCTGTATATAATTGGGTCTCTAAGGTTTATATTTGGAGAAGACATATCTATTTTAGCTCTTAATGTTTTTTCTCCATCTTTAAATTCACCATTTTTCATTCTTTCAAATAAATCTAGGTTTTCTTCAATAGTTCTATTTCTATAAGGGCTTTCTTTACCAGGTTCAGTAAGAGTACCACGATACTCTCTCATTTCTTCTTGTGTTAATTCACATACATAAGCTTTACCTTTTTTTATTAGGATTAAAGCTCTTTTGTACATTTCATCAAAATAGTTAGATGCAAAATTTAATTCATTCCAATCAAATCCTAACCACTTAACATCTTCTTTTATGGATTCTACATATTCAACATCTTCTTTTAATGGATTTGTATCATCAAATCTTAAATTAGCCTTTCCATTAAATTCTTTAGCTAGTCCAAAGTTAAGACATATACTTTTTGCATGACCAATATGTAAATATCCGTTTGGTTCAGGTGGAAAACGAGTTATTATATTGTCATGTTTTCCTGTTTCTAGGTCATTTATAATAATATTTTTTATAAAGTTAGATGAGTTCGTTTCATTTGACATATTTTTATACCTCCTATTTAATTTGCTTATAATACAGAACACTACACTGTATTGCATAATATTAATTTTAATCCAAGATTAGAAAAAAATAAAGGTGTAATTAAGAGTATTATGCAAAATATTAACTTTTATACTAAAAACATGTTTTTTTACAGTTTATTTACAAAAAAGCAGATTAGTTGAATTAATCTTTAAAAGACTGTATTATAATATGTATATTGTTAAGAATATTATGTGAAGTTAGTTATCTAAATTTATTTTAAATCTGTTGACAGATTTGTAAAGGAGACTATGATGGGAAAGGTTGCAAAGATTATATTAAGTTTAATTGTTATTATTTTAGTGTTAACAGGTATTGTTGTATACACACTAACACCAAAAGAGAGATATGATGTTAGTTCACAAAATAATAAAATCATAGACGAAGAGTATTTATCAAAAGGTTCATATATAAACGCTATGGAAATAGTAAAAAATCCACTTAGAATGGTTGGAAAAGTATCTGTTTCAGAAGAAGAGTTTAGAAACCTAATATATACATTAATGAATAAACACGGAATTAAAGAATTTGAAAATAATTTTGTTGAGATGAAGGATGGAAAAATAAAAGTGGCAGGTCCATATAAGGTCTTTGGTCTAATCAATAGCCAATATGAGCTTGAACTAAAACCCACTTTAAAAAATGAAGATTTGGTTGTAAGTCTTGAAAATGTAATGATTGGAAAATTTAAAATAAGTGATAAAATGCTAGAAAAAATACTAAGTAATTACAATAAAAAGGTTCCATTTGAGGTTAATGGAAATAAAATTACTTTAGAGAAAAGTTATCTTTATCCAGTAACACTTAAAAATATATCTATAAAAAAAGGAAATGTTGATTTGGATATGGAAGTAGAAATAGATTTAAAATCACAAATAAATGGGGCATTAGGTTATCTGAAGGATTCTGGAAAAGCTCAGGATATACTAAATCATTTGATTAATTTAAAGAAAACATCTGTTGGTTAAAAATATAGAAAATTTATATTTATATTTTTATTATATTTTATATAATATTAAAGCACTTTAAAATCAAAATTTGTAAAATAGCCTTTATTATGTTAGAATATTTTATGACATTAAGTTGTAAGTGTATAATATTATTTAATTACTAGATTACTAGATTGGGGGGAAATGATGAATAAAATTTATATTGTAACAACATATACAGGAACTGTATTATCTTATTTAATAAGAAATATAAGTAAAAAACTGTATACACATGTGTCAATATCATTAAATGAAAATTTAAAGCCAATGTATTCTTTTGGGAGATTAAATCCAAGAAATCCATTTATTGGAGGTTTTGTTGAAGAAAATATAAATCAAGGCTTATATGCTATAAGAAAAAACACTGTATGTAGAGTATATTCATTAGAAGTAGATAATTTACAATATGAAAATCTATTTAAAAATATAAAATTGATTAGTGATTATAGAGAAGATTACTATTATGATATAATGGCATTGATATATTTGTCTATGAATATTCACAGAAAAGTTGAATATAAATATGTATGTTCAAACTTTGTTGCTGATATGTTAGAAAAAAGTGAAATAGATATTTTGAATAAAGAAGCCTTTGAAGTAACACCAAATGATTTTTATAATTTAAATGGTTTAACTTTAGAGTATGAAGGTCTATTGTCAGAATATAATTCTAGACAGCATTCTTATGTATCCAAAATGGCAAACATATAAAAAATTTATTTTAAAATTTATCATATAAAAATATTGCTAAATAATTAGGCTGAAGATGGTAGTTTAACTTCGAGAGGATTAAGAATTCGTAAATCTTAGTTAGAACACTTTCTTCAGTTTTTGATTTTCTGTCGTTATTTGCACGATTATAATATTTTACTGATATATATATCGAATAGAAATAAATAAACAGTGGAATAAAAGTATAAAGATATCTTAATACATAATAAATATGATAAATATTTATTTTTTGTAAATATATGGATATAATAGTAATAATAATATTTTATAGAGAGGAGTATTAAATGAAACGATATCTTAAAACATATGGAGTTTCACTCATAATTGTAGTAATTTATGCATTTATTAAATTACCTGTACTTAGACTAGATTTCACATCTTTATTTTCATTAGGAATAATATTTTTTGTTGTAGCAGGAATATTAGATATGATGCTAGATAGAAATGAAAGAACATCTAAACTTGCTAAATATAATTTTTCAATAGCAATAGCTTTACTTGTGTATGTCGTAGTTGTACCTTTTATAGCTTCTACACCTGTACTTCATGCAAAAGCCTATAAAGACTTATTAGGAAAGGTGACTGAGAGTAAATTTAGTGATGATATGAGTCCTGTCAGCGTAAATGACATTCGTCTTGTAGATGAAGACATGGCCATGAAATTAGGTGATAAAAAACTTGGAGAAGTTCCAGCTATAGGTAGTGTATCAAAATTAGGAAAGTTTCATATACAAAATGTGGATGGAGAGTTGTACTGGGTAGCACCTCTTGTGCATAGAGATATAATTAAATGGGTGACATCTTTAAGTGGTACAAGTGGATATGTGAAGGTGTCAGCAAGTAATCCTCAAGATGTTCAACTAGTTCAAGAAATAGATGGAAAACCAATAAAAATAATATATCAACCAGAAGCTTATTTACATCAAGATTTACAAAGACATTTATACATACATGGTATTGTAAATGTTGGTATGACAGATTTTACGCTTGAAATAAATGATGAAGGAAGACCTTATTGGGTTGTAAGTTTATATGAACATAAAATTGGTTATGGAGGAGCAAATGCCACAGGCATAGCTACTGTTGATGCAGAAACTGGAAAAATAAATGTCTATAATGTTAAAAATACACCTAAATGGGTAGATAGAATACAACCACAAAAATTTGTAACAGACCAAATTCAAGACTGGGGTGTTTATGTCAATGGATTTTTAAATTCTGTTATATCAGAAAAAGGAGTACTAGTGCCAACAGAAGGGACATCGCTAGTCTATGGAAATGATAATAGGTCATATTGGTATACAGGTATAACATCTTCTGGTGGAGATGAATCTACAATTGGATTTATGCTTGTTGACTCTAGAACTAAAGAAGCTAGACTGTATAAGCAGCCAGGAGCAACTGAGACAGCTGCGATGAAATCAGCTGAAGGTAATGTTCAAGAAAAGAATTATGAAGCTACATTCCCTGTAATGTACAATATATTAGGTCAACCAACATATGTATCATCTTTAAAAGATAAAGCTGGTCTTGTAAAGAGAGTAGCCTTTGTATCTGTTGAAGATTATAATGTACTTGGTATAGGAGAAGATAAAAATGAAGCTTTAAGAAATTATAAAGATTCATTAGAATCTAAAGGCAATGACTTAAAACTTGATAATGATATGAAAGATGAAGTTATAGAAGGTGTAGTAACTAGAATAAGTCCTGATGTGCGAGGAGGAAATACTAATTATTATGTGACTTTAGATTCTAATAAGGAGATAATATTTAAAGCTACCTCAAAAGTATCTAGCGAATTACCATTGACTCAAGTTGGAGACAAAGTCAAAATATCATATTCAAAAGAAGAATCTAGTGTAATTGAAATGTCAGAATTTGATAACTTAAACATTGCAAATTTTGATGATAAAAAAGCAAAACAAGAAACAGGAACTAATGAAGATACAAATTCACAAGATTCTGAAAGTCAAAGCAATATGTAACTTAGTAAAAAAATTGTAGATATTGTTTAGTGCATTAATAGCTAGTTTTTATAGAAATAAATTCTATAAAAACTAGCTATTTTATTTTAATTCTTTGTAAATTTAATGTCATAAATTTAATATAATATTAGTACAACTTTGCAAATAATACTTCAAGGAGAATGTACTATGACGAATATGGAAAAAGAGATATTGCTTTTAATTAGCAGGGTTAGATGTGTTACAGAAGCTCAATTTAGAAAGATTTATGGAGACCAAAAAAGATACAATAAAAAAAATTTCAAAAAAACATTGAGAAAAATGTGTAGTGAGTATACACTAAAAAAATATCCATGTGATGTAGATTATCGTAACTATAAGGACCTCTCATATGTTTACTATTTGAATGGTAGTAAGCTTTTTAAGGGAGATGATTTAATAAAGGCTCTAGTAGGGTCAGAACTAGTTGTTAGAATTAATACTGCAGGTTGTGATGTAAAAAGATTTTACCGAAATGTTAGTGTAGATGATGTGAAATATGATTTATTTATTGAATATACAGATCAATTTGGCAATATAAAGCAGGTCTTAGTAGATGTTGATCTAAATAATGAAATAGATGTTTCTAAATATGAGAATCTCTCTAGAAAGATAGATAAATCTACAATTCCATTTTTTAGAGTACCAAATATTTTGGTGGTTACACCAGATAATTTATCTGAATTAAATGACTTAGAGAGAGAAGATAATGAGTATAGTATAAATTTTATAGATTTAGGATTAAATAAACTATTTAATTGTATATAAGATATTTTTAGAAAATAAATTTTTTGATTTGCCACATTTTGTAAAAAAAATGTTGCAATATTATATAGAATATGATAAAACTATATTAATAAATTAATTAATAATAATGAGCCTAGGGTAGAGGTAGCTATATTCAAGAGTAATCAATAGTAGCTGGTAAGTGTTGATGATTGATGAAAGGGTCTATAGCCGAAGAAAAGTTGTTGACAAACAAGTTTTCTGGACTTATGCAGAATATGCATAAGGCTGTCACTTTTAAAGTGGTGAGCTACAAGGTTACTTGGTCTATGAAGTTCACACGTCCAAAGTATACCTTTGGGCGTTTTTATTTATCAAAATTTAGCTTGAGGGGGAAAAGGCATGAGTATAATTGTCCAAAAATATGGAGGAAGTTCAGTTGCAGATACTGACAAAATAAAGTCAATTGCAGAAAATATAATAGAAAGAAGAAAAGAAAATCCACAAATGGTAATAGTTGTATCTGCTATGGGAAAATCAACAGATGAATATATAAACTTGGCAAAAGAATTGAGTAATGAACCTAGTAAAAGAGAGTTAGATGCTCTAATGTCTACTGGAGAAATGATTTCAGCCTCTTTATTATCAATAGCATTAAATGCACTTGGTTGTAAAGCTATAAGCTATAATGCTTATCAATTAAATATAAAAACAAGTGGACTTCATGGAAAATCTCAAATTGACGATATAAATGTAAATAGAATAAAGAATAGTTTAGATGAAGGGAATGTTGTAATAGTAACTGGATTTCAAGGAATCAATGAAGATGGTGATGTAACTACTCTTGGAAGAGGTGGTTCAGACACATCTGCTGTAGCTCTTGCAGTTAAACTAAATGGTAAATGTGAGATATATACAGATGTTGATGGAATTTATTTTACAGACCCAAGAAAATATTCAAAGGCAAGTAAACTTGATGAGATTGAATATGAAGAGATGCTTGAATTAGCAAGTTTAGGAGCACAAGTAATGCATTCAAGAAGTATAGAGCTTGCACAAAAATATGGTGTTGAAATTTATGTTGGACGTACATGTGGTACAGTAAAAGGAACATATATAAGAGGGGGAAAAGACATGAAATTAGAGGATAAAGTAATAACAGGATTAGCTACCAGTGATGATGATAGCTCTATAACAATAAAAGACTTTAAGGTAGAAAATATATCTAGTTTATTTGAAGATATAGCAACTATGGGAATAAGTGTAGATATGATAAGTCAAACTGCACCTATTTTAGATAAAATAAGTGTGTCATTTACAGTTCCAAAAGAAGAATTAGGAGAGTGCAAAAAGATAGTATCTAAATATACAAATGAAGAACATGTAGTAATTGATAATAACATCACTAAATTCTCTTTAGTAGGTCTTGGTATGAAAAACACTTCTGGAGTTGCTGCTAAAGTATTTAAGATATTTAATGAAAATGGTATAATGGTAAAACTTATAACTACATCAGAAATTCGTATAACTTGTGCCATAAATTCTGATGATAAACAAGTAGCTATTGAGAAAATAGCAGAAGTATTTAATATATAAAACTTAGGGAGGATATTATGAAACTTCATGGAACTATGACTGTAAAAGACAACGAATTATATATTGGAGGGGTAAGCTGTCTAGAGCTTAGTAAAAAATATCAAACTCCATTATATGTATTTGACGAAGACTTAGTAAGACAAAATTGTAGAGAATATATAAAATATTTTAAAGCTAAAGATGGAAAAAATAAAGTTGCTTATGCAGGTAAGGCATTTTTACCTCTCTATATGTGTAATCTTATAAATGAAGAAGACATGTGTTTGGATGTAGTTTCAGGAGGGGAACTATATACAGCTTATAAATCAAATTTTCCTATGGAAAAAGTTTTCTTTCATGGAAACAATAAAACTGAAGAAGAAATAAATATGGGATTAGATTTGGGAGTAGGTAAGTTTGTAGTAGATAATTTCTATGAGTTAGATTTAATTGAAAAATTATGTGAAGAGAAGGGGAAAACTCAAGAAATATATTTTAGAATAACACCTGGCATAGAAGCTCATACACACGATTATATAAAAACAGGTCAAATAGATTCTAAATTCGGTTTTGCTTTAGTAAATGGAGATTTGTTTAGAGCAATAGAAAAATTGAATGATTATACAAATATTAAATTGGTAGGTCTTCATGCTCATATAGGTTCACAAATATTTGATGTAGAACCATACATAGATACAGTAGATATAATGATGAACTTGGTAAAAGAAATAAAAGAAAAATTTAATATACAGTTGACAGAAATTGACTTAGGCGGGGGTGTAGGTGTTTATTATAGTAAAGGTGATAAACCTAAAACTATAAGAGAATTCTGCGAAACTATAATCACTAAAGCAGAAAATTCCTGTAAAGAACTTGGAATAGAAGTACCTACATTGGTAATAGAACCAGGAAGATCAATAGTTGCAAATGCAGGAAGTACATTGTATACAGTAGGTTCAATAAAAGATATAAAAGATGTTAGAGTTTATGTAAGTGTAGATGGAGGTATGACAGACAATGTAAGACCTTCACTATATCAAGCTAATTATGAATGCAGTATTGTAAATAAGATTAACCATGAAACTATGAATCATGTAACAATAGCAGGCAAATGTTGTGAAAGCGGAGATATATTAATTGGAGATATAGATATAATGGATATAAAAAGTGGAGATGTACTTATAACAACATCAACAGGTGCATATGGATATTCAATGTCTTCAAATTATAATAAAATACCAAGAGCAGCAGTAGTGTCAGTATTTGATGGAGATGCCAAGATAATTTGTAAAAGACAAAGTTATGAAGACTTATTATCTTTAGAAATATAGAATAAGAATTAAATATTAAATTTTAAAATAAGTAGATTACATGATATATCTATAGATTTAAACTAATTTTTAGTTTGTTATAGTTATTCAAGTTATATCTACTTATTTTCTGTTTTATTAACAATTTTCTTGTAATAAATATAAAATATTTTAAAAACTTCCCGATTATGATAAAATTTAAAGTATATGACAAGGAGGGATTTAATGAGAGGAAGAGTAATTTTATTGATATCGATATTATCTATATTTCTTGTAGGATGTTCATTTAATAAAAAAGATGAAATAAGTTCAACTGAACAAGGAAAAATATATTTAGAGAAACATGATTATAAAAAAGCTATGGAAGCATTATCCTCTGCATTAGAAGAAGATAGCGCTAATGAAAATGCAAGAGCTATGTATATGCAATCTATGAGAATGTTAAATGTAGATGAATTTGAAAAAGATACAAATTATGAGGATGCAATTAAAGAACTTAAGCTTATAGAGAAAATCAAAAACGGGTCCTCTGTTATTAAAAATGAAGCATCTAAAAAGAAAGAGGAATTGACTAAATTAGAAAAAGAACAGAATGAAGCAGAGGAAGAAAGAAAGAAAAAGGCAAAAGATACAGCTGGAGAAGATAGGTATAGAGTGGAATCAGAAGCAAAGAAATCTTCCTATAGTGAAAAGAGTAAAAATAATAAATCTAATTCCAAAAACAAAAATACAACTTCAAATAATAACAAAGATGTAACTAACAATGATTCTTCTCAAAATCAAGAAAAACCAAATACAAGCAATCCAACACCGACACCAACTCCACCTTCATCAGAAAATAGCGGAGGGTCAGATAGTGGTGGAAATTCTCAGAACTCAAATAATCAGTAAATGTAAAGTATTACATATAAACAATTAAAACTTTGTATCAGTAAATGAAATTAACTCTTAGCATATATTCTTTGCCAAGAGTTAATTTCATTTTTTTATAGTAATGTAATAGATAATAATTAATTTTTAAAATTATAAAAGACAGAAATTATTGCAATCTCTTGTCAATATATTTATCAATAGAAGTTTTTACAACAGCAGCTACAGGTACTGAAAGAAAAACACCTATAAAACCAAAAAGAGACTGTCCTATTAAAATCGCAGAAATTATCCATATAGCTCCTATTCCAACTTGATTGCCCATAACCTTTGGTTCTATGAAATTTCCATCTAGTTGTTGTAATATAAATATAAATACGATAACCCATATGGTTTTTTGTGGACTGTATAAAATTGTCATAGCTACTGGAGGTATAGCTCCAATAAATGGGCCTAGATAAGGTATTATATTTGCTAAAAATATTATTGAAGCTAAAAATAAAGCATTTTCTATTCGAATGATAAATTGAAATCCTATAAATGCAATTATACCAATAATAAGAGAGTCTAAAATTCTACCAATTAAATAATCATAAAAAATATCATGGGTAGTTCTAAAAAATTCTATAATGTCATCAGCTTTGTTTCTAGTAGTAGAAGAATATAGTAATCTTTTAAATCCTAATGCAATTTTTTCCTTATCATATATAATATATATAGATAATATAAAGCCCATTACCATACTAAATAGCATAGATGATATGCTAAGTGTATAGATTAAAAAGTTTTTAGGAATTCTACTAATAAAATTACTAGCTTCTTTTAATGCATTATCTAAGCTATGTTGTATATGAGGAATTAGAGCTTTTAAAAAATCTATGTTTGACATATTTTTTTCTATAAAATTATTTATATAATCAGTGTAAATAGGCATTTCATTTATCAATCTATTTAATGTATTGGCTATTGAAGGAATTAGCAATCTAATACCAAAAGCTAAAATAATACCTATCAATATATAAGATAAAAAAATGGATAAAAGCCTATGTGTTTTAAATTTTATTTCAAAAAGCATTACAAGAGGATTTAAAAGCAAAGCAAGTAAAATCGCTAGTAAAAATGGACTAAAAAAGCTTAATAATCCTTCAATGCTAGATATAAAATCTGCTGGAGTATTAATAAATTT
The DNA here is from genome assembly GCF_020657875.1 of Clostridioides sp. ZZV14-6150. Taxonomy (NCBI): domain Bacteria; kingdom Bacillati; phylum Bacillota; class Clostridia; order Peptostreptococcales; family Peptostreptococcaceae; genus Clostridioides; species Clostridioides sp. ZZV14-6150. Next base: position 254,800 of record NZ_JAGWDA010000002.1, on the reverse strand, counting down.
AAAAAATAAAATTCCAATAAACACGACTATTAAATAATATTTTACAGTTTCTTTTGAAATAATAATCACTTCCTTAAAATAGTGTTTAATCAGCTATTACATATTAATAGTATGTGAAAAGAAATTACAATTATTTAGGAAAATTAAATAATTTTTTGGCTTGTTTTTAATTAAGGTCTAGTATAGTATAATAATGTAACAAAATTAACATTGATAAAAATATTAAATAACATATAATTTAAGATAAGAAAGGATTATGTATGAGAATTAATAAATATATAGCTTCTTGTGGAATTGCATCTAGAAGAAAAGCAGAAGAAATCATTCTTGAAGGAAGAATAAAGGTAAATGGAAATATAGTAAAAGAACTATCTTTTAATATTGATGAAGAAAAAGATATAGTAGAATTTGATAATAAAGCAGTAAAGCCAAGCGAAAATTATGTCTATATAGTATTGAATAAGCCAGAAGGTTATATAACTACTGTAAAAGATCAGTTTAATAGACCAAGTGTAATAGATATATTAAAAGATGTAAAGGAAAGAGTATATCCAATAGGAAGGTTAGATTATGAAACAAGTGGGCTTTTGATACTTACTAATGATGGAGATTTAACATATAAACTTACTCATCCAAAACATGAAATTAATAAAACTTATGTGGCAAGTGTAAAAGGAATTATAAATAAGGATGAAATAAGAAGTTTTGAAAAAGGACTAAAAATAGAAGATTACACAACGGCACCTGCTAAAATTAGAGTAACTAAAGAAAATAAAGAAAAGAATTATTCAGTATGCGAAATAACAATACATGAAGGAAGAAATAGACAAGTAAGAAAAATGTGTAAAGCTATAAATCATCCAGTTTTAAACCTAAGAAGAATTTCTGTAGGGAAAATAGTATTAAAAGATATAAAAATTGGCGAATATAGATATTTAACGGAAGACGAAATAAAATATTTAAAATCAATAAAATAGCATGAAAATGAAATGAAGTTAATAGCAGGGAGAAATGATATTATGGCATATGCAAAACATTTAACTAAAATTACAGATATAAATAAATTTTATTTAGAAAATATTATTAATAAAGGTGATATAGTAATAGATGCTACCATGGGAAATGGTTATGATACAAAGTATTTGGCTGAAAAGGTTGGAGAAGAAGGCTTTGTATATGCATTTGATATACAAGAAGAAGCTATAGAATCTACAAGAAAAAAATTAGAAAAAGAAGGATATATAGATAGAGTAAAATTAATACTTGATGGTCATGAAAATATAAATAAATATGTAAAAGAAGAAGTTTCATGTGTTTTATTTAATTTAGGATATCTTCCAAGAGCAAAACATCTAATTATAACTAAACCAGATACAACTTTAAAAGCTATAAAGTCTAGCTTAGAAATATTAAAAGAAAATGGAATAATAAGTATTGCTATATATACAGGACATGATGGAGGTCAAGAAGAAAAAGATAGTATATATAATTTTGTAAATAATTTAAATCAAGATGAATTTAATGTTTTAGAATCTAAATTTTTAAATCAAGTCAATAACCCACCACAATTGATTTTAATTGAAAAGAAAAAATCACAATAAACACTAAAAAAAACTTGACAAGATTCTATTAAGAGTTAATATATATATTGTAACCTTTTAAAAATACTTTAAATAATAAGCATATGATAATTTGCTTTCGAAGTAAGAGATATGCTTAAATATGCAGAATAAAATATTTAACTTTTAAATGAGTAAAAATTGAAAATTTTAAAAGAAATATTGAACAAATCTTAAAAAATGCAAGGAAAAATGGTATAATAAATTTAATCGAAAATACTATGTGAAGTATAAGGTACAGAAAAGTTAGAATTTTATGAGTTTAAGAATCTGAGATAAAAACTAAAATAATAAAATTTTTAGAAAAAATAGTAGTAGTCATAAAAAGAAAATAGTTTAGATAACTAAAAGGAGAAAAAAATGGAAGAAACAAATGAAATGAAAGATAGTAAACATTTGATATCAAATATACAATCTCAATATACGAGGTTAAGTAAGGGTCAAAAACTTATAGCACAATATATTTTAAATAATTATGATAAGGTTGCATTCATGACTGCATGCAAATTAGGTGAAACTGTAGGAGTAAGTGAATCTACTGTTGTAAGATTTGCAAATGCTCTAGGCTATAGTGGGTATCCAAAATTACAAGCTGCACTTCAAGAACTCATAAAAAATAAATTAACTACAGTACAAAGAGTTGAAATGGCACATGATTATTCCGATGATTTTGCAATATTGAACAAAGTTTTAAAGAGTGATATAGATAATATAAGATCAACATTAGAAGAAATTGATGAAAAAGCATTTAAAGAAGCTTCGAATAAACTTTTAAAGGCAAGAAAAATATATATACTTGGTATGAGAAGCTCTTTTGTAGTAGCTCAATACCTAGGTTTTTACTTAGATATAATACTTGATAATGTCCATATAATTAGAATGGATATGGGAGATGCTTTTGAACAGATTGTAAGAATAAACGAAGAAGATGTTATAGTTGCAATTAGTTTCCCACGTTATTCAAAAAAATCTTATCAAATTGTCAATTATGCTAAGGAAAAAGGAGCACATGTAATTTCATTAACAGATAGTTTATTTGCACCAGTGGCAGCACTTGCAGACAATACTCTTTTGGTTAAGAGTAATATGGCTTCATTTGTAGATTCACTAGTTCCAGCACTTAGTATTTCAAATGCTCTTGCTATATCTGTTGGAATGAAAGAAAAAGAAGATATTAAACAGCACTTCGATGACTTAGAGCAAATCTGGAAGAGATATTCTGTATATGAGTAAAGCTTGTATATTAATAAGTAGGATTAATTATTAAAAGTCTCAAATCTAGCAGTGTTTGAGTAAAAATTCTATAAAAAAACTGACTGACATTTAACTGGCAGTCAGTTTTTTTATTTAAATAAGATTTTGCTTAAATTATCAATAAAAAAAGACCCTCAAAAGAGTCTTTCCCGAAAAATCTATATATTATAATATAGTTATATTTTCTGCTTGAGGACCTCTAGCGCCTTTAACTATATCAAAGCTTACTTGTTGACCTTCTTCTAATGATTTAAATCCTGAAGTTTGTATAGCTGAGAAATGAGCAAATACATCATCTCCACCTTCTATTGATATAAATCCAAATCCTTTTTCATTATTAAACCATTTCACTATTCCATTATTCATTTAAAAATACTCCTATTAACCTATATCAAGATATACTTGATTTAATTGTGTATTACTACAAATACTATTGTATCATAGATTAATAGAAATGTCTATTCAATTATATTTTTTAGTTAACATTTTTGGTTATTATTAATCTTAAAAATATATTTAAGAGCTTTGTATTAATATAAAAGTAGATAAAACTAAAAAGGGTTTTCTAGAAAATAAAGCCTATCTAATTATACTTACTTACCAATACCATAACTTGATGCAAGCAGGATTCTACCACATTTTCTCCATACTCTAGTATAAAATCATCTAACTGTGTATCTATAAAATCACAATAATCATATGAACTGCCAATATAAGCAGTTAACATATGTGTACATCTACCCATTTTATCTCTAAACATATATTATTATCCCCCTAAAAAACTTTCATAAAAACAAAAAGAAAATATCTTTTTGGCAACTGGCTGAATAATTTAGGAGTCCCCCTTAAATTTACTTACTTTCATTATAAAGAATACTTATAATAGTATATACATTTTGTAAATAATGAATATGCTAAAAGAGCTGGAATAATGTTTGATGAAAGTTTAAACCCTGATATACATTCACTAAGAATGACAATACTTTATGGATTAAAAGGAATAAGTGCTTATGGGCATCAGGCTAGAGAGCTTGTATATTATAATAATCAAGTAGATGAATTTTATTTTAGAGCACTATCAGCAATTACAGATGATGATATTTCTTTAGAGAACTTAATAACATTAACTCTTAAGACAGGTGATATGAGTGTTGCTGTAATGCAAAAATTAGATGAACCTAATACTACCATTTATAAAAACCCAGAACCTCATAAGGTAAATGTAAAGATAAAAAAAGGACCTTTTATAATAGTTTCAGGACATGATTTAAAAGATTTAGAAATGTTACTTAAACAAACAGAAGGAAAAGGGATAAATATATATACTCATGGAGAAATGATTCCTTGTCATGGATATCCAGAATTAAATAAATATACTCATTTAGTAGGTAACTTTGGAGGAGCATGGCAAGACCAGGAAGAAATTACTATACCGAGTTTGCTAAACAAGTTCCTAAAGATTGTATAATTTTAACACTTGCATGCGGAAAATATAGATTTAATAAGTTAAACTTTGGAGAAGTAGCTGGGTTTCCTAGGTTGCTAGATGTTGGTCAATGTAATGATGCTTATTCAGCAGTAAGAATAGCTTTAGCTTTAGCTAATGCATTTGATACAGATGTGAATAGTCTTCCTCTTTCAATAATATTATCATGGTATGAGCAAAAATCTGTAGCAGATTTATTAGCATCATTATCACTAGATATAAAAAATATTTATTTAGGGCCAAGTTTACTAGCATTTATAAGTCCAAATGTACTACAATATTTAGTTGATACATTTAATTTAATACCTATTAGTACACCTGAAAAAGATTTGGCAACATGTCTAAATGTTCCAGCAAAATAGTAAAGACTATAGGTGATAATCAAAAAGAGTGTTTTAGACACTCTTTTCTTAATCATCATCATCTTCTACATATTCAAGTATATCACCTGGTTGGCAATCTAAAGCTTTACAAATTTCATTTAGAGTGGTAAATCTAATAGCTTTTGCTTTACCAGTTTTTAAAATTGATAAATTAGCATTTGTAATATCTATTTTTTCAGCCAAATCTTTAAGTGATATTTTTCTTTTTGCCATCATTACATCTAGATTAACTATAATTGCCATAATATCACCTCTATATCGTTAAATCATTATCTTCTTTTATTTTTATAGCTTTATTAAATGTTTCAGCAATTACAAAACACATTAGTGCAAATATAAAAGAGATGACCATAAGTGGTGAAATTCCTCCACTATCAGCTCCAAAAACTCTTATATTACTGGTATTCAAACTATAACCATTGATACATTCAATTATAGTATTTATCAATAAGCAATATCCCATTATTTTAAATCTCTTTACATTTTCAAGCATGAAAGGTGAGTATTTAGTACTATTAATTATAAAAGTTAAGCATAAGATAACTATGAAATAGTTAGAAAAATACATTATTCTAACAACTAAAATAAATAATTTTTCAAAGTTAAAATCATATAAAAACATAGGTATCATACACATGAATAGTATACCAGATACACTTAAAATTACTAGTATAAAGTATAAAAATACTGATAGAATCTTGTTAAAAAGTCTTGTAATCATTAAATATCATCTCCTTAATATAATGTATATTATTGATTATAATATATAATTTATTGTTTTTCAATAATAAATTATTGACATAGAATATAAAAATATTATAAAATGTATATAAATAAGAATATTAAGGTGGTAAGTTTATATGAAAAAGAATATAAGTTCTAAAATATTGAATAATATTGTGCTAGTTGGAATAATTTTGACTTTATTATCACTTATTTTAACACCATTAGCACTGACAGCGTATTTTAAAAGTAGTTTGGAAATTACAAATACAAATATGCCAACTATAATGTCAATAGCTATATATATATGTGCTATTCCGTATGTTGTATCATTATTTATGTTAAAAAGATTATGTAAGCTAGTGGCAATAAATAATCCATTTTCAGAAGAGATACCTAAAAACTTAAAAAAAATATCCATCTGTGCATTTAGTGAAATTTTTATATTCAACTTTGTAGTGATAATATTATATTATTGTTATGATATATACTTATATGCAATTACTATAATACCTGTAGTTATAGTATCATTTGTTTCATTATCAATAGGATTTCTAGCTTTAGTTCTATCAATTTTATTCAATAAAGTTATTGAAATAAAAGATGAGAATGATAAAACAATATAATAAATTTATACACTAATATGTTTATTAAAAATATTTTAGGTTGATTTTATTAGATTTAATTTTAATTAATACTATAGCTGTAAAGTATATTAATAATACATAAGAGATTAGATTTTATAGATAATTAGATTTTATTAGTAAAAATAAGCTAAAAGTATACAACACAGAAAGAAAAAATAGTGATAGAATGTTCTATCACTATTTTTTCTTTCTATGTTAATTTGAGTATACAATACTTTTTTCTAGATTAAGAGTTTTAAAAGTATCTTTTATAATAATTAATTTATTGCTTACCTGCTTATTTTAATAATACTAAGATAAAGTGAATTGATATAGTAATTGCTCTAATTTATATGAAAACAGTAATGATAAGATTATCTTTACTTAAACAAAGTATTTATCCATTCATTTAATACTTTTAATTGCTCTTGTGTATTAAACCAATGCTCGCCGTTTTCTATAACTGTTAAATTGCAATTAAAATGGTGTGTAAATTTCTCTACCACACTTAGTTCTGTAAGTTCATCGTGTTTACCATATAGTATTCTTGTTGTAGTATTCCATTTAGTAATAGGATGTTTTTTGACATATTGTAGATATTCCCATGAGAGTGTATGACCAAATGAAGTTGGAATAATTAGTTCATGTTTAAGTTGTTCTTCTGATACATTTGCCCAAAGCATCATATTAGAGATAAGCTGTTTCATATCAAGAATTGGAGATACAAAAACACACTCTTCCAGATTCTCATTTTCAAAACTCAACATACTAAACCATGCACCAATACTATTTGCATATAATGAAATTTGATTCCAGTTAGATTTTGCATATTTCATTATAGTTAATAGCTCTGGAACAACATTCCATGGGTCAAACGAAATGTTTTCTTCTTTACGTTCTCCATGTTTAGGTAAATCAATACTTAAAACCTGCCATCCATGATTAACAGCAATATTAGCAAAAGTTTCGGCTTCTTCTTTATAACCACATTGTCCGTGTATGTAAATATACAATTTGTTTGACGAATTTCCCCAAAGAATTGAAGGAATTCCATGAATTTGAAAATATTTCTTTTCCATAAAAATCTCCTCTCAGTTTAATATATAGTATCTATTTATGTATCTATTAAACTATAAAATTATACTGTAATATTCTAATTTAATTATCTATAATACTAATTTAATTAGTTATAATACTAATATAATTAGTATTATATTAAACTAAAATTAAATTGTCAACATTGCATTTAATATAAAGTGTTTTATAAGTCTTAATTGTTGACGAAGCTAATTAGATTAGTTAAACTAATAAAGTAATTAATTTTAGTTGAGAGAGGTATAATCATGCGTGTTAGTAGAGATATAGTAATACAGGTAGCATCTGATATAGCTGATAAAGATGGGCTTAACAAGCTTTCTTTAAAAGTTGTTGCAGAAAAACTAAGTATACGTACACCATCTTTGTATAATCATATAGAGAGCTTAGATGATTTATTGAGAGAGATTGCTCATAGTGGAATGAGGAAAATGAATAAACAGATGGAGAAAGTTGCTATTGGTGATTCTGGAGATACAGCTATAAAATCTGTAAGTATTGCATATTTTAACTTTATAATTGCTCATCCTGGGGTTTATGAAACAATTCAATGGGCTATTTGGCATGGAAACAGTGAAACATCAGAGATATTTGAAGACTATAAATCGCTATTAGAAAAACTTATTCTTTCTTGTAATTTAAGAACAAAGAATATAGATGAAGTATTAAATTTGTTGATGAGTGTGATTCATGGATACTCAACTTTGCAACTTGGAAAAGCTCTTTTAAATTCAGAAGAAGCTATAAAAGGTCTATCTGACACTTTTGATACTGTACTATTAGGTGTTCATAAAAAGTATGACTAAGTATATCACTAAATATTAATGTAAATGATAGAATTAATATTCAACATTACATATATATCAATAAGTTATAACAAAGGAATACTAAAAAATACTTATTATTTATAGATAACATTGTTGATAAAATAGTTGATTTAATTAATAGGTTGGATTAGAAAATGAAAAGTAAAAAAATAAATATTAATGTCTTTGTTAGTAGATTCTTTTAAAGTATATTACTTAAAAATTTAAAGAGAAATAGTGTGATTTTAAAATTTAATTTAAAAGCAAATCAACTTTAAAAACTTTAAGTGGATTTGCTTTTAATATATTTTTTTATTAAATTAGTTTGCTATTGATAGCTTCATTGGAGTAAAACGTATGCCATTGACAATCTGTTCAACATTAGTATCTTTAAATCCTAATTTATGGTAAAATTCAATAGCATAAGGTGATGAATTTACAGTTATTTCAGTTAAATCATCTTTGTTTTCAGTAAAATACTTTACACCTACAGCCATTAATTTTTTTGCAACACCACGTTTGTGATAATTTTTATCTACAAATAACATACATATATGATTTAGGTCTCTGATAGCTAAAACCCCAATTAACTTTTCACAATCAAAACAGCCCCAAAAGAAAATAGATTTTTCTTTGACTTTTTCAATAATAGAGTTATATTCTATAAATTCATGGAATGACTCAATTCCCTCAGCACAATAATCTGGAGACTCAAATTCTTCAAATACATTCCAAATTAAATTTAATGCATTTCTAATATCATGCTCTTTTAATTCTCTTATTAGGTACTTTTCATACATTATAAACAACACCTCTATTATTAAAAATTTTCTTATAATTATATACCTTAAATATATTTATTTCAATATAAATTATTTTATTAATTTTTAATTTAAAGATGATTAATAAAATAATCTATATACAATATACTTAGAACATAAAAATTTATTTAATTTTACATACAATTTAATAATAAAAATAAATTTGAAATAATCTAAAATGAAAATATATATGACATATAAGTGTCATATATATAATAGTACAATAAAGATATACTATATACATGAAAACTATTTTGTAAAGAGAAAAGGAGAGACAATATGCAGATTATAGATATAAATTTAAACAATATTGACAATGAACATATATGTTGTGCAATTACTGAAAAAAAGGGAGAAAACTGTGTTTCTTCTAAAAAATCTTGGATGAAAAGCAATTTTGATAAAGGCCTTGTATTTAAAAGGTTAGATGAAAGAGGTAAAGTTTTTATAGAATATATTCCAGCAGAAAATGCATGGTGTCCTATTACTGCAAATAATTATATGTATATTAATTGTTTCTGGGTATCTGGAAAATTTAAAGGACAAGGATATTCTAATTTATTACTACAAAAATGTATTGATGATGCAAAGTCAAAAGGAAAATATGGGCTAGTTGTACTTTCATCTGAAAAAAAACTACCTTTTTTATCTGATTCTAAGTATCTAAAATATAAAGGATTTTATCTGGCAGATACATCAGAACCTAGTTATGAACTATTGTATTTTCCATTTACTAATAATGTACCTATTCCATGCTTTAAAGATTGTGTAAAACAAAGCAAACCAAAGGAGAATGGGATAGTTTTATATTATAGTAATCAGTGTCCACATACTGCAAAATATGCTCCTATTTTGAAAAAAATTGCGAATGCTAGAGGTATTGAAGTAAATCTTATAAAATTTGAAACAGCAAAAGAAGCACAAAATGCTCCTGCGCCATTTACTACATATAGTCTTTTTTTCAATGGGAAATTTATAACTAATGAGATATTTTCTGAGAAAAAAATCGAAAATTTTTTAGATAGTAAAGGTTTTTAAAACTCAATTAAAATAAGATATAAATATTGTAATTTTAAATTGTGATATTTTATAATTTAATGTATTTTAGATGTCTATTAAATTCTAATCTATATACTTAAGGTATCCCATGAATTTACTATTTATTATGATTATTGTGGTATAGTGTTGAGTAGATGAAATTTTGTTAAATATTGGAATGTAAATAAAATATATTAAGAGAGGGTAATTATTATGAATAAAAGTATTAACACAAAAATTATATCTGCTGGAATGGTTATATCTATGTTAATTACAGGAACTGCATATGCACAAGAAAATTCAGAAACTAGTAAAGATAATTACAGTATTGATAAAAGTAATATAAGAGTTGAAAATCCAATAGATATACATAATTTGTGTGGTGGATGGGCAAATATTAGGTTGCTAAACGAAGATGACTTGAAAGTGTTTAATGAAACTAAAGGAACATTGCTAGGTGTTGAATATGAGCCACTTATTGTTTCTACTCAAATTGTAGCTGGAACAAATTATAAATTTATTTGTAAGGCTGAGACAGTTTCAAGTACACCTAAAAAGTATTTAGCAGAGGTTAATATTTTTAAACCTCTTCCTTTTGAAAAAAATAATAAAGCAATAATAAAAAGTATTAATAAAATTAATGAATAAAAATATAATAAATTATAGTAGGGAATTCTCAATGGATATAGTATCTATTTTAACCAATATAGACATAAAGAAGTTGAATGACTTTTATAGTGGAAAAGTAACTCTACATTATGATGAGTTAATACTTATAAATAGTGTCATTATAATGTCATTTGCAGATACATTTAAAACTACTAAGTATAGTCATGATATGATAATTAAGACTCGCAAAAAAGATATTGAGTAGTAAAATTTATAGCCTGCTAGAAAATATAGAACTAATAAATGAAAATTCATGTAATAGACGAGGTTTTATCATATTAAAAAGAAAATCAATAGAAAGACTATTGTTGTGTCTGATTAAGAGTTCTTTGATAACAATTTTAGTCCTTCTCTTAAAAAGGAGAAAAAATGATATTAAAAACAAAAAGATTAACTTTAATTCCACTATCACTTCGTCAACTTGAACTTTGGACTTCCAATAATGCAGAATTAGAAAAGGAATTGGATTGCATTTATTGTGCAGAACCAATGATTGGGTTTTTTTATGATATTGTAAAAAGACAATTAGATATTGCTAAAAAAGATGAAAAAAATATATTGTTTTATACATTTTGGTTTATTATGCTAAATGAAAACCGTACAATTATAGGATTAGCTGATTTTAAAGATGTACCAAATTCTTATGGTGAAATTGAGATTGGTTATGGCCTAGGTGAAGATTATAAAAAACAAGGATATATGACAGAAGCTGTTAAAAAGATATGTAGTTGGGGATTAAGTCAACAAAATGTTTCTTCTGTGATAGCTGAAACTGATGCAGACAATACAGATTCACAAAGTGTTTTATTAAGATGTGGTTTTAAGTTATATCGTAACTCAGATACAAAATGGTGGAAATTAACAATCTAGAAAAAATTTCCAAAAGTTTATAAATAATATTGACAAACTACTAAAAATAAATTATTATATAAAACAACAAGAAAAGAAATTGAAATCCTATGAAAAAGAAAGTAGCATAAAAGGATTTGATAGAGAGCTAGGGATGGTGGAAGCCTAGTAATGAATTTTATTGTGAATAGAGCTTTGGAGGAAGTTACCAGAACTAGGAGTATGGTAATTGGTGAGTCTCGCCTTAAGAGATTAGAGTGGGTAAGATTATCTTATCAATTAGAGTGGTAACGCGGGTGTATATTCGTCTCTTGGTCTTTGACCAAGAGGCTTTTTTAATTTTAAATATACATTTGCAAATACTTTTTAATTTATAAGAATATTTATTATAATTATAATTTTACCAATAAGAGTGGTACCGCGGAAATTCGCCTCTTAGCATTATCAATGCTAAGGGGCTTTTTATTGTGAGTTAGATAGTTTTAAATTTATAAATTATCAAATGATTATCAAATAATAATATCAATCTAAAAAAATAATTCAAAATATTCTTAAAATAATTGTAAAACGGAGGGAATAAAATGAGTAAAATAAAAGCTGGGATTATTGGAGCATCTGGATATGTTGGTGTAGAATTACTAAGATTATTAATAAATCATGAAGAAGTAGAAGTTACAGCTATAGGTTCAAATTCATACATTGGCAAAAATATAGTTGATGTATACCCAAGTATAGGTTATGAAAACAGTATGGTATGTATAGAAAACGAAAAAGTCATTGATATGTGTGATGTTGTATTTACTGCTCTTCCACATGGGGTAAGTGAAAAATTTGCAATAAAAGCAATCGAATCTAAAAAGAAAGTCATAGATTTAGGTGCTGATTTCAGAATAAAAGATGAAGAAATATATAGTGAATGGTATGGGGTATCTTTTATAGATAAAATTTTACACAAAAAAGCTGTATATGGATTAAGTGAGATATATAAAGAAGATATAAAAAATGCTGATATAGTTGCAAATCCAGGATGTTATCCTACTAGTATTTCTTTACCACTGATGCCATTATTAAGCTCTAAGTTAATAAAAAATAATAATATAATAATTGACTCTAAATCAGGTCTCACAGGAGCTGGTAGAGAGTTATCAACAAGTAGTCATTTTACAGAAGTTAATGAGAATATAACTGCATATAAAATAGGAAAACATAGACATACTCCAGAAATAGAACAAAATCTAAGTGAAGCGTATAAAGAAAATGTAGATGTAGTTTTTACACCAAATCTAATTCCAGTAAATAGAGGGATACTATCAACTATATACTGCATAAAAGAAGATAATGTATCTATAGGTGATATACATAAAAAATTGACTGATTATTATGAATATAAAGATTTTGTAGAAATACTCCCATTAGATAAGATAACCTCTTTAAAAAATGTTATATATTCAAATAAATGTGTAATATCAGTACATGAAAATAAAGATACATTAATAATCTGTTCAACTATAGACAATATGATTAAAGGAGCAGCAGGGCAAGCCATACAAAATATGAATATAATGTTTGGAATTGAGGAGACTACAGGATTAAAGCATATTGCACCATCATTTTAGGAATAGAAAAATACTAAACTCATATAAGTAGGAGGATAAAAATGGAGATTATAAAGGGTGGAGTTACAGTTCCAGAAGGGTTTGTTGCTTCAGGAATTCACTGTGGCTTGAGAAAAAATAAAGAAAAGAGGGACTTAGCTTTAGTTTATTCAGATATTTTATGTGATGCAGCAGCAGTAGTTACTCAAAATAAAGTTAAAGGAAATCCAGTTTATGTAACACAGGAGCATATTAAAAATGGAAAAGCACAAGCGATTATAGTGAATAGTGCTAATGCTAACACATTTAATGGAAAAGAAGGTCTTATAAATGCATATAAAATGGCTAAATTTACTAGTGAAAAATTAAATGTTAAAGAAGAGGATGTTTTGGTTGCATCTACTGGTGTTATAGGAAAACCATTAAATATAGATTTAATAGAAAAAAATATGGATGAATTAGTGAGTAATCTCAGTAAACAAGGTCATATTGGAGCAAGAGAAGCGATTATGACAACTGACATTATAAAGAAAGAAATAGCAGTAGCAATAATGTATGGAGATAAAAAAATAACTATTGGAGGTATGGCAAAAGGCTCAGGAATGATACATCCTAATATGGCAACAACATTGGGATTTATAACTACGGATGCAAATATCGATAGTGCTCTCTTAAAAGAAGCTCTAAAGAGTGCAGTTGATAAAAGCTTCAATAGAGTTAGTGTAGATGGAGATACAAGTACTAATGATATGGTAATGATTTTGGCAAATGGAAAAGCGAAAAATGAGAGAATGGATGAAAAAGATGAACATTATCAAGTATTTTTAAGTGCACTTACATATGTTTGTATAGAACTTGCTAAACTTGTTGCTAAAGATGGAGAAGGATGCACAAAATTAATTGAATGCTATATAAATGGAGCACTAAGCGAAGAACATGCAGTAAAGTTAGCAAAAACAGTTATATCTTCTTCCTTGGTAAAGACAGCTGTATTTGGAGCTGATGCAAATTGGGGAAGAATATTGTGTGCTTTAGGTTATGCGGGTGAAGAAATAGATATGGAAAAAGTAGATATTATTTTTGAAAGCATGAAAGGATATATAGAAGTATGTAAACAGGGAAATGGGTTAGATTTTAACGAAGAAAAAGCGAAAAAAATTCTTGAAGATGATGAAATAAGTATATTAGTAGATTTGAACATGGGAAATGCTAGGGGAAATGCATGGGGATGTGATTTAAGTTATGATTATGTAAGAATAAATGGAAGTTATAGAAATTAGGAGGAAATGCTTAATGATTGATATAGAAAAAGCAAATACGCTGATAGAAGCTTTACCATATATAGAAAAGCATCAAGGAAAGACTATTGTAGTTAAGTATGGTGGAAGTGCAATGAAAAAAGATGGTTTAAAAGAGTCTGTTATGGAAGACCTTGTACTTATGAGTTATGTTGGAATCAATATAGTTTTAGTACATGGTGGAGGAGCAGAAATCAATAAAATGCTCGCTAAAGTAGATATAGAAAGTAAATTTGTAAACGGGCTTAGATATACAGATGAAGAAACCATGGAAATTGTAAAAATGGTTTTAGCTGGAAAGGTAAATAAAGATTTGGTAAATAAGATACATATAAAAGGTGGAAGAGCAGTAGGGCTTTGTGGGATAGACAATAATATGATTTTATGTGACCCATATAAAAATTATGAACTAGGATTTGTTGGAGAAATAAAGAAAGTAAATGTTGAACTTATAGAATCTTGTTTAAAATCAGGATATATTTCAGTAATTGCAACTATTGGAGTTGGAGATGATGGAGAGACTTATAATATAAATGGAGATACAGCAGCATCAGCTATAGCTAAAGAATTAAATGCAGATAAGTTGATACTTCTTACTGATGTGCCAGGTCTTTTAAGAGATCCAGATGAAGAAAAGTCATTGATAACAGAAGTTATACTAGAGGATGTTGATAAGCTATTTGATGAAGGTATAATTACTGGTGGCATGATACCTAAAATACATGGATGTGTAGACGCTTTGAATAATGGGGTAAATAGAGTTCATATTTTAGATGGAAGAGTTCCCCATTCTATAATAACAGAGTTATTTACTGATAGTGGGATAGGTACATTAATAAGAAAAGAAAATGAATAAGAAGATACGTTAAATATAAAGAAGATTATAAACTTAAGTGAGGATGATAAAAATGAATATAAATAACAATAGTATAGTTTCAAAATGGGAGGAATATTTCATAAATACATATAGCCAACCTGATTTTATTATAGACTATGGCGAAGGTAGTTGCTTTTTTGATACTAAAGGCAATAAATATATAGATTTTACAAGCGGATATGGAGTATCCTCTCTTGGATATAGTAATAATAATCTAAAAACTGCCTTAAAGAACCAAGTGGACAAATTATTACATACATCAAACTTATATTTCAATGGTCCAGTATTGTCTGTAGGAGAAAAAATAATTAATACAAGTGGATTGGATAAAGTATATTTTTGCAACTCTGGAACAGAAGCAAATGAAACTGCTTTTAAAATAGCAAGAAAGTATAGTAGTGATAAATATGGTAAGGGAAGAGGGACAATTATAAGTTTAAAGGATTCTTTTCATGGTAGAACAATGATGTCTTTGATGGCAACTGGCATGGATAAGTATCATAAATATTTTTATCCACTTCCCAAAGGCTTTAAATATGTAGAAAAAAACGATATTGAAGATTTTAAAAATAATATTGATTCAACTGTTTGTGCAGTAATTCTTGAAGCAGTTCAAGGCGAAGGTGGAGTTAATGTTCTTGAAAAAGATTATATTTTAGAACTTGTAAAAATATGTAAAGAAAAAGACATAGCAGTAATTTTTGATGAAGTTCAATGTGGTATAGCAAGAACAGGTAAACTGTTTGGATATGAATATTTTGATGTAAAACCAGATATTGTTACAATTGCAAAAGGTTTAGGAGCAGGAATACCAATAGGAGGAGTATTAGTAAATGAAAAATTTTCAAAAGTTTTAGGTAAAGGAGATCAAGGTACAACATTTGGAGGTAATTTATTAGCTATGGTGGCAGCTTCTGTTGTGTTAGATGAAATATCTAAAGAAGGATTTTATGAAGATGTATTAGAAAAAGGGGATTATATAAGAAAATCTATTGAAAATTTTAATAGTACAATCGTAGTAAAAACAAAAGGTATGGGCTTGATGATAGGAGTAGAAACTACTATTGAATCTAACATTATAGAAGAAAAAGCTAGAAAAAAAGGATTACTTGTTTTGACTGCTGGAAAGAATGTACTTAGATTTTTACCGCCTTTAACAATTAGCTATAAGGAGATAAATGAAGCTCTTGAAATTTTAAAAGATATACTACTAGAAGTTAATTAAGCTTTTAGAAGATATATTATTAGAATAAGAATGAAGGCATATAAAAATATATGAAACTAAAGATTGAGTAGCATTTAAATAAATTTACAAAAAGGGGAAAATCAATATGAATAATATAAGTTTAAAAGGAAAGAGTTTTTTAACATTAAAGGATTTCACTAAAGAGGAAATTAGATATTTATTAACTCTATCTAGTTATTTAAAAACTAAGAAGAAGGTTGGTATAAAAGGAGATTTATTGCAAGGCAAAAACATAGCATTATTGTTTGAGAAGACATCAACAAGAACTAGATGTTCGTTTGAGGTAGCTGCTCATGATGAAGGTGCTCATGTAACTTACCTAGGTCCCAATGACTGTCATATGGGTAAAAAAGAATCTGTATCTGATACAGCAAAAGTTTTAGGAAGATTTTATGATGGTATAGAATTTAGAGGATTTAAACAGGAAACTGTTGAAAGTTTAGCAAAATACTCTGGAGTACCTGTTTGGAATGGCCTTACAGATGAATATCATCCAACTCAAATACTTGCAGATTTTCTAACAGTAACTGAAAATGTAGATAAAGATTTAAATAAAGTTAAATTTGTGTATGTTGGGGATGCTAGAAATAATATGGGTAACTCGTTGATGATAGGATGTGCTAAATTGGGAATTCATTTTGTAGCACTTGCTCCTAAAGAGCTTTGGCCAAATGAAAAGTTAGTTGAAGATATGAGAGAGATATCTAAAAAGTCTAAAGGAGATATATTGTTAACTGAAAATATTGATGATGTAAAAGGTGCTGATGTTATATATACAGATGTATGGGTTTCTATGGGAGAAGAAGAACAATATGAAGCGAGAATAAATCAACTTAAAGATTATCAAGTGAATATGGATATGATAAAGAAAACTGAAAATGAAAATGTTATATTTTTACATTGTCTTCCAGCTTTTCATGATTTAGAAACTAAAGTTGGTCAAGAAATTTATGAAAAGTTTGGATTATCAGAATTAGAAGTTACTGACGAGGTATTTAATTCCAAGTATTCAAAAGTATTTGAAGAGGCAGAAAATAGAATGCATACTATAAAGGCTATTATGGTTTCTACTATGACTGATGTAAATATGAATAATAATTTAATATAAATATTTTTTAATCTAGGTTTATGTTTTGATAAAAGTGATAAATATTCTAAATATATTATTAAAAATCCTCATTATATGTTAAAATAACTTATGTATCAACAAATTAAGAGGGAGGATTTGAGATATGAAAAAAATCATATTACTTTTAACAACTTTTTTATTAGCAATATCTTTGACAGCATGTTCAAGTGCAAAACCAGAAGATACAATCAATAATTTTTTTAGTAGTGCAAAGAAATTTGACTTTGAAGGTATGAACAAAGTTATGGAAAATAATGATGAAAAATATAAGGATATACTAAAAGAATTAGAAACAGAAGACCCAAGTGCACAGTATGTTTTAGATTATCTAAAAAATAATGCATCTAAAATAACATACACAATAAAAGACAGTGAGATTAAAAATAATAATGCAAAAATTCAAGTAGAGTGTAAGTTTGTAGATTCAACACCATTACTTAAAGAAATAATAGCTGAAGCATTTACAAAGATGCTTGGCATGAGTTTTTCAGGTCAAGATTTAACAGATGAGAAAACAACTGAAATGTTAGTGTCAATCATGAAAGAAAAGCAAAAAAGTGTTGAAGAAACTTTTGTAACAAAAACTGTAGAGTTTGAATGTACTAAGAAAGATAATAAGTGGATAATAAGTTCAGCTAATGATGCTCTGGCTGATGTATTATTATCTAATCTTGTTACAGCAGGAGAAGAATTTTCTAACTCTATGAGTTAAGTTGAATATTAAATTAGAAATATAATAAAAAATGAATATATAATATTTATAAGGGATATCAGTTTTGGTATCCTTTATGTTTTTTAAGGTAAATAAATAAAAATCAATAGAAATATTAAAAATAATTTGAATGTTTATTTCCACTATTAGAAAGATATCTATTGTATAATATATATGATTTAAAATGAGCTAATTATGAATAGAATGTATAATTATAAGTAAGGTATATAGCTAATGGAAATGATAGATTTGATACTCTTGATGGGATACCAACTTTTATATATAAATAGAATTAGAAGGTAGCAATTATGGTTAGTTGCTACCTTCTTCATGTTTATTTTCATTTTTTTTAATACATCAGAATAGAGAGTATTATCATAAAATTATCTTAGATTAAGATTATCTAGTATTTTTAAAAATATTTTTACCGCAATATCTAAATCATTCACAGTAACATTTTCATTAGGATTATGACTTATACCTTCAGTACATCTTATAAATACCATACCTATATCAGTTATATTATCCATTTCTTGAGCATCATGACCAGCGCCACTATAAATATAAAATGGGTTGAGATTTAAATCTACAAAACTTTTTTCTATAACTTTTGTTATTTTATCAGAACATGGTACAGGAACATTTTCAAAAGAGAGTTCACTTGTATAGTTAAGTTTTCTATTTTGACATATACGAGTTATTTCATCAAATATTTTTATTACTGAAATATCAAGAATTTCTTGTGAACATGAGCGTACGTCAAGAGTAAAATCAACTCTTTCAGGAACTACATTTGATGATGATGGATAAAAATTCATCTTTCCAATTGTAGCAACTAAATCAGGAGTTATCTTAGCTATATTTTCAATTGCTAATACACATTCACAAGCACAACATCCAGCATCAAATCGCATATCCATTGGTAATGTTCCAGCATGACCAGATTTGCCATTTACTGATATTTTAAAACTCTTAAATCCTGTAATACTTGAAACAATCCCAGCAGGAAGAGAGTTGTTTTCTAAGACAGGCCCTTGTTCGATATGGAATTCTAAATAAGCATCAATATCTTTTCTAGGGTGTAAATTTATTAAATTTTTAGTATCAAATCCAAATTTTGTCACAGCTTCTTCAAGTGTAATTCCATTTTCATCAACAGATTTGAGTAGCTCCTTTTTAAAAGTACCAGCAAAAACTTTACTTCCCATTAGAGATGTTTCAAATCTTGTACCTTCTTCCTCAGCAAATGCAACTACTTTAACATTAAATGGGTAAGATTTATTATTATTTATAGCTTCCTCAAGTCCAATTAGAGGAACAATTATTCCTAGCATTCCATCAAATATACCTCCGCATTTTACACTATCTTGATGAGATGCAACTACTAATGTAGGTGCGTTTAAGAAAGTAGATTTATATGTACCTATAACATTTCCAATATCATCAATTTCAACATCAAGATTCAAACCTTTCATCCAAGAACTTATTAATTCAATCGATTTTTTATGCTCATCAGTTAATATAAGTCTTGTAAGACCTGTTGTTGTTGAACTTATTTTTCCTAATGTTTGTAAATAATCCATACATCTTTGTCCTAACATATGTACCCTCCTAAAAATATAATTGTCAACTAAATTTATCAGATAATTATATTATATCAGTATATTTGGAAAATAATAGGATGTTATTAAACAAATAAATAATAAAAAAATAAAAAGCCTAGTAGAAATAAAAAATAAAAATACCATCAACTTTTACCTCGATAGTATTTTTATAAAATTATTTAAACATAAAAACTGGTGTTAATATATTTTATACTTCTTTTTTACAATAAATTTTTGTAGAAATAAAATATGAAATTACAAACAAAAAAATAGCAATAAATGGAAGAGAATAAACTAAAGTATTAAGTATAATCTCAATAGAGATACTTGAATTAAATCTTTCCAAAAGGCTTTTAAATCCTAATAATACAGCAGTAGGAAGTAAAAAGCATGCAATCATTAATAAACGAGCTTTTTCTGTACCAAATTTATAAATAAGTGGTAAAATAAGGCTGGCAAAACATATTGAAATTGATAAAATTAATCCTGTAATAACTAAAGTCTCATCTAAAACAAGTGTATTTTTAAAATATCCAATAACGATGCTAATAATAAGTGAGAAAAATACACCTATAAAGCTAAATATTAACATAGTTAAATATTTACTTAATACAATAGCATTACGTTTGATAGGCATTGTAAGTACATAGCTATCCCATTTATTTAAATCATCATATGAAAATGTTGAGACAATCATTGTTGTACATAAAACTATAATAACACCCATAAAACTATTGTTATTTCCATCTCCCACAGAAGATATATATCCAAATACAATCATAAATAAAATCATAATTTTTATATTGCCTTTTAAATTAAGTAAGTCTTTTAAAATTAGTCCCTTCACTATTTATCACCTCTCACATAAAATAACATAATTTCTTCAATTGTTGTATTGTCAACTATAAGATTTGGATGTTTTGTAATAAATTTGTACTTGTCTTTAAGTAGTACTTCATATCCAAACTGGCTTTTACGATAATATGAATAATCTTCATTTGTAAGTTTAGCAAAATCATTAGAACTACATTTTAAGATACCCATAGTATCGATTAATTCATCTTTGCTTTCGCTAAATATAATTTTTCCCTTATGTATAAATGTAATATAATCTGCTATTTTATCCAAATCACTTGTAATATGTGAAGATAAAATAATAGAATGTTCTTCATCCTGTATAAAATCTAAGAATATATCCAATATTTCTTCTCTTACAATAGGGTCAAGTGAACTAGTTGCTTCATCTAATATTAATAACTTTGGTTTATGAGATAAAGCTACAGCAATACTAAGTTTCATTTTATTACCTTTTGAAAATTCTTTAATTAGTTTATTATTTGGAACTCTTAATTTTTTTAAATATTCTTTAAATAGTGTATCATCCCAGTTTTTATAGATATGGCTCATAATTTTTGAGATATTATTTGTATTTAAATTCTCATGAAAGTTGCTTCCTTCAAATACCACACCAATTTGTTCTTTGATTTCTTTTTCATTTTTTATGTTATCAAGACCAAAAATTTCGATATTTCCACTATCATAAGATATTAAATTTAAAATTGATTTTAATGTAGTAGTTTTTCCTGCACCATTTTCACCTACAAATCCCATTATAGAGCCTTTTGGTACTGAAAAAGATACATCTTGTAATGCAAAATTTTTGTAAGCTTTGTTTAGGTTTTTTATAGTTATTGCGTCCATAATTATCATTCTCCCTTATATAATAAAAGTAAAATATCTTTTAACTCATCATATGTAATACCACTACTTTGAGCTGTATCAACTGCTTTTTGTAGGTATTCTTCAATTAAACGAAGTTGTTCTTCTTTAACAAAATCCATATTTTTGCCAGATACGAAACTACCTTTACCAGTAACTGTTTCAATAAATCCATCATGTTCTAAATCGCTATATGCTCGCTTTGTAGTAATTACACTTATTCTAAGTTCTTTTGCTAATAATCTCATACTTGGAAGAGCAGTACCTTCTGGCAACTCTCCACTTATAATCATACTTTTAATTTGTGTAGTAATTTGTTCGTATATTGGCTTGCCACTTGAATTACTAATAACTATATTCAATTAGACACCTCCTTAAATTGTATATATAGTATATATACATTATATAAATATATGTATACTATGTCAAGTAAGCCTACAAAAAAAATAATTGGAAATATTATGCATTCAATAGTTTTACTTTATAGAAAGACTATTTTATTGAGCATATTAAAATTTTTTAAAAAAATTTACAAATATTATTCGAAAATCTTACCAATAAATTGAAAATGCTAATTTTAAGAAATAATAAAGTTTAGCTTCTGGCTAAATAAAAGTTTACTTTATAGATAAACTTTTGCTGTTTTTGTTTTTGACATACATATTTTTTTGTAATATATTTATATTATCAATTAGAGATAAGGAGAGTGAGAAGAGATATTTAATTTAGAGAAGGCATTAAAAAAAGATTTAAATCAAGAATATACAGAGAGTAGAAATTTGATTATGAACAAAAGTAAATATATGAATGTTTGCTTTAAAAATTATATCAAAGTGGCAGAAGGAATGTATACTAAGAGAGATTTAATTCCAATAAAATTAATAAATTCTATGGATAAAAATAATAAGATTAGAAAAACATTACATGAATTATCTTGTGAATTTGAATATCCAAAGACTTCCTTGTCTTCATTGTTTACAGAACTAAAAAAATTAGATTTTTTACAGAGAGTAAAAAATGGTGAGTATATGATAAATCCACATATAGCATATAAAGGAAATAGAGCTGATAAAGAAAGTTTATTAGAAGAATATAATCAGATAAAAAGACCTAATAAGGTTAGTAAATAAGGAAGAAGGTTTTTATATGAGTTTAAAACTTGATAGAAATGTTCTACAGTGGTTTGATTATGTATTTGAAAATGAAGAAACTAGTTTGAGACATTATAATTTTGAATGTACATTAAAAGAGATTAGCCCCACTAGTTTAAACAAAGTAGCATTTATATTAGAAAAAAATAATTCTGAATACTGGAAGTTGTATTTTGAAATACCAGCCGAAGTTACTTTGAAACTTAGACAAAACATTCATCCTTTATTTAGAGAGTATATATACGAACAAATATCACTGTATAACGATAATCAAATTTACAATTTTGTAAATTCAAATTTATTAAAAGTGTTTAATAATATTGCAATTTACCAATATAATCTTTTAGAAAATCTATATACTATTGATTTTAGAAAGAGTTTTATAGAGAAATGCCAGTATTTGTTAATAGGTGAAAAAAGACTTATAGATGAAGACTTATATCTAAAAGCAAAATCAAAAGAAGTGTTTGATTTTTTTAACTCAGATGGAACCTTTAATCTGACATTAAGTTTTGACATACAAAAAAATGAAAGTTTGCTTGATAGTCTTTTGGAGCTTAGAAAATCAATAATCATAAATGAGAGAATTTAATTTATTTGGATATAATATTAAAATGGAGGGATTTATATGGACGTAGAAAAAATGACTTTAAGAGTTCAAAAAAGTTTAAATGAGGCTTATAATGAAGCAGTAAAAAATCATAACCAACAAGTAGATGTAATTCATCTTTTTTCAGCACTTATTAATCAAGAAGATGGGTTAATACCAAATATAATAGAAAAGATGAATATATCAATAGATTCTTTAAGAAATACTGTAAACCTTGAAATGGATAAACTTCCAAAAGTATATGGAGAAGGAGCAGATTCACAAGGAGTGTCAGCTACTAGAAAAATAAATGAAGTACTTATAAAAGCAGAAAGTATTTCTAAAGAATTTAAAGATTCATATATAAGTGTTGAGCATGTTATGCTTGCAATGATGGAAACAGAATCAAAATCAGTTGTTGGTAAAATATTGAAACAATATAATATAAATAAAAATGACTTTTTAAACGTTTTATCACAAGTTAGAGGTAGTCAAAGGGTAGAAACGCAAGACCCAGAAGGAACATATGATGCGCTTGCTAGATATGGAACAAATTTAGTAGATTTAGCTAAAAAAAATAAGTTAGACCCTGTAATTGGAAGAGATGAAGAAATAAGAAGAATTATAAGAATTTTATCGAGAAGAACAAAAAATAACCCTGTATTAATTGGTGAACCAGGTGTAGGTAAAACTGCGATAGTTGAAGGCTTAGCAGAAAGAATAGTAAGAGGAGATGTACCAGAAGGATTAAAAGATAAAATAGTATTCTCTCTTGATATGGGTGCATTGATTGCTGGTGCAAAATATAGAGGAGAATTTGAAGAAAGATTAAAGGCTGTCTTAAAAGAAGTTCAAAGTTCTGATGGAAAAATCATATTATTTATAGATGAGATTCATACTATAGTTGGAGCTGGTAAAACAGAAGGATCAATGGATGCAGGTAACCTGATTAAGCCTATGCTTGCAAGAGGAGAGTTAAATTGTATTGGTGCAACTACTTTTGATGAATACAGAAAATATATAGAAAAAGATAAAGCACTTGAAAGACGTTTCCAACCTGTAATTGCAGAAGAACCTACTGTTGAAGATACAATATCTATACTTAGAGGACTTAAAGAACGATTTGAGATACATCATGGAGTAAGAATTCATGATAATGCTATTGTAGCAGCAGCAAAACTTTCTCATAGATATATACAAGATAGATTTTTACCAGATAAAGCAATAGATTTAATAGATGAAGCTGGAGCTATGATTCGTAGTGAAATAGATTCATTACCAACAGAATTAGATGTGGTTAGAAGAAAATTATTTACACTAGAAACTGAAAGAGAAGCTTTACTCAAAGAAAATGATGATAAGAGTAAGTCAAGACTAGAAGACATTCAAAAGGAAATAGCAGAGTTAAAATCTAAAAATGATGAAATGACTGCTAAATATGAAAAAGAGAAGAGTCAAATATTAGATATTAAAAATTTAAAATCTCAATTAGATGAAGCTAAAGGGAAAGCTGAAAAATATGAAAGAGAATATGATTTTAATAAAGCAGCGGAGGTTAAATATGGTGAAATACCTAAATTAGAAGAGCAAATAAAGAAATATGAGGAAAGTATGAATGATGGTTCTGAGAATTCACTTTTAAAAGAAGAAGTTACAGAAGAAGAAATATCTAATATTGTATCAAAGTGGACAGGTATACCAGTAACTAAATTAGTTGAAGGTGAAAGAGAAAAGCTACTTAAGCTAGAAGATGAACTTCATGAGAGAGTTATTGGACAGAATGAAGCAGTTACAGCAGTTTCAAATGCAGTAATACGTGCAAGAGCTGGTCTAAAAGATGAAAGAAAACCAATTGGTTCATTTATATTCTTAGGACCTACAGGAGTTGGAAAAACTGAACTTGCAAAAACTCTTGCTAGAAATTTATTTGATAGTGAAGATAATATAATTAGAATTGACATGTCTGAATATATGGAAAAACATGCTGTATCAAGATTAGTAGGACCTCCTCCAGGATATGTAGGATATGAAGAGGGGGGACAACTTACAGAAGCAGTTAGACGTGCACCTTATTCTGTAATATTATTTGATGAGATAGAAAAGGCACATGAAGATGTATTTAATATGTTTTTACAAATATTAGATGATGGTAGACTTACTGATAATAAAGGTAAGACTGTAGACTTCAAAAATACTCTTATAATAATGACCTCTAATATAGGAAGTAATTATTTATTAGAAGCAGGTGGAAACATAACAGATACTACTAACAGTCTTGTAATGAATGAGATGAAGCATCGATTTAAACCTGAATTTCTAAATAGAGTAGATGATATTATAATGTTTAAACCTTTAGACCAAGATAATATCAAGAAAATTATAGACATATTTATGGAAGATTTAAAAAATAGATTAAAAGAAAAAGATATTTCTATTGAAGTTACAGATTCAGCTAAAGATGTTATGGTGAGAGAAGGTTATGACCCTGTGTATGGTGCAAGACCTCTTAAGAGATATATAGGAAATACATTAGAAACTATAATTGCAAGAAAACTTATTGCTGGAGATATATATAATGGCTGTACTATAGTTATAGATGGGAAAAATGAAAATATTGAAGTTTTAGTTAAGTAATAAAAGTCAGTAGAGCAAAATGTGCGGTTTGATACATTATGCTCTACTGACTTTCTTGTTGATTAATTTTGATTAATTTTAATTAATTTATAGATTTATAGTTTTAAGAAGGAAAATATAATTATTTTTATTATTTATGTAATATAGGATTATTAATTGATTTTATATAAAATAACTATTTTTAAGAGTATTAAAGTTTTTTTTAATAAAAGTTGATAAAATATATGATATAAATAAGTAAAACTATTAATATAACTGAAGGTAAAAATAAATGTGGAAGGATATAGTATTTAATGAAAAATATATTTTACTATGAAACTAAAATTGGGAAGATAGGAATATCAGAAGAAAATAATTATATTACAGATTTATTCTTTGGTATGCAAGAATTATCTTGTGAAAAATACACAGTCAAAGAGACTGAAATTATAAAAGAAGCAAATAAACAGTTAAGTGAATATCTAAATGGTGATAGAAAAAAATTTGATTTGCCATTACATCCATCAGGAAGTGAGTTTAGTAAACAAGTGTGGAGTGAACTTTGTAAAATTCCATATGGAGAAACAAGAACTTATCTAGAATTAGCGAATACAATTAATAGATCTAAATCATATAGAGCAGTGGGATTAGCCAATAGTAAAAATCCTATCTCTATTTTTATACCTTGCCACAGGCTTATTGGTTCTAATGGAAGTTTGAGAGGTTATTTGGGCGGAATAAAAACAAAGGATTATTTATTAAAACTTGAAAGTGAAAATAAATAATAGAATTATATAGTAAGTACATATTGAAAAATAATACTTATAGTGAAAATTAACTTTATCTTCACTAATAATTAAGTTCCAATAATTAACTCATGAAAACTTAAACTCTCAATAATAAAAATGGTCTAAAGCTGAATAAATTTACTACACAAATATAAATAGAATAACATAAATTTATTTGTTGAAAAGAAAAAGCAGCAGAGAATAATAGTGAATTTGATACTATTTACTGATGATTTTTAAGGAACTAAATAAAAGAGAAATACTATTTTGTGAGAGAATTTTGAAGCACAGACAGATAAATCTATTCGCCCCTTAGAAAGTAGATTTTAATTATGTTTATAAATGGCAAAAAAATACTTAAAATGATAGTTAGTAAACTATCATTTTCAGTATTTTTTATAATTTATCAAGTACTAAAAAGTAGATTAAATAAACATAAAAATTTATATATTTATACAAAATTTTATAATAAGAATTATCTTAAAAAATATATAAAAACATAAAAATTATACAAAATTCTACAATAATAGATTTTTTTGTTATAATTACGAGTTTTTTATTGCATCTGTAGAATAAAAGTATTATTATATAGTTAAGATAATTATCCAAGAAAATTTTGGATAATAGAAAAATATTTTATGAAATGGAAAAATTATAATTACATAATTTTTATTAAAAATTTGTTGGGAATCTTTGAACAAAATTAAGAACATAGGTTCGCTGGGGGATGGTGCATGTGGAAAAATCAAATACTACTATTATAAGAAAGGAAAAAATTAAAGACACAGGAATTAAATTAGATTTTTTATTGAGTGTAGATATTGATTTTTATGAACTGTTATTAGAAATCTTGGAAAAAGTAAAAGAAGAGAATTAGTTCTCTTCTTTTAAAAATCTCTTTATATAAGCATTATCAATCATTTTTTCTATAGCTTCTCTATCTTCTTCCTCAAGTGAATATATCTTTTCTAAAAGTTGTTTTGTTTTTTCACTAACTGATAAACTTTCTATTATTAATTTGTCTTCTCTATTTATTTTTGTATTTTCATTTATACCTAATAAATAATCTGTAGATGTCTTCAGTGCTTTTGCTAATCTTACTATTATTTCACTTTTAGGTTCTCGCAGATTATTTTCATAACGTGATAAACTAGCTTCAGTTATACCAACTTTAGTAGCAAGTTCCTTTTGATTTATATCCAACTCTTTTCTTAACTTTGCTATTCTATCTCCTAAACTTTCCATATGTACATCACTCCTTACCGAAATTATAAGTTATTTTACTAAAAAGTAAAATAAAATTACCAAAAATATATAAAAAAAGATAAAAGAGAAGAAAAAAGATTGATAATTACCGTTTGTATATATATAATATAAATTATACAAGTGGTAATTTATGGAGAGGTGATATGTTGGATACAAAAAATCAAAATTAAAAATGATGCTATTAAAAATAAATCAAAAAAGTAATAAAAATATTAAAAATAAATCTTATAATACATTTATTTGAAGGAAATATAAAACTAAGTTTATAAGAAAAGAGATGTGCACTTTGTAAAAATATTGAGTTTTGATATAAATGATTTAAGATGCAAATGATTTGAATAAAAATTTTTATTAATACAATTACCAAATGTATAAATCAACATGAGAAGGGTGGTAAGGATAAGTTTTACTAAGTGAAATAGATTATATAATGGTGTTGGAATAATTAACAGATGATTTATCATGGAAATAAAAAAGAGAACTAATTTAGTAAATATTTTAGAATTAAAGAAATTCACAAAAGAGAAAGATGATATATAAGTATGTAATGGTAAAAGTTTTAATTATGTCAAAATAGTATATAACAAGGAAATGATTTTAAAATAAATTAAATATATTGGAGAGGTTGAAATGATAATAATTAGAAGCCAGGATAAAACTAATTTAATGAAAGTTAGTAAAATTGAAATAAATGATAATCAAATATATGTAACCTTTGAAGATATGTATAATACTAGGAAGATAGGAGATTATGAAAGTAAAGAGAGAGCAATACAAGTATTAGATAAGATACAAAATTTTATTGAGAATGGTACTGAGTATGATTATATAACTGCTAATAAAGTTAGATGTAATGTAAATCGAATATTTCAAATGCCAATTAAGTAAGGCGATTATGTTAGGCTGTTAAGATTTGAAAAGTATTTTAATAATTTTGTTGAAGGTAATTATAATTAAAAGTTATAGATTATTTTAAATATTGTTTTTGCAACAATAAAATATAAAAGGGAAAATACGTATTATCAATAATATAAAAAGATTATTTTTAAATATATTATCTTTAAAGAATAAAATACCCCATTCTTAATGTAATAAGAAGGGGGATTTTATTTATACATAAATATTAAAATAAAATGTAAATTTAATATATATTAAACTATCTAATAAGGAATGATATAAAAATTATACAATAGAAATTCTCCTAAGACAGCTAATATTAAGTACATAATAGTTTCATTTTTAGGAAGATTAATAGCTTTTCTATTTGTATCATCATCAGCTTCAACAGCAATTTCATCTTTAACAGTTTGTTCATATCGATATGAAAAGAGAGTCTTTTTACTTATATAATTAAATAAATTATTTATACATATCCATATGAAATATCCCAAAATAGCACCTAGAGTATTCATCATCAAATCATCAATATCTGTAGCTCTATGATTGAATAATTGACAAATCTCAATTGCTAATGAAAAAACTAATCCAGTCCATAATATACTAATAAAATTTCTAAATCTTTCCCAAATCAAAGGAAGTAAAAATCCTAAAGGCATAAACATGATGATGTTTAGAATATAAGTTAAAGCACCACTTGAACTAAATGGAATTAAATTTATTTCATCTAGCCTAATAATTTCATCATATCTACCTATATCCCATATACTTCCAATACCTGCTTTGCTAAGTGCTAAGTAAATATAAAATAAAAAAACATAGACCCATATTAGATGTGTTATTAAACTCCTCTTTTCTTTTAAATTTACTTTTCTTATAACAATTATTTGGTATATTAAACAAGGTAATATTGCACAAAATAACGGATAAAGTGTCCACATAATTGTAATTTATCTCCCTTCAAAATTTATATTTTTAACCTCATAAATACTATCTTTATTGTAATCTTTAAAAATAAATTTTTCTTTAATAAAACCTTAAAAATTTATTAACTTATAAAATAGAATCTTCTACACCTAATATGTAAATATTTAAAAATTTTATCATATGTATAAATATTATAAATATATGGAAATAATAATAGTATATATTGGTAAAATAGGAGGAATTGTATGAAATGGATTAAATGGTATAGTATTACATGTATATGTATTTTTGCTCTTATAACTTTTTTTATGTTAATATTTCCAAATAAAGTAAGAATGCTTGATTCTTCATATGCATATAGTCTTATTGAAAAAAAAGTGCCAAATGGTGCTAGCTATCAAGGATACAAGAAGAATCAAATTGATGGTACTACTACAATTTATTATAATTATAATAATTCAACTCATGTAGTGAAATTATCACACCCTGAATATAATTCGAGAGAGATTAACTGGGATAAAGTTTCAAATATTATATTTGATTAACTTAAAATAACATTTATTATTTTGAAAATTTATTGTATATAAAAATAGGTCATTTTTATAATATAATAAAATGGATATGTTTAAGAAGATTTTAATTCTTTAAAATCTAGAAAGAATCATGGTCATACTACTATAAACTGTATATCTAGCAAAAGGCAAAGTGGTGCTTAGATTAATATCAGTACTTATATACAAGTATATTAAGTTATAATTTGTTTGACATTTATACATGTAGATATTAGAATCTAAACATAAACGATTTTTGTCTATTTAATTAGGGGAGATAAGAAAACTATTGTGTGTTGGATTGGAGAAATAGATTATGAAAAATGTCGAAGAACTACTTCCAAAAGATAAGTTTGATAACTGTAATATTGAAAAATTAAAATTATTATCTGATGAAGAGATAAAACCTATTTGCCCTAGGCTTTTAGAATGGATACAAGATTACAATTGGTCTGTTGCAAAAGATATATTGTCTGTATTGGCATTACATCAAGAAATTATTACTCCACTGATAATAGATATTCCTAAAAACATTCTCTTAACGGAATGTTTTTTTATTTAGCTTAATTGTGCAATTTGTTGATATTTCTTAGATTTTTTGTAATTAGTTAATAAAAAAATGTATTATAATAATATTATCGAAACTTGAAAATCTGACAAAGAGATAATATTATAAGAAGTGGTGAAGAAGTTATTTAGATGGAATAAAAATAAAGGGTTATTTATTAAAACTTGAAAAAGAAAATAAATAATAGCGATATACAATAAATACATATAGAAAGGATGATACTTATTATAAAAAAGAATTTGAAAGGAATTGTTACAGCACTTATCATTGTTATTTTTATACTCATTTATTATACATTTTTTAGAGATATTACAGCAGAGCAGATACGTCAATATGTGCAATCATATGGAAACTATGCACCCTTTGTATATATATTGATTTTCTCAATCTTACCAATTACTTTTTTTCCAGTTCCAGTCTTAGCATTGGCTGGAGGATTAGCATTTGGATTGTGGAAAGGAACACTTTATACTATAATAGGTGCAGGTATTAATAGTGCAATTATGTTTATGATGGCAAAGGTATTAGCTAAAGATACCATAACTAAGTTTTTAAAAAATAAATTATCACCATCTTTATGGGAACTTTTTATGGAGGCAGATGAGAAGAGAGGATTTTTTATTATATTTGTATTAAGATTGATACCAATTACTCCATATAATCTTATAAACTATGGAGCAGGACTTACTAACATAAAGTTTAGTAGTTATATACTTGCAACATTTATTGGTATTTTACCAGGAACATTAGTGTTCTTAAATATAGGAGATAAAGCTATTGATGTTACTAATCCTTCTTTTATAATTTCTATAGTGTTGTTGCTTTTATTAATAATAGCATCTTTAATATTGGCAAAAAAGATTTCTCCAACTAGTATATCCAAGAGAGAATAAGCATTTAATTTATTTGTGTAAGATATTAATATAAAATCGTAATAATTTTATATTAATATCTTTTAATATTTTTTGGATTTTTTGTAATTAATTGATATAAAAATATATTATAATAATATTATGAAAATTTTAAAAATATAAGAAAGAGGTAATACCATGAGAAGTGATATAAAAAAAGGAATAGAAGGAGCTCCAAAGAGAGCATTAATGTATGGAATGGGTCTTACTAGAGAAGAAATTGAAAGACCACTAATAGGTATAGTAAATGCACAAAATGAAGTGATTCCTGGTCATCTTCATCTTGATGAAATAGCAGAAGCAGCAAAAAATGGAGTGAGAATGAGTGGTGGATTACCATTAGAATTTCCAGCTATAGGAGTTTGTGATGGTATAGCTATGGGGCATGTTGGAATGAATTATTCACTTGCTTCAAGAGAATTAATAGCCGATTCTATAGAGGCAATGGCGATGGCACATGGTTTTGACGCTTTAGTACTTATACCTAATTGTGATAAAATAGTGCCAGGAATGTTAATGGCTGCTGCAAGACTTAATATACCAAGTGTTGTTGTAAGTGGAGGTCCTATGCTTCCAGGAAAAGCAAATGGAAAAGTATATGACTTTAACTCTGCAATGGAAGGTGTTGGAGCTTGTAAGGATGGAACAATGAGTGAAGAGGAACTAGAAGTGTTGGCAATGAATTCTTGTCCTGGTTGTGGTTCATGTTCTGGGCTTTTTACAGCTAATAGTATGAATTGTTTAACAGAGGCACTAGGTATGGGGATTCCATATAATGGCACTGCTGCTTCACATTCAGGAGAAAGAAAAAGAATAGCAAAATATGCAGGTATGTATGTCATGGAACTTCTTAAGAATGATATAAAGCCTAGAGCTATTTTGACAATAGATGCTTTTAAAAATGCAATAACTGTAGATATGGCAATGGCTGGTTCTACAAATACAGTGCTTCATTTACCTGCAATAGCCTATGAAGCAGGAATAGAACTTAATTTAGATTTATTTGATGAAATAAGTGAAAAAACTCCTTGTTTAACAAAATTAAGTCCAAGTGGTAAGCATCATATCGAAGATTTACATATGGCAGGCGGAATACCAGCTATAATGAATGAACTTTCAAAGATAAAAGGAATAAATTTAGATTGTAAAACAGTAACAGGCAAGACTATAGGAGAAAACATAAAAAATTGTGAGATAAAGAACGAAGAAGTAATACATACATTAGAAAATCCGTATAGCAGTCAAGGAGGCCTAACAATTTTAAGAGGTAATCTTGCTACAAATGGAGCAGTTGTAAAAAAATCAGCAGTAGCAGAGGAAATGTTGGTTCATGAAGGTCCAGCAAGAGTTTTTAATTCGGAAGAAGAAGCTGTTAGTGCTATATTTGGCAAAAAAATAAATAAAGGTGATGTTATAGTTATAAGATATGAAGGTCCAAAAGGAGGGCCAGGAATGAAAGAAATGTTATCTCCTACCTCAGCAGTTGCGGGAATGGGACTTGATAAGCATGTAGCACTTCTTACTGATGGTCGTTTTTCAGGAGCTACCAGAGGGGCATCTATAGGACATATTTCTCCAGAAGCTATGGAAGGTGGTTTAATAGGAATAGTTGAAGAAGGAGATATAATTTCTATAAATATACCAGATAAAAAATTAGAATTAAAAGTAAGTGATGTAGAAATGGAAAAGAGAAAATCAAAATTTAAGCCTTTGGAACCAAAAATAAAGCATGGATATTTAAGTAGATATGCTAAACTGGTTACATCAGCAAATACAGGGGCAGTTTTGAAATAGTAAATATATTAAAAAAGTAGAGAATATTAAATACTAACAGGATATCTTAAAATGTTTTTACCATAAATAAGATATCCTATTTTATTGTTTCAAACGTATAAAATATTTTGTATCTTATAAAAAAGTAAATTCTCTATGAAAGTAAATCTGCATATGTAAGCAAATCTTTATTTTGATATAGCACATAAATTTTATTTTGTAGACAATAAAATATGACTCCTAAAAATAAAAAACATATCATAAATATAAATAGATGAGTATAATCATGTAACTATAAATTAAATTATTAATTTATAGTTTATCATTTTAACTTGTTTATAATTTTTTATATGCAATAAAATTTTTAGGGGGATACATTATGAATAAAAAAATGAAGTTAATTCCATATGAGATAAATGAAAATCTAAGAGGAACAAAGAATAAATTTCCATATGGTATAAAACAAATGAATGCTAAAGGAATGTGGGAAGAGGGCTACACTGGTAAAAATGTTGTAGTTGGTATAATAGATACAGGTTGTGATACATCTCATCCTCTATTAAAAGGGAAAGTCATCGGAGGGGCAAATTTCAGTGATGATAGTAATGGAAATAAAAATATATATGAGGATTTTAATGGACATGGAACACATGTAGCAGGTATTATAGCAGCATCTAATTATAATAATGAAGTTATGGGAGTAGCACCAGATTGTAAATTATTAATAGCAAAAGCATTAAATAAAGATGGTATTGGGACGTATCAGAGTATAATTAATGCTATCAACTTTGCTGTAAGTAGCAAGGTGGATATTATATCTATGTCTCTAGGAGGGAATAAAGATGATAAAAATCTAAAAAATGCTGTTTTACAAGCAGTAAAAAATAATATTCCTGTAGTGTGTGCAGCTGGTAATAATGGAGATGGGGATTCTAGTACAAGTGAATATAGTTACCCAGCAAGTTATCCTGAAGTAATAGAAGTAGGTGCAATAAATGAAAACTATTTAGTTGAGAAATTTAGCAATTCAAATAGTACAATAGATTTAGTTGCACCAGGAAGAAATATTTTATCAACTTATATGGATAATAAGCTTGCTA
Source organism: Clostridioides sp. ZZV14-6150 (assembly GCF_020657875.1). NCBI lineage: Bacteria > Bacillati > Bacillota > Clostridia > Peptostreptococcales > Peptostreptococcaceae > Clostridioides > Clostridioides sp. ZZV14-6150. The sequence goes on along the minus strand of NZ_JAGWDA010000002.1, from coordinate 220,117 downwards.
TTATGAGTGGTACTAGTATGAGTGCACCCTATGTAACAGGTTCAATGGCATTGATTAAAGAGTGGGCAAGAGAAGAATTTGAACGAAATTTTGATGAAGCTGAGTTGTATGCACAGTTAATAAAGTGTACAAGGGCACTTGGTTTGCCTAGAACAGAACAAGGAAATGGTTACCTATATTTAAATCTTTATAAATACAAGGGTAATACTAAAAGATAGTATTTGTTTGCTAATGAAAAATAAAGACTATGTATTTAATAGATAAATGATAAAAATTATTTAATGAGAAATATTATCGATAAATATTGATTTTTAAAACTACTCATGATATTATATATTTAGAAAAAATAAAGAGATTTCAAATAAAGAAATCTTTTATTTTTTAAATATTAGTTAGCTATAGCTAACTAATATATTAATTAAAAATATCATAGGAGGTAAAAATGAGTAAAATATATATTGTTTATTGGAGTGGAACAGGAAATACTGAAAAAATGGCAAATTTTGTAGCAGAAGGTGTAAAGTCAAAAGGTAAAACACCAGAGGTTTTAGATGTAAGTTTATTGAAACCAAGCGATTTAAAAGGAGAAAATAAATTTGCACTAGGTTGCCCATCTATGGGAGCAGAGCAATTAGAAGAAGGTTATATGGAACCATTTGTATCAGAATTAGAATCAATGGTATCAGGTAAACAAATTGGATTATTTGGTTCATATGGTTGGGGAAATTGTGAATGGATGAGAGATTGGGAAGAACGTATGCAAAATGCTGGTGCTACGATTATAGGTGGTGAAGGAATCACAGCAATGGAAGATCCAGATGGAGAGGCAGAGGCTAATTGTATTGAATTAGGTAAAATGTTGGCTGAATAAATTTGTATGCTATAAAAAGCTAATTTTTAAAAACTAATGATAATATTAGTATACATAAAGCTAAAAAATATTAATAGTATGACATATGTGATGAATATTCTATAAAAGAGAAAATAGTTAATGTTTTGACTTCAAGATATATTCAGTACTGCCGGATAATAATTTTTTATTTGTTATCTGGCAGTATGTTTATTGTACAAGAAATACAATTATTTAATGATGTTTTTCAACTGGTACAACTTCATCATAAAAAGACCATAATTGATTGATAGCAGAAGTGATAAAGGTTGTATCTTGTGCAAAGCAAAGCATATTTGCACCAATATTGACCCATGTTTCAACGCTTGTCTTTTCTATTGTTGGAAAGACGATAAAAGGCATTTTATATTTTTTACATATCTCAGCAGCATGAGTAATCATATTTTTTATTTCTGGTCTATCCATATCTCCAGCAAAGCCAAGATCTAAAGATAGGTCGCCAGGACCTAGTGCTATAATATCAACACCATCAACCTGAACTATATCTTCAAGATTGTCATAGCCTGATTTTTGCTCAATTAACATCATTTTCAATGTTTCTTTATCTGCGTTTTTAATATAGTCTAAATAATTCATACGCCCATAATAAGAAGCACGTTGAGGATTACATCCTCTTATACCTTTTGGTGGGTAGGTACAAACTGATACTGCTTTTTGTGCGTCTTGTACTGTATTAATAAATGGAAATCCTATGATATCTGTTCCCATATCCATTATGGCTCTAACAAGAGCAGGGTCACTATTTCCTAATCTAACTAAAGAAGCAGCACCGCCAGCATGTGCCGCTATCATATGTTGCTGAATGTCTTTACGGTCTAAGGCTCCATGTTCTCCCTCAATCCAGACAAAATCATATCCAGATAGCCCTACTAATTCACTTACAGCTGAATCAGACAGTGAAACTGCAATTCCACAAAGTACTTTTCCTGCATTTAAATTTTCTTTAATCATAGTTGCATATTTTTCCATTTATATCATCCTTTCTTTTACCAGTTGATTTTTACACTTCAAACTATACAACTTCAACCTAACTTGAAGTCAATACTTTTTTATTGACTACTGATTGACTATTATGAAAGGAATTTTTATAATGTTATTATTCATTTAAAATTTTATGGAGGTAAAGAACATGCAATATTCCATGACTGAGGTATCAAAAATAACCGGAATTTCTCCATCAGCAATCCGTTTTTATGAAGAAAAAGGCTTGCTACTTCCTATCAATAGAAAACCAAGTGGTGTTCGTTATTTTTTAGAAGAGGATATAGAACGCCTAGTCTTTATTATAGAACTTAAAAAGGCAGGCTTATCTATAAAGGATATATATGAATGCTTTCATTTCTGTGATATGGGAGATGATACAATAGATAAAAGAATTTGTCTATTTGAACAACATAAACAGAATATTCAAAATAAAATACATGTGTTGGAACATTGTATGGAGCAAATAGATGAAAAAGTAGCCTATCTAAATGAAAAAAAGGTAGTTAAGAAATAATTTTTTGTGTTCTTTTTATAACTTTGTTGTCTGTTTATGTATGTAAAGTCTTGCTTTTAATGCTTTTCTTACACTATGTATCAAAGTCTAAACTGGTTTTTATTTTGTCTGAGGTTTCTCTATGTAATAAAAAAGAAAATTATGATAAGATATATTAATGTAAGTGGTAAAAATATTTATGAGTATAAAAGTGAGTATTTTTTATTATATATATGAACAATCTAGATTATGATGTTAAAACATACAGTTATACTTTTTTAATTGGTATGATAAAAATATTAGAATTGAATTGTTATTGCTTGGGGGAAGTAGAAATGTATGAATCAAGAGAAAATTATTTAGAGACAATATTTATTTTGGAGAAGAAAAATGGAATTGTAAAGTCTATTGATATAGCAAAAGAACTAAATTATAGTAAAGCAAGTGTAAGTAGAGCTGTAGGGATTTTAAAGGAAAGTGGTCTCATTGTAATGAAGTTTGATGGTGAAATTATTTTAACTGAAAATGGTAGAAAAAAAGCAGAAGAAATTTATGAAAAACATATTTTAATTACTAGATTTCTAATAAATACATTGGGAGTTTCATTCAATATAGCTGAAAAAGATGCATGTAGAATAGAGCATGTTATAAGCAATGAGACGTTTGAAAGAATAAAAAAATATTTAGACAAAAACTAAGAGGTGAGCTTATGGAGTATTTTAGTGAGTCGAGTAAATATGAAGTGCAAAAATTTAATTGGGGAGAAGTTACATGGATACATGAGCCATCAAAAACACAATCTAATAGACTTAGTGCTGGAGTTGTAAAATTTTTTCCAGGAAATTGTCAAGAAAAACATTTTCATTTAAGTGAAGAACAACTTTTATACGTGATTCAAGGAGAAGGAATACAAATAATTGATGGTAGAAAGATTAATATAAAGAAATCATCAATAATCTATTGCCCACCATATTCAGAACATGAAATTATAAATACTGGTAAAAATGATTTGATAATATTAATCGCCTATGTTCCCTATAAATTTTCAAGCTTAAAACAATTACCAATCATGTTTTCTGAGAATAATATACAAGAGTTAATTAATATAAATATAATTGAAAATATTGCAAATCAAATATCTAATATACTGAAGCTAAAAATATCTATTTATGATTCAAAACACGAAAAAATATTTGAAACTAATGGAGAAGTTAAGTTTTGCAATATTTGCAAAAACATAAGAACATGTAATAGAAAACTTAATAAAAATATAAATAACGATAATTTTACTAAAATATATAATTGTGATTATGATGTTTCTAGCCTAGAGATACCTATAGTATTAGAAGAAAATATAATTGGATATATAGAATGTGGAAATTTTATAATATATAAATCTATTGATATAGATAAAAAGTTATCGATATTATCAAATAACTCAAATATAGATATAAAATATATAAATAAAATTTACAGTGAAATCCCATTAAATCCTAAAAGTAGATTATATGTATTAAAAGAAAATTTACTAATGGTAACTGATTTTATTCAGGAAATAGCAAAAAGAAGATTCTTTGAAAACCAACTTAGTATAAAAGATGAGGAAATATTAAAGAGTAGAAAGGAAAATATAAAACTTGAAGATGCACTTAAAAGGGCTAATTATAAGCTATTAGAAGAAAAGTGCATTATAAGTCCTGTAGGAATTAGTATACTTAATACTAACTGTGTAGAGTATCCTTATGAATTAGAATTTTTTCTTGAGAAAGAAATTAAAAATATGAATTTAGAAGGCATTTGTAAATTAATAGAGATAAATAAGAAAATACATAATAATATTAAAAGTATTATTCAAGAGGTGATACTTGTATTATCTAGAACAGTACTTAGAGATTTAGAAGATTTAAATCTTATCTATTACGTAAAAAATAAATATACTAAAAAAATATCACTTGTAAGTAGTGATAAAGACTTATGGAATATATTACTTGAATTTTCTAAAGAATGTATTGATATAAATAGAGAATTTTGGAGAAAAGATAAAGTAAATTTAATTGAAAAGATAAACGAATATATACAAAAATATTATAAAGAAAATATAAATTTAAATAGTATATCTGAGATGTTTTTTATAAGTCCAAATTATTTAAGTTCTATTTTCAATGAAAAGAATAAAATTTCAATAACTGAGTATATAAATATTCTTAGAATAGAAGAATCTAAAAAATATTTAAAAAATGGGAATATGAGTATAGCTGATATTTGTAAGAAAGTAGGATTTAATAATAGCAGTTATTTTTCACAAATATTTAAAAAATTTAATAATAGCACTCCAAATGAATATAGAAAAAATATATTGGACAATAAAAATTAAGAAAGAATTGTATGAAGTATATATTGTAAAGGAGATTGAAATAGAATGTATGGAGGAATTTTATGTTTGTAATTATTTTTTTATGTATAGGGGGCTTTATAGCTGCTTTTGTAGATTCTATAGCAGGTGGAGGTGGACTTATCAGTATGCCTGTTCTTATGGCTATTGGAGTACCAATACATCTTGCTATTGGTACAAACAAATTTGCAGCATCAGCAGGTTGTATAAGTAGTGCTTATAGGTATGCAAAATCTGGCAAAACTAATAATGAACTCTTAAAAAAATTAGTTCCATTTACTATTATAGGCAGTATTTTAGGAGTAAAATGTGTATTATCAATAAATGAAAATATACTAAATGTTTTAGTTGTATTGATGATTTTAATAGTGGCAATTTATACTTTTGTTTCTAAAAATTTAGGTCAAGAAGACAGATTTGAAGGTATTAATAAGAAAAATTTGAGATTAGGAATGCTTATGGCATTTATAATGGGTTTCTATGATGGTTTTTTTGGGCCAGGAACAGGAACATTTTTAGCTTTTGGATTTATAAAAATATATGGATATGATTTCTTGCATGCTTCAGCAAATACAAAAATATTAAACTTGACAAGCAATGTAACTTCATTATTATTATTTATGATAAATGGTCAAGTATATTATAAAATTGCTGTGTTGTTTGCATTAGTAATGATAATAGGGGCTTATGTAGGTGCTAAAGTTGCAATAAAAAATGGTTCAAAAATGATAAAACCAATATTTTTAGTAATGGCATTATTTATGGTCACAAAGCTAATGTACCAAACATTGTTTTAATTGGATAGTTTTATCTTTTATAATTATTTGTATATTATATAAAAATCTACAACCACTGTAATTAGATTAGTTGTAGATTTTTTATATGATATTAACTATTAAAAACTTCAAGTATTTTGCAGTTTCTAAATGCTTATTAGAGTATATATCAGAATATATATTTCAAGTTATTTTAAGATTTTCATTAGGTCAATGTTGTATAAATATGAATATATACAAATTTTACAAAAATTCTAATTATCTTCTAATACAGTTCATATATAATACATATGGAAATTGTAATATTAGAATAGAAAAGTTATATAGTATAAAAATATAACTTTAATCTATGTATATGAAATATATAATAATTTGTAGGAGGAATATATATGAACATATCAAGAAGAGCTATGAAAATAATTGAACTGGCACAGAGAATTGCTAATAAAAGAGGTGTAACAGTACAAGAAGCTTGGAATGATGCCGTAAGAGAATACAGAGAAAAGTATGAATATGTTGCATAAATAGTGCACGTTATATTTTAAATATAAGAAAGTTTGTAAAATAAAAGGGCTTAGAGTTTTATTTCTAAGTCTTTTTATTTTTTTTGAAAGTAAAGTATTTAAATAAGAGTAATCTATGAGTGAGATTGCTTTATTTAAAACTAATTCTAAAAATTTATATAATAATTTCAATAACTATTTAGAAAAAAATCTAAATAGTTATTGAAATGAATAATTAATTATGTTATATTGTATTTAGATGAAATTCTAAATAGAGAGGTGATATTGTTGGGTTTTCCAGAAACGTTTAAGGCTCTTTCTGACCCTATAAGAAGAGAAATCTTACTTATGCTAAAGAGTAACAGGATGTCAGCAGGAGAAATTAGTGAAAAATTTAATATGACAAATGCCACAATCTCTTATCATCTATCACAATTAAAAAAGGCAGGGCTCATATTTGAAACCAAGTATAAAAACTTTATTTTCTACGAAATAAATACTTCAGTTTTTGAAGAAGTTATGCTTTGGTTTTCACAATTTATGGAGAAGGGAGAAAAAGATAATGAAAAAAATGATAAATAAACAATTTGTTTTATCAACTTTAGTATGTTTTATACCATTTATTGTATCAATTTATTTTTATAATAGATTACCAGATCAGGTTGCAATTCATTTTGACAACTATGGAAATCCAGATAATTATGCTCCAAAAGTTATAGCAGCTTTTGGTGTACCATTATTAATGCTATGTATTCATATATATACATGGTTTAGACTTGAAAATGAACCAAAGAAAATAGGATTTTCAAAAATACTTCAAAGTTTTTCAAAGTGGGGAGTTGCTATACTGTCAGTTATTTTACAAGTGATGATGATTATGTATTCAATAGGAATTACTTTAGAGACAAACTTTTATATAGGATTATTTTCAGGAATATTGATTTTCTTTATTGGAAACTATATTCCTAAATGTAAACAAAATTATACATTAGGAATAAAATTACCATGGACTCTTAATAATGAAGAAAATTGGAATAAAACACATCATTTAGCTGGGTGGATTTGGATTATTGGTGGAATATTGTTAATTATTAATGCATTTATTAATATTCCTTTTTATAATACTTTCATAATAATTATGATTGTAGTGATACCATTTATTTATTCTTATTTTATATATAAAAATTCAGCTAAAAATAATTAGGATAGTTATATATTTTTATAAAACTTAGTTAAATATTATATATTTCAGAGCTAAAACAGACAATTAAAAACTTATTAAGGTATTTATTTTAGCTCTGAAAATTAATTAATATTCAAAGTGAGAAATCATCATTGATTATATATTCTAAGGTCATTTGCAAATCAAGCTATGTGTTATAAATTGAAAATTCATATTTAATATTGAAAATACAAGTATGATGTGATAGTATAATCTATAAAAATTATTTATAAACACAGGAGGTAGATATGAATCTTGAAGAAATGAAAGAATATAGAAAATTATATAATAATAAACTAAGTGAAACAGATGAATTTTTTAAAGTATTTGGAAGTCTTAATGATAAGACTTATTCAGAGGGAGCCATAAGTAAAAAAAATAAAGAGTTGATGGGATTAGCAATTTCTATTTTAAGTCGTTGTGATGAATGCATTTGCTATCATATAGAGGGATGTGTCGACTCTGAAGCAAGTAAGGCTGAAATTATAGAAGCAATAAAAATAGGTGTAATTGGTGGTGGCTCTATTACATATCCAAATGCAAGATTTGCAATAAAAATCTTAGAAGAACTTAATATATAATTTTTGTACATAGTTATTTGTATTAATACGAATATATTAATTTAATAATACTATTGAGTATGTTTTAATATAGCATATACTATTACATAACAAATACTTATATTATTAATGTAACTTTAATATTTTACATATTGGAATTTTAGAAAGACTTTAGATAAATTTTATTAAATTTAAATATATTGATTCCTTAAAGTTGTAATAAAAAAATAGATAAACTATATAGTTTATCTATTTTTTATTATAATCTTGTCTAATTGTCAATAGTTAGAATGTTAAATAAAAGACATATTTCTTCTTTTCAAAAATAATCTTTCTCTATCATAATTGTTATCTCACAGTCATATAATCTTTTTGACAAACTAGTATTATTATGCTGATATTTTATCTTATTTTTCCTTAATAGGTATTAGTAAATCAAGTTGTATATCTTTTACCTCATGGTCTGTATTTTCTATATGGCTAAAATAGTTTAAATGTTCTTCTAAAAGACCACACATATGTTCTTGGTCTTGTAAATCACCTGCAAATTCATATTTCTCACTGTTATTCACCCATTCAAGAAGTGCATCCCATTCAGCAAAATTGCCAAAAGCAATCATATGTGCACCATATAACCCTCCTGCAAATTGCTTTCTTTTAAGTGGTGCCGAAATCTCCATATTATCTGGAATTGTCACCCATGCTTCATAACCATGATAGCCTGTTTCATCTATTGGATTAGGATGATTGAAACCATAACGTCTTAAATCTGGTTTAATTTTATTCAAATTGTTTTTACGCACGAATTCATCAAGCATTGTATTTGCATGAAGTTCTGGGTCATCACCAATATAATGAGCGGAAGCAATAGTAGTTGGTGGTAGGTATACTATACGTACATCATTGAGTTTTGATAATCTTTCATCTGCTTTATTTAACTTATTCATACCTTGTTCCTCCTTAAAATTAATACTAACAATATTGAGTGATTCAATAGCTGATAACAATGTGTCATTTTCAGAAATAATAGTTTTGAGTGGTAGTTCTGTAACTTTAATTAGTTCTTTGATAAAACAAAAGAGAATATCCTTGATTGTAGAAAGAGCCGTAATTTCTTCATCCAATTCATTTATGTTTTGACGAAAGATGTTAATAGCAGTAATTGCATTTTTATTTTCTAGAATTATTTGAATTTGACGTACAGGAATTCGCAATTTACGCAAAAGCATAATCTGCTCAATTCTAGAAATTGCTTCTTCATCATAAACTCTGTAAGAATAACCTTCACGACGAAAACTTTTAATTAATCCAATTTGTTCATAATAGCGTAGCATTCTAGTGGATATACCCATATTTTTAGATACTTGGCTTATAGTTATTGTCCTCATTATACTTCCTCCTTACAGTTTTAGTATAAACTACGACACGGTGTCAAAGTCAACAATTAAACATTAAAATTATTGATTGTCTTAATTTAATCAGTTTAAATATCTCCTATTATACTTAGCCATCTGTAAAATTAAATAAGTCTCTATGGTAACATCAAAAACTTTCGAGATAGCATATGTCAAAGACATACAGAGATTGTATCTATTAATATCATATCAGTTTGAAATTTTTCTGTTATTAACTATTTTATTTTTTACTTACTTTGAGAAACAAAATAGTTAGTGAATCTTATGTATATATCAAAGCTGCTACACAATAAATAATTTTTATTATTTTTACTGTAAAACTTTTGGAAAGAGAAGTATTGATTTTTTTATTTTATTACTGAGTTTCCTACAAATTAAATTGTATATTTTTATTCATAGGGTAGAATAAACTAGTTTTGTTAAGGATTTTGAAGGGAAAATAAAGTTAAAAAAATAAAGGCACTAATTTGTCTAACGTTTATTGGTGAAAAATAAACATATAGAAGTTATAATAAATATATAAAAATGTATGAGAGGTGTTGTATGTTTGGTAAACAAAAGGAAAGTGTTAGATTTCTAGAGTTTAATGATGTAGCAGAGAAGTTTGGAGAGAAAAAAGCTGTTGCAATTTTTGATGCAATAGCTGGAAAAAAATCTAAAGAACATATTATCAAGGACATAGAGAAATTAGTCAAAAACGAAGTGTAGATATTTATAAGGTATATTGAGCTTGAGGGTAGCTCTTTATGCCTTCTTTTTTATTGTACAAAAATAATTAAATATTCTAGTATTCATTTAATTATGGTTTGTACTACTTTTATATTGACAAGAAAGTTCTTTAAATATATGGTGTATATATTAAAATAAATTTAAAGGTAATTATGAAATACAGCTATTGATTAATTTGTTTAGGTTGGAGATTTGTATAATCACTTTCTTAATGAATTTATTGCCTTAGATAAACAAAACAGTCAAATTAGTAATGTGAGGTGAAACTTTATGCCAATTAATTCTTTTGAAAATTATCCTATGAATTGGAAGCCAAAACGACCATCAAGAGGGAAAATACTATATAAAGCTATTGCAGAACAATTAGAAGAAGATATTAATAATGGAACTTTGTTGCCTGGTACTAAATTACCACCACAACGTGAATTAGCAGACTTCCTAGATGTAAATGTAAGTACTATTTCTAGAGCCTTTAAAATTTGTGAAAAGAAAGGATTAATAAGCGGTGTGACAGGAAGTGGAACTTTTGTAGCTTATGATATACGGTCAAATTTATTTTTGATGTCAAGTAATAAAATTACATTCATTGAAATGGGTACAATGAATCCAGATTGTGCATTAGAAGAAATGAGTACTTTATTTAAACAAATAACTAAAGAATTGGATTTTAAAACTATATTTCAATATGGACAGAGAGATGGTGCTGATTGGCAAAAAGAAGCTATAGCTAAATTGATTTCCAAAACTGGATTTAAAACCTCTTCTGATAGCTTACTTCCTGCAAGTGGAGGACAAAATGCAATTGTAGCTATTTTGGCAGGTCTGTTTCAACATGGAGATAGAATAGGTGTAGACCCATTAACTTACCCTGGAATAAAGACGGCAGCCAAAATGCTTGGAATACAACTGATACCAATTAAACAAGAAAATGGAGAGATTAGTGAAGAAGGTTTATTATATGCTTGCAAGAATGAAAACATCAAGGGAATATATATAATACCAGATTATCAAAACCCAACTACACATATAATGTCAGAGGCTGGACGAAAAATGATTGCACATATTGCATCTAAATATAATCTAATTGTGATTGAGGATGCTATTCATGGTTTACTTAATGAAATACATTTGAACCCAGTTGCTAATTATATACCTAATCAGACAATTTATATTACAAGCTTATCAAAAATTCTTGCACCTAGCTTACGTCTTGCATACATTGCTACACCTAAAAAGTATAGAGAAGCGTTATCAAGTGCTTTATATAATATTAATCTGTCTCAATCATATTTTTTAACAGAAATAGCTTACCGTATGATTGCATCAGGAGAAGCAGATAAATTAATTGAGGCACGCCGTAAGTCTGCTAGGAGAAGAAATGAGATTGTCAATCAATATTTATCTGAGTATAATATTTTAGGAAATGATGAATGTATATTTAGATGGTTAATACTACCTGATGATATAATGGCAGAAAAACTTGAGTTACAGGCACTCAAAGAAGGTGTACAAGTTTATGCATCTGAGCGCTTTGCGGTTGGAAAAGAAAAACCTATTTCTGCAATAAGAATAGCTGTATGTGCTACAGAAAATATAGAAGAACTTAAATCTGGTTTAAGTGTATTAAAACGATTACTGAAAGAAAAAAGATAATTGTATTGCACACAATATTTTAATTGTGTGTAATTTTTTTTGCTGTTACAATAAAAACATAATAGATAATAGATAATAGATTTATAAGAATTGACATATATCATTGCCTTATAACAAAAAGTAATTATAGATTAATAGTATTTCAAAACTAATTTATTTTTATTTATTATAGTAAAGCTTATATAGTTAATTCAAATTTATTTTTAAGTATAATTGCAATTATATGATTAATCTATTTTATATTTTAATAATACTCAATATATTAAAAGTTAAAAGGAGTGATTTATCATGGAAAGAACTCAACAACTAAGAGAAAGTTTTATTGCCTCTATACCCATATTTTTGGGCTATATACCAATAGGTATAGTAGGAGGAATACTACTGCAGAAATCTGGTCTTTCACCTTTTCAAATAGCATTGATGGTAACTTTGGTATTTGGAGGAAGCTCTCAATTTATTGCAGCTTCAATGATTTCAGCTGGTGCAAGTATAACATCCATTGTATTAACCACATTTATTGTTAATTTGAGACATTTCTTAATGAGTTCCAATTTAAATATGTATATAAAAAATAAAAGTCCAAAGTTTATATTGCCATTTTGCCATACCATAACTGACGAAACTTTTGCAGTTAATTATGAAAAATTTACTACTGGAAATTGGACTGACAGAAATGCAATCTATCTCAATTTTTTTTGCCTAGTTTCATCAGTCTTAGCTAACTTTATTGGGGCATTTTTAGGAGAAACAATATCTGTAGATAGTTCTATTTCTGGATTTATACTGACTTCTATGTTTATAGCATTAATAGTTTCTCAAATAAAAAACAAAATTTATGTTTTAGTATTTATATCATCAATTATTATTTCAATTATTTTATATGTATTGTTTAAGAGTAATTTAGTAATTATAGTCGCATCAATTTTAGCATCTTTAATTGGGTTCTTTGCAGAAGAGGTGCATTATAAAAAGGAGGAATCTTATGAATAATAGTAATTACATATTTTTTATTATAATAGGAATGTACATTGTTACATATCTTCCAAGAGTTCTTCCAATGTTAATCTTTTCGAAAAAGGATATGCCTGAGTCTTTGAAAAAAATAATGAAATTTATACCTGTAGCAATACTTACTTCTTTAACAGCGAAAGATGTATTTTTTAATGGAGATAATTTATATTTATCTGTAGTAAATCCTAAAATTATATCTTTTCTAATTGTACTTCTTGTTGCATATAAATTTAAATCTATTGGGATTTCTATTGTTACGGGTGTTATATCTATATACTTATTTGGATTTATTATGTAATATTTAACCACTAATATATACAAATTTTAAAATTATAAATATTTATAAATACATATTGCTTTAGATTTTATTATCTAGCATAATTATATATTTTTAGTATTTCTTTGTTATGTATTTTAAATTTAATTAATTACTGTTTTGCGTACAAATATAGAGAACTTATTGCTTATATATTAACTTTTATATAGCAATAAGTTCTTTTTTATAATTTAAGTTTATAAGTATTTTAATTTAATATATAATATTATATAAATATAAATAAATTTATTTTATATTTATATAAACTCAGTTACTAAGTAATAGAATAAGATAATAAATTAAATATTTACTCTAATTGATTTTTTATTACATTTAAGTTAAACTTTGCATCAGTGTTATCCTTATTAGCATATAATGACTTATTTAAAAATTTTTTTGCCTCATCATATTTTTTATTACCAATACACATAACTGCCTTTAAATTATATGCATCACTTAAATCTTTTTTATAATTAGAATTTTTTTTATCTAAATATTTTAAGCAGTTATTAATTGAAATTAGACCATTATCATATTCGTCTAAATTCATATAGTGACATGTTTGTGCATAATAAGCATCCGAATTGGTAGGATCAATATCAATTGCTTTTTTCAGTAGTAGAGTAGTATCTTTAAGTGCTTTTTTAAGTGTTTTATTTGAAACTATCTCATGTTTTCTAAATTTTAGATGTACAACATCAAGGTATCTAGAACTAAGATTTCGTTTGAAATTTTCATGCCATAATAACTTATATTGATTATTTTCAACTATAAGGTATCTATTAATTTTTAAAGACTCACATTTTTTTAAGTAAATATTTTTTATATCATAAGTTTCTTCTAGTTTAACAAGATTCTTATATTCTTTTTTATCATATTTATACTTTTCTATATTTTCTTCTTTTATTAATTTATAACCAATTACTTTTTTTGTCTCAAGTAATACACTTTGATACTCTTTAAACCTTTCAAGACTAACTTTTTTCTTGGTGTCTTTGCTTAGTAAATCATATGCTGTTTCATAATCTCCAGAATTTACTCTATCAGTATACTTTTTTGCTACTTCACTAGCACTTTCTCTTGGAGAACATCCTGTTATTGATATTACAATTAATAATATTAATACTAAGGTTACTTTTTTAATAATGTTCATAATATAATCCTCTATAATTAAATATTTATTAATTTTATTTTATCATCAAACATTAGATAAGTCATCAGCTTTAATATATATGTGAAGTAGATAGTTTAATAAAATATTGCATATCTTAATTTAGATATATAAAAAATTTCTTATAAATAATTAAGGCTTTAAAAAGTTGTACTTATATTACTTTATAGATTCCCTAATAATAGATTTACTTATTTCTTTACTCATAATTTATTTTGATTTATACTACTAGTAATATCTGTTTTATTCGTACTAATATTTCTAAAAACCTAATTCTAATAACCAGTTTGTAAGTTTGTTTTCTCTTTCTTTTAAATTGTTATTATATTCATTAAATTTTCCTAATATAATTTCTCCTATGATTACACCATCGGACATAAATACTACTCGTTCTGTTTTTGCTGCAACTTTGGCATCATGAGTCACAAGCATAATGGTCGTACCAGAGTGGTTGATATCTAAAAGAATATCCATCACTTCATTTGTTACTTTAGAATTAAGTGCACCTGTTGGTTCATCTCCAAATAAGATTTCTGGAGTATTAATTAAAGCACGGCATATAGCTGCTCTTTGAAGTTGACCACCAGAAACCTGAGTAATATCTTTATCTTTGATTTCTGAGATATTTGTCTTCTCCATAAGTATTTTTGCTCGCTCATTAATTATTTGGCGGCTTTCTTCCTTTCTCAAGTAGGCAGAAAGGACTATATTGTCAAAGATATTTAAATTTTTTAGTAAATTGCTTTGTTGAAAGATAAATCCCATTTTTTTTAATCGTATCTTCGATAATTCTTCCTCAGACATATTAGAAATCATTTCTCCGCAGAATGTAATGTTTCCAGATGTGAGTTTATCCATACCACTTAAGTTATAAAGTAGAGTTGTTTTTCCTGAGCCAGAAGCTCCCATAACAGATACAAACTCTCCATGTTGAATGGTTAAATCAATTCCTTTTAAAACTTGATGTATATTCTCTTTGCTGATGACATATTCTTTACTAATTTTTTTAGCTTCTATAATATTATTCATAATATACCTCTTATTCTATGATAGACATAATTTTTATTTTTTTGATTGTCATACTGATTGTTGTGATAGCAATAGATACAGTTATAATTAAAGTTATTGGACAAATTATATATACAATTATTGGATTTGTTATAAATTGTAAATTGGATATACCAGAAAGAAGTAGCCCTGCTATTTTTTGACCAATTGTATTTGATGCAATAGTTCCTAAAATAATTCCAGTTGTAAGGACTAATAATGCTCTTGCAATATATTGAGTTCGTATATTTTTAGTAGAGAAGCCTAAACTAAGCATAATTGCAATTTGTGATGTATCTTTAGCAATCAACATTTTAAAAAACATTGCTGTAATAAATCCAGAAATCGAAATAGATAGAATAACAGCTAGCTTTATAACAAGTCTTAATTGGCTAATAACAGAGCCTAATGTCTGACTTACATAATCGTCCATATTTGTAACTTTTGCGGGATAACAATTCATTCTATACTGATTTAATTTATCTGTTAAATTAACTCCAGGTTTCATATTTAAATTTATGACATGCCATAAAATTGTATCTTCTTTGTAAGGTAGCATCGCTTTAGCAGTCTTACCACCATATGTAACATCTTGATAAATTCCACTAACAGTAAGGATTAGCTCATTATCTTTTTCTGAAAAAATAGATAAATTATCTCCAACACTTTTCCCTAATTCATCAGCATTTATAACAGATAGAGCAATCTCATTTTCATTTGTTGGTGCAGAACCCTTTACATATTCAAGTGGAAAAGTTGAAAAATCTCCATTTTCTATTTTCATATTTTCTATCGTCCCATCCTGGTTCATTACCTTATAAGAACTCGTTATAAAGGAAGCATACTTTTCAACATCATTGTCACTTTCAATAACCTTCAATATAGAATTAAGATGGTTTTGAGTTTCATTTGTATGTTGTAAATCAATGCGAATATCACTTTGACCAGCTCCCATATAAGTAATAAATTCTGGAGACTGAATAGTATTTAGAAAATTAAGTGGTACAATCATAAGGAAGATGCAGACAGCATAAACAAAGCAGAGTAAGCTATAAATGGTAAATCTTCCAGTTACTTCATTTAATCCTAAAAAGAAATTAACATTTGTTATTTTACTTTTGTATAGTTTTATATTATAT
Organism: Clostridioides sp. ZZV14-6150; assembly: GCF_020657875.1. Lineage (NCBI taxonomy): Bacteria > Bacillati > Bacillota > Clostridia > Peptostreptococcales > Peptostreptococcaceae > Clostridioides > Clostridioides sp. ZZV14-6150. The sequence continues at coordinate 203,796 of NZ_JAGWDA010000002.1, read as the reverse complement.
CTGTTTCGTTTAGTGGTCATTGAAGTACCTGTTTTTAATGCTTCTACTGCTGATATTTTATTAAATCTTTTGAGTATTAGATTACAAAAGAATATAACTGCTATAAATACAATAACTGCACCAATTAATGGAATAAAAATAGCAAAAGCACTTTTTTCTACTTTGCCCATATAAAGATTGATATTTTCTGTAAAAAAAGTTCCAATAAATAATGAGGTTATATAACCAAAAAAACTTGCTGAAGATGCAATCAATATATATTTTGCCAGATACAACTTTCGGATATTACCACTTTGGATACCAATTGCTTTCATAACACCAATTTCACGATAATCTTCCTCAATAGTTGCAATTAGTGTGAATCGTAAGCATAAAGTAGCAATTATAATAAGTAGAACACTAATTAAGATAATAATTGCAACTACAATTCCATCAGATAATGCATTTAGCACTTGATAAAGAGAATAAGTTATTGATGTTCCTGTTTGTGGAAGATTAGTTGATTGATATAACGTTTCAAATTCACTAATTTTATTTATATCATTTAATAGAAACTCAATCAGGTACTCACTTTCACCCAAGTTAGCATGTAAAGTATTCCAATCATCATTACTGATTAAGAAACGCTTTGAAGTAACAAGGGAAGGGTTCATTTGTACATCACGTACAAAGTCTTTTATTGTAAATTTCATGAAGAAATCACCATTGACTATTTGTATCTTATCTCCAACATTTAAATTATTTTGTTTCATGTAATAGACAGGAACCCCTATTTCTCCATTTTCTACTTGAAATATCTCATTATCCATGTCTAATAAAAAATCGAACTTACTATTTTGCCTCACAAAACTATTTTCTAAAACACTGTCAGACTGGCTTTTTTTATCATTTCCTAGAAAAATATTCCTTCCATTGATATTTAAGAGTTCAACAGTTTGTTGTTCTTTTACAGACGGAGTTGAAGCTGTAAATTCATTGATTGATTTTTGGTTTAATTCTCCAGAATACATTTGAACATAGTGAGGTGCACGAGATTGTCTAAACAGGGAAGCCATAGAACTAGTAAGTTCCATAATAATATTTGTAGCACTAGATATTAACATAGCTGCCAGTAAAATAAATATGAATAATGCGGCTGTTACTACTTTATTTCTTGTTAAATCTTTTTGTAATATTCTTTTTAACATATTTCATCCTCGTTTCTTAAAAATTTCTAAAAATTAAAAATAGCATAAGTATAGCAATGTAAATAACTGAAGTAAGTAAACTGAGTTGAATATAAAAAAGCTCAAGTAAGTGTATAATAAGTTATTTTTTATTAATGCTGCATATTGATAAGAGATAACAATAGTTACCACTATTTTCATCAAAATTTCTATTAAGTAGTCTTTATATACTTTCATAATCATACAAATATATAGACATGTTATAATTATATTTGGAAAACAGACTGACCGTCGGTTTATAATAATGATACAGTGTTATACTTCTTTTGTCAAGTAAGCTTTAAAAAAATTATATGTTAGGTAAATCACTATTTTATAGATGACTTATAGAGAATAATAATTTATTTAGTAATATAAAGATATTTTTTATTTATTATTAATTAAAAATTGAATTTATATTTAATTAATATAAAATTTGAGGGAATATTATTTTTTAAATATTTAATTTGTGTTATTATTCAGATATAGGCAATATTAGATAAATCTAATGACGCAAAGCGATAGGGATTAAAATCTTTATATAATAAAGGTCATGTCAGCCAGTTGCCAAAAAGATAATAATTATTTTTGTTAAATTTATTTTTTAAGAGTTAGGTATTTTTAATAACTTAAAATTTGGCAAGAGGAGGGCTTGAAATGATATCTGAATTAATGTTAAAAAACTTTGATGAATCTAACCTCAATTTTAAGACTAAGATTAAATTGAATTTAAGAGAGAAACCAGATATAAACAGTATGAAATTAAAAAGCATACCAGAAGGAAAAATGGTTAAGTTAAATTGTGTAGATGGAAAATGGGCAGAAGTTGAAAGTAATTATGACAAAGGTTGGTTACTCTATAAATATTTAGAGAAATTGAGCAACACTAAAAGTAATAATATTCTAGAAAGCAGAAAAAGAAATTACATAGGAAATATAAAAACTAATGGTTTAAATCTAGAATTAAGAAATGACAGAACAACAGATTCAAAAATAATAACTACAATTCCTGATGGTTTTAAAGTTGAAGTCTGTTATAGTGTTGGAAAATGGTCAAGAATTAATATCCACAAAAATGGGAAAAGATATTCCGGATATGTATATAGTCAGTATGTAGAAGAATATTCGACTTTGGCATAATCATATATAATAAGCTTTATAAAAAAAGAATACTATAAATGCAAGTTGTCATAAGGCTATATGAAAATATATTGAGAAATAGCTCTTATACAATAACTAAAGGCAATAAATAAAAATGAATATAATATAGATTGGCACTTCATATGAGGTGCCCTTTCTATATCTATGAAAGAAGAGTAAATGAAATAAATACAAAACAGTAGACTATGAATTATATGTGGAAAGACATTATTTACAGTTTTTGTTTAACCTTTATAAACAGCTAATAATCTTTTTGTCCCAGAAATCTCTGCTAATACTATATCAATCATACGTTTTACATTAGCAACATGAAATTCACTAACTTCCTTTTTCCAATCATCATCATCTTTTTGCTTAATTCCTGTTAGATATTGATTTAAAATTTCTAATCGTTTTTCTAAAAGATTTTTTCTTTCTTCTTTTCCTAGGCATTCAATAAAGAATGCTGTAATAGAAAAAATATTAGTGTCATAATCGAATTTCAAAATAGAATTTCTCAAAGTATCATGAAATTCTATACTTCCTTTTTCTGTGATTGTGTAAACTGTTTTGTCTGGCATATTACCATCCTTTTTAACAGTACCTAAAATCAATTCTCTTTTTTCTAAAGTCTTAATTGTAGTATATACGGTTGAGTCTGCGATATTAAACCAGTACTTTACATTCATGTATTCTAACACTTTTATAATTTCATAGGCATTAAGAGGTTTTTCATTTATTAGGCCTAAAAGCATTGTTGCTGGTTTTGATAACATTACAATTCACTCTCCTTTTTGATATTTATTATTATATAACTATATATATATTAGTTCTATATTAAACTACTATTATCTAGCAGTATTATTGTATCATGGAATTTTGATAAAAAAAAGCATGAATATGGATTATGCTACAAATTAATAAATGTATAAAGTTTAATTTAATTATTTCAAGAATTTAAGTGATAAAAAATGATTTATAAGTTTAATTTTCTACTTAAGCCATTTAGGAATGAATATAAGATAACTAAAGACAACAAAGCAATTGTATATGGTGTGAATAATATGATAGATGTTAAAGTATGATTTTTATATGTTGATGTGATAAAATATGACTAACAAATAAATTGAACTTTGAAAGGTGAAATGAATGAAAAATATTTATATTATTGGTGGTACAATGGGAGTAGGCAAAACAACAGTATGCCAGTCTCTAAAATTAATCTTGAAAAATAGTGTTTTTCTTGATGGTGATTGGTGTTGGGATATGCATCCATTTCAAATTACTGGTGAAACGAAAAAAATGGTTCTTTCAAATATTTGTTCATTGTTGAATAACTTTATAAAATGTAGTGCTTTTGAGAATATTATTTTCTGTTGGGTAATGCATGAACAAAGTATTATTGATACTATTATATCTTGTCTAGATATATCGGATTATAGAATAATAAAGATTTCTTTAATTTGTGATGAAACTGTACTGAGAAAAAGGTTGAAGAGAGATGTAGATGAAGGTTTGCGTTTTACTGATGTAATAGAAAGAAGTGTCAACTATTTACCATTGTATGAAAGATTAGCAACAACTAAAATTAATGTTTCTAATAAGTCTGTCAAAGAGATTGTCGAAGAGATATCTGAATTGTAAAATTTTAGTTTTGAATCTAATGTTAATGACAGTATAGTATTGTTGAACATTCCTCTGTTGATTGAGAAGTGTAAAAAAGGAATTTATTACTTACTTCTATTTGTGCAAGTCCTACTGTTCTAGTTGGATGAAGAATAAGGGTGAAAAAACATATAAAAAATATAGTCAAATTTTAATATTTTTCTAATATTATTAGAAGTATTTTTAATAAAAAAATATATCTAATATAAAATAAATTAGAAATTTGAAAAAATTTGTAGTTTTTGAGTGAGTATATATTATAATAAAATAGATATAAATTTTTTATGAGGGGAAAAGAAATGAAAAAAAAGAAAAAATTGATTAGGGTAATCATATGTTTTTTACTGTTAATCAGTATTGTAAATCCACTTCAAGTAGAAGCTGAAATTATTAACGATTTTAGTACATCCGTTTACTCAACACAAACGAACTATACATCTAGTAATGCTAAGTTTAGGACTATTAAATCTAGAAAAAGACATAGAAGTAGTAGGTCAAATAAAAGTAAAATAAAACTAAAAAAACGAAGTACAAGTAATAGAAAGTATAGAAGTGGAATTAGAAATAAACATAGTAACAGAAATATAAAAAGACACAGTATAATATCAAAGTTGATATTGTTAGTAATAGTGATATTTATCATTATAGCTATAGTAATAGTAATATTCATTAAAAGAAAGAAGAAAAGATTTTATTAAAATATAAAAATAGAATTAGTAGAGTTTTATTAAGAATAATTCAAAAATTACATAAAAGAGCTAGATAAATGATAGGAAAATGAATTAAATTATTGAAAATAAAATTTAAAAAGTTTGAATTAGGTATAAAATTTTAAGAAAGAAATTAGTATTGATTTTTATTAGTATTATTTTTTAGAAAATAGTTTTAGAAGAGGTATATTTAAAAAATTATAAAAATATATTGACATTTTTTGGGAAAAGTAATATCATTATTTCAATGGTAAAACAATATATAATAAATTAAATCCTATGACAAGGAAGAGTAGTTAAATTTAGGTTCAATATAGAGAGCTAAGGATGGTGGAATCTTGGCAAGAAAAAATTTGATGAATGGGCCTTAGAGGAGTAAATCAAAATCATATTTTTGAGAGTAGACTTTATCGTCAGTCGCACGTTATAGCGAATAGGGTATGTAAGTACCTGATAATGAGATATATAAAAATTGAGTTTTATATTAAATTTTTATATAATTTAGGTGGCAACGCGGATAATCTCCGTCCTATTAATTTAGGACGGAGTTTTTTTATTTTACGAAAAATTCGATATGTAGAAGGTGGTGAAATAGATGTTATGAATTTCTAAAGCTAAAGAGGATGATTTAGAAGACTGGCAAAAAAATAAATTAAAAATTAAAAAATTAGGAGGAAATACAGAAATGAAAACAAATACAAAAAAACTAACTTTAAATGCAATACTTTTAGCAATAGGATTATTAATACATCAAATTACACCTGCTATAGGATTACCAATGAAACCAGATATACCACTAACAATGTTATTTGTAATATTAGTTTTAAATAAAGATGACTATAAAACTTGCTTAATAGCAGGAATAGTAACAGGCATATTTACAGCACTTACATCAAGTTTCCCAGGAGGTCAAGTTCCTAATATAATAGATAAAACTCTTACAGCAAATATAGTATTTTTATTAATATATGTTAGCTATAGAATGCCTTTTATAAAAAACTTATCTAAAAAAACACAGGATACTATAGTAGTTTCAATTATAATGCCAATAGGAACACTTGTGAGTGGAGCAATCTTTTTGTTAGCTGCTCAAGCTATAGTTGGTCTTCCAGGAGCTTCTTTTGCAGCTTTATTCTTAACAATAGTATTACCAACTGTTTTAATAAATTTAGTTGCAGGAATATTTTTATTCAAGATTGTTAATTTATCAATAAGAAGGGTTAGTTACCAAAGTTAAAATTTGATTAGATATATGATTTATAATATTTTATTTAAAATCTATTTGATATGATAAAAAGTTTATTTTATAAAGACATTATGATTATTTCATTTTCTTAAATAAGATTAATTTAATATACTTGTATAGTATAAACTGAGTACATTATTAGATATCAATAGAAATATATTTTGTAGAATTGTAAATGGATTGATTTAAAATCTATTTTTATATAAAAGTAAAGTATAATCAAGGACAGCATTGAGCTGTCTTTTATTATACTTAAAACTTTAATAATACCTTTAAAAGATTTTTCTTATTTGATATAATTAAGGTTATGTGTAATATAAGAAATTAACTAGGAGGAATAGACGTGAGCAAAAGAAAACAAGTAACAATACCTATAGAGAAAATACAAGAACAAGATAAATATATAGAACAAATACACAGACAAAATGAAGAGTACTTCAACAGAACTGGAAAGAGAAAACTCGTGTTTACTCAAACCTTTGGATGTCAAATGAATGAACATGATTCAGAAAAACTTTGTTCAATGTTAGAAGAAATGGGATACCAAATGTCAATGATAGTTGAAGAAAGTGATCTAATAATATATAACACATGTGCAGTAAGAGAAAATGCAGAGCTAAAAGTGTATGGAAATTTAGGTCAGTTAAAGCATCTAAAAGGAAAAAATCCAAACATGAAAATAGCTGTGTGTGGATGTATGATGCAACAACCACATGTTGTAGAAGAACTAAGAAAAAAATACAAACATGTAGACCTTGTATTTGGAACACATAATCTATATAAATTTCCACAATTACTTACAGAATCAATAAATTCTGACAAGATGTTAGTAGATGTATGGGATGTAGATGGAGAAGTAATAGAAGGTCTTAGAAGTAATAGAAAATTTGAATTAAAAGCATTTGTAAATATAATGTATGGATGCAATAATTTCTGTACCTATTGTATAGTTCCATATACAAGAGGAAGAGAAAGAAGTAGAACACCTGAAGATATAATTAACGAGATAAAAGAGCTTGTTTCAAATGGAACAAAAGAAATAACTTTGCTTGGACAAAATGTAGACTCGTATGGAAAAACACTTGAAAATCCAGTTGCATTCTCAGAACTTTTAAGAAAAGTTAATGATATAGAAGGAATTGAAAGAGTTAGATTTATGACATCTCATCCTAAAGACATATCTGATGAGGTGATATATGCAATTAGAGATTGTGACAAGGTGTGTGAATTTTTACATTTACCAATACAATGCGGAAGTAGTAGTCTTCTAAAAAAAATGAATAGACATTATACAAAGGAATATTATCTAGAAATAATAGAAAAGGCTAAAAAAGAAGTGCCAGATATTGCTTTTTCAACAGACTTAATGATAGGTTTTCCAGGAGAAACAGAAGAAGATTTAGAAGATACTCTAGATGTGGTTGAAAAAGTTAGATATGATTCAGCATTTACATTTATTTATTCTAAGAGACAGGGAACTCCTGCTGCTAAAATGGAAAATCAGATACCAGAAGAAATAAAACATGAAAGATTTAATAGAGTATTAGAAGCAGTAAATAGAATCTCAGCAGAGATAAATGATGAATATAAAAATAGAGTAGTTGAAGTTTTGGTCGAAGGAAGAAGCAAAAATAATGAAAATAAATTTGCTGGTAGAACTAGACAAAATAAACTTGTAAATTTTGAAGGTGGAAGTGATGATTTAATTGGAAAATTAGTTATGGTTAAAATCACTGAACCTAGAACATTTTCATTGAATGGTGTACTAGTAAATGATTAATACTGTATAAAATAATAAAATTATGTAAACCAATTGAAATAGATGTACTATAAAACAAAATATATTAAATTTTTTAATTTTAAGAACATATCATATATATTATGCTAATTTCAGTTTCTATTATAAATAAAAATAAATTTGATATAGGATGTAAATTAATTGTACATCTATTTTTTATTCTATTTTATCAAAGCTTACCTAACTATATTTAGTATTTCTTTATATATACTAAAATATTATATAATAGACTATGGGCATGCAGGAAAGGCAACTATACCATTATAAGTTTATATATGTTATTTTTTATAGAGCTTTTTAAATGCTAAAATATCTAATAGACATAAAAAAGCAGTCAATCTTTCACAATTAACTGCTACTTACTAATTTTTATTTTTTACATTTCTTATTAGAGTAATAGATGTTGAAAAGCACACTAGCAAGTATAACTATTATAAATATTACAGCAAATGGAAGCATTTTTTTTTCATCCATTTGTCCACTCTCTACTCTATATCCCAAAAATGACATGATAAATAACATTATAGATACAATAAAAGTAACAATACTAGAACTTCTACATAGTTTTTTTACATCATATCGAGCTTTTTCTTTATCACTCATAGTATTATAACCTGCTAATAACATACTTGCTTTTCCATTAAATAACAATATACTTAAAATGAAAGAGGCAATTGCAATTATAACTGTGAATCCTACTGCAAACATTATAAGCACCTCCATATACTCTGATTTATCAGTTTACTTGTTTATTAATATTTTACCATAAACATACATTAAAATCATTTATTTCATATCTTAATCTTATTAGATATATTATCATACTATAATTTATTTATAGTGTGATATTAATAAATAGTGCTTAGCTTGAAATTGTATCAAAAATTGTGTAATAATAATTGAACAATAATCAAGTATAAAATATAATTTCATATCTTTTTTAGAATTTTAAATTTAGAAAATTTTAAAAACTTCGTATATAAAAATTTGAGTATTTGAATACAAGTATTATTCTGATAAGAAATTTAAAAAATTTTCTAATATCTTTGCTGTTATTCCCCAAATTACATAATCTTTATATTTATAAAATAGAACAGGATAACTTCCACTTTCAAATTTATAATCTTTTTGATTTGGAATTGAACCATATGGAAGATTTTCATCAGGAAAAACTTTGACTGTATTATTATAGGTATTTGGAGGATTTTCTAAAAGATATTTTATAGGTACCAAAAAAGTATGGTCAACTTCACCCTTATTTATATTTAAATTATTGATGTTCTTTATATATCCTAAATAGGGATGTATTATAAATTTTACAGGCGTTATAAGTAAGTCAAGACTTGCTATAACTTCTATATTGTCATTAAAAGTTCCAAGTTCCTCACATGTCTCTCTAATAACGGCTTCATAAGGAGTTTCGTTAGACTCTATTTTTCCACCTGGAAAAGAAATTTCATTGGGTTGATGCTTTAAATTTTTTGAGCGAACTTCAAATAATATATGATGTATGTTATTTATTTCTACTATTGGAATTAATACAGATGCTCTTTTCATATTTTCATAACCGTTTATATATGGTTTGTAATCTTTAAATTTATTTTTAATATTGTTTATCATTTTTTCCTCCTAAAATAATATTATTAAAAAATATAGAATTAAATTCCGACAATAACAATATATATATAATTATATTTATCTAATTCAATATATAGTAATATCTATATTATTATATAATAAATCAATAAATATATATTAACAAGTATTAACAAATACTAAAGTATTTAATTTTAGCAATGTTTAAACTAAGTTATTATAAAATAGTTTTTTGACATTCAATTGAAAAATATATTTTTACTTTAACTGACATTCATTTTTTTATTTTTACAATCTCATTTAAGGTGAATTTTACTTTAGAATCATCATCAAAAATAAAAAATTCAGTATTCATAAAAAAGTAAAGTGGTAAGATAATCTTACCACTTTACTTTTTTATGAATACTTTATCTAAAATATTTATGAATTAAAAATAGAGTGAATTCTATTTTTCTAATTCTAAATATTTCCTAATAACTGACTCTGCTAAACATTTTGACGAATCAATAATATTAATTGATGGTTGTATCTTTTCTAAGACAACATTTAAATCAGTGCAAGCAATTACTATATTTTCAATAGATTCAAATTTTACACTTTCTAGAAGTTCATTCAAAATATTGATATTTTGTGGATTATTCTTATCTGCTTTTATATTTTGGATAAGAGCATTTATCTTTTTTTGCCATTCATCTTTAAATATAAATTTATGACCAGCATCTGTTATCCCTTTTTGATAAATTTTAGATTCAAATGTTGAACTTGTTGAAAGTAGAGTTACTTTTTGTGGAGTAGAAGGTAAATCTTTAACAGTTTCTTCTACAATATTTAATAATGGAATACTTATTGATTCTTTCAATTCTTTAAAATATATATGAGCTGAGTTGCATGGCATCGCAATAAAGTTTGCCCCAACGGATTCAAGTTTTTTTAGACCCTTAATGATAGTTTTTTTCATAAGTTCATGATTTATTGGGCGGTTAATATAAAATGGAGTAGGTAAGGAATATATCATAATTTCAGGAAACTCTTCATCGTACTTCGCTCCATATTGAGACTGACATTCATCAATAATTAAATCAACAAATGGTTCTTTGTATTAAAAGAGCCATAGTTCTGTTCATATTTTTAGAGTGTTGTTTGTTTTTCAAATATTCCGCAATTCACTCTAGAATAAGGGTGGTGAAAATTTATGCTTTCGATTCTAAACGATTTTCTTAGGACAGTTTTAGTAAGTAGTTTATTTACGGTTCTATTATTAGTTTTTAGAATGACTATTTTTAAAATTTTTAGTAGAAGATTTAACTACTATATATGGTTTATTGTTATTATTAAGCTATTGTTACCATTTACATATTATACTTTTGCATTTAATGAATTTAAATATCAAGAGAATATTAATAAGGTAAATCTAGAAGGTTTTAACAATCTTTCTACTTTGTGTACTATGATTTTAGTTTCTGTTTGGGCTACTATTACAATATTTTATTTGATTTCTACTTTATGGAAATATATTGAACTTAAAAATCTGATAGATGATTTGTCTTATGAGGTTGATGACAAATACATAAACAATCTTTATAGTAATTTATTAAAAGAACTTAATATAAACAAAAATATACAAATTAAATATTCTTATGAAGTTGAAACACCCTCATTTTTTAATTCATGTATTCTTTTACCACCATATGATTATACACTAAAAGAACTGGAATGGATATTTAGACATGAGCTGATGCATTTTAAGAGTAAAGACCTTTGTATTAAATATCTAGTATTATTTTTAAAAATAGTATATTGGTTTAATCCTTTTATGTACATTATGGATAAGATTATAGATTTAGATTGTGAACTTTATTGTGATGAAAGAGTTTTAAAAAATCGTAGTATAGAAGATAAAAAAGAGTATGCTTTGACTGTTATAAATGCAATGAAAAAAGATTTAAATTCTTCAAATAAATTTGTAGCCAGATTACATAAGAAATCAGATATAAAAAAAAGAGTATCTAATATGTTTAATGAAAAAAATAGAACAGGTATTTTAATGGCAATAATTTTATGTTTATTCTCATTGATTACATATTTTAAATTTGATTCAATTGCATCAAATCCAGTTAAACATTCTTTAGAGGCTCCAATGCCAGTAAATACAGGGAAAGAAAAATCTTTTACTATAACTGTAGATTAAAAAGTTTTCAACTAATATATAAATTAATTTAATAATTTATTATAATACACTTTTTGAAAGGTTATAATGTTATAGAATACTAATAATGAAGGAGAAGTACATAGGATGAAAGAACTTGATTTCAAAGCAATAGGTCAAAGAGTAAAAATTGCAAGGATAAAGAAAAGACTAACTCAAGAAGTTGTTACAGAAAATGTAAAAATTGTTTCAATCACGCTTAGATAATGTATATTAAATAAATATTTTATTTAAAAAGCTTCTATAAGTTTAATTATTTTGGAGCTTTTTTATTGTATCAAAACAAATTTCAAATATGTCTTTAGAGATTAGTTGGATTATAACCTTTTCATTATAAAATTCACTAATATCTTTGGTACAATAGAATAAAAAGGAGACTTATTATGAAAAATTGTTTAGAGTGCAGTTATACTTTTACTATTATAGATAGATTTAAAAATATATTTACAGGAAAACTTAGATGTAAAAAATGTAATACCATATATAGAGTGAAAAGAAGTATTTATCGTTTTATATACTATTTAGTTATATATCTTTCAAGTATATTTGTTGCGCTAATTTTTACAAATTATAAAGGAATACCTTTAGGTTTTTTATCTAGATTATTAATACTTATTTTGATACTTAATTTTTTTATAATAGCATATGATTTAATTCCTCATAAATTTCAAAAATATACTAAGATAAAGTAATAAGTTTCTAGGGAACTAATAAGTCTTTTAATTGTAAGATATTTTTAATAAATTTGAAATAAATAACTGCTATACTTTATGTATATTTAGTTTTATAGGGGGGATAAAATGAATTTTAAAAATAAAGGCAAAGTATTAAGTTTATGTTTAATCTCAATTTCAATGATATTTACAGGGTGTACTAATCTTAAGGAGGAGAAAACCACTAAAATCAATATATTAGCAACTACAGACTTACATGGAGAAGTTACATATAACATAGCTGAAAAAATAAACGAAGAAAGAAAAAAAGACTCTAATATAACATTAGTAGATGCAGGAGATTTTTATGATTCAGATGGTTTAGGGGCAATGAATCAATATCTTAGTGAGGCTCGAGATGCTTACGAAAAAGATGAAGTAATTAAAAAAGAAGTACCTATAGTTAGACAAATGAGTGAAGTTAAATATGATGCAGTAGTACTTGGTAATCATGAGTTTGTTTCTAGTTCTAAAAAAAATTTAGATAAAATAATAAATGAATTTAATAGTGAAAATATAGAAGTTTTATCTGCAAATACATATAATAGTAACAGTTCAAGTTATGTTAAACCTTACACAATAAAGACAATTGAAACAAAAGATGGTGAAGTTAAGCTTGGTATACTTGGTCTTACAATCAAGGAAGTCGGAGAAGGATGGGATTTTGATGAAAACGGAAATAAAATTAAGGCTAAGTTCAGAGATTTAAAAAATATGGTTACATACCAGGATTTATATATGAATGATATAATAGAAGATGCTAAAAAATGGGTGAAGGAAATAAAAGAAAAAGAAAATCCAGATATACTATTAGCCGTAGTACATAGTGGAGAAAAACCTAAAAAGCCTAAAAATCCAGGTAATAGAATACAAGAACTAGCTAAAGAAGTTGCTGGAATTGATGCGATAGTAGCGGGCCATACTCATAAGGAAATTGAACAACATGATTATACAAATAATAAAGGTGAAAATGTAATAGTTACACAACCAGGCAGCCATAACTCTTGTATATCAAAAATAACATTTGAATTAGAAAAAGATGATAATACTTGGAAAGTACAAGATAAATATTCAAAGTTAACTAAGCTAGAAGAAGATAAAAGTTTAGAAAATTTTGGTGATTTGATAATAAATTTACATGAGTTAAATGATAAAAAGAGCGAAGTGAATTTGTCATCATTAAGTAAATTCAAATGGGACAGAGCTTATTTATTTAGCAATGATACTAGTGTTGAAAAGATGTACTATATAGTTGGCTATAAATGGAAAAATCTTATAGATATAGAAAATGATAATAGAATTAAGATGGTATTTATGAAAGATGAAAAAGTTTCCTCATATGCTTGTTTAAATGGAAAAGACTTTGGTATAGACTTAAAAGTAGATAAATCTAAGTATCAAGATGGTGTACTAGAGATACTACCTAAAAAGAATGATAAATTTGAAATAAAGAAAAATAGTGAAGGATATGATATTCAGTTAGTGTATAAAGAACAACCAGCAGTTAAATTTAGTTTTTATTGTATTTTAAATGAAAGTAATGCCCTTAAAATCCAAATAAATGGATTTTAAGGGCATTTTTACTAGATATCTTTAAATAAGTCTTTAGATGCTAGTATTCCTTGTGAGTGTATACAAAAACATCTACTTTAGTGTACGATTTGATTAATACAGGTTATTTTAATATAATATAGATAAATAGGAATTTGAAGGAGTAAAAGATATGAAAAATGAAAGTATAAGTTATTTGGGATTAGGATTATGCTTTGGTGTTATTTTAGGTTCAGTATTTAAAAATTTATCTATTGGCTTATCCCTTGGGTTACTTATTGGAGTAGTGTTAGATAGTAAGAAAAACAAAAATAAATAAAATTTCTATAGTAGAGTATATCTAAAAGTAAGAATTTGTATTGTGGTATTAAATTAGGCTACAATCTATCTAAAACTATTTAAATTAGTATCCAAGCTGTACAAGAAATAAAAAATACATTTTTATATAATTTATCTGTATTAAAACAATAAGTCTTAAAATTTAGTTTATGGATTATACTTAGAAAAAAAGCCTTTAGAATCCAAATAAATACATTCTAAGGGTTTTTATTAGATATTTTTAAATAAAAATAAGTTTTTAGAAACTAGTTCAAATTTATCTTTTAAAAACGATTGAACCTTCAATTAAATGTATATGAACTAATTTCCAAAACTTCTCTACATAATTGATTGAGAAGTTCTTCTAGTGTTTCTGCTTTACCTTTACTTGCTAATTTTTTATTAATGCCATCTTGAACGTATAACTGTATAAATTTATATTCAAATTTTTTCATTTGCTATCTTCTTTTTAATCAATTTTCTATTAACAATACATTTAAAATGTAGATAAAACTAAAAAGGGTTTTCTAGAAAATAAAATCCATTTAATTATACTTACTTACCAATACCATTACTTGATGTAAACAAGATTCCACAACATTTTCACCATACTCTAGTATAAAATCGTTTAACTGCGTATCTATAAAATTACAGTAATCATATGAACTGCATATATAGGCAGTTAGTATATGTGTACATCTATCTACTTTATTCATAAACATATATTATTTATCCCCCTAAAAAACTTTCATAAAAAACAAAAAGAAAATATCTTTTTGGCAACTGGCTGACATAACTTATTTTATAAGTGTTAGTCCCTATAGCTTTGCGTCACTAAATTTCTCTAGTTTTGCCTATTTAGTTTTATTCTACGATTATAATATTACAGGAAAACGTTTTGTTTTTCAATATATAAACTAAAAAAATTAAATATAAAAGTTATTTTGTCCTTTAAAAATAAAACATACAAGTAAATTATGTAATAAAGCTTATTGTGTAAAAGGAACTGTAAATTTATATTATTAATTTATTTGAATTATATTGATGAAGTAACACAAACTTAATCAACAAGAAGTGGTCAATATATTAAAAAGAGTATAGATAATCAATATATGTGTATAAAAATCTATTATATCAAAAATAATAGTATCGACAGAATAAAGTTATAGTAAGTAAAAGAGGGTTACTGAAATTTTAAAAAATTAGTGAGGATAAAGATAATAAATCATAAACTATTATATAGTTTTGTAAATTTTAATACAGATAAAATATATAATATAAATAAAAAATTTGTTAAAATATAATAAGTGTAGTATAATCAAGTAGAAAAGATATAATATATTTCGGGGAGCTAATATGCTGAGAGGAGATTTTATCTCGACCCTTTGAACCTGTTTGGATAATGCCAGTGTAGGGAGACCAGTAAAGATAAAAATAAGTCTTATCCTATTTTGGATAAGACTTTTATTTTATTTAAATATACTATGTTTTTATCTATTAAATATTTTAATAAAAAACAAAATATACCTAGTAGGTATTAATTATTTTAAAAGGAGTGATTTAAATGGTAATTGCAGACATAGCAGTAATGCCACTAAGACCTTACAAAGGTGAAGAAGAAATGTATAAAGTAGTAGATGCTTGTATAGCAGAAATTGAAAACAGCGGTCTTAAATGTGAAATAGGAGCAATGAGTACTACTGTTGAAGGTGATTTTGATGAAGTTTTTGAACTCCTAAAAAAAGTGCATAAAATCCCTTTTAATCTTGGATGTGAAAGAGTTATAACAGTAGCTAGAGTAGATGAAAAAGCTGGGGGTTTAACTATAGATGAGAAACTTAGAAATCATAGATAAAGTCAAAAATAGTATATATCCAATAGCAACATTTTTGTTTATACTTATTTTTTGGCAATCTGTGGTAGAAGTTTTAAAGGTTCCTCAATATATACTACCTACACCAATAGATATAATTAATGTATTTTTTAAAGATTATCAAAATTTATCCATGCATGCCATGGTTACTATAGGGGAAGCAATATTTGGATTTATAGTTGCAATAATAATATCTTTAATAATTGGAATATTAATGGATTTTGTATTGATAATAAAAAAATGTCTTTATCCTATTATGTTAGTGACTCAAATGATACCTACAATAATAATAGCTCCACTTTTTATGATTTGGTTTGGCTTTGGGACAATGCCAAAAATATTGATGGTAACGCTTACTTGTTTTTTTCCTATATTAATAAGTTTTGTAGATGGTATTGAGAATATTGATAAAGATTATTTAAATTTGTTTAAGACTATGAATTCAAATAAGATTAATACTTTTATTCATCTTAAATTTCCTATGTCAATGGATAAATTTTTTTCTGGACTTAAAATATCGGCTACTTATGCTGTAATGGCAGCAACTGTTGCAGAGTGGTTAGGTGGAACTAAAGGTCTTGGTGTTTATATGCTAAGGTCAAAAAGTGCATATGCACTTGATAAAGTATTTGCATCTACTATATTAGTAGTTATATTTAGTTTAATATTTGTAGGAATTGTACAAGCTATAAAAAAAGTTGTTATAAAACATAGATTAGAAGATTAAATGTATTTGAGGGAGGATATTATGAATTTCAAAAAATTAGGAATATTAGGTTTAGTAAGTGCTCTTATATTAGCAACAATAACTGGATGTTCTTCTGGAAATAATAGTGATAAAGACAAAAAAAATAGTAAAGATACTTCTTCTAAAAAAGTGACTTTTGTACTTGATTGGACACCAAATACGAATCATACTGGATTATTTGTGGCACTTGATAAAGGTTACTATAAAGAAGAAGGCTTGGATGTTGAAATAGTACAACCACCTGAAAGTGGAGCTGAGACTTTAGTAGCAACAGGAAAAGCTGACTTTGGTATAAGTTATCAAGAGCAAGTCACTTATGCAAAAACTAGTGAAGACCCACTTCCAATAAAAGCTGTGGCGACTGTTATACAACACAATACTTCTGGATTTGCATCTCCAAAAGAAAAAAATATAACTACAGCAAAAGATTTTGAAGGAAAAACTTATGGAGGCTGGGGTTCTCCATCAGAAGAAGCTGTTTTCAAAGCAGTTATGAATAAAAATGGAGCTGACTTTAATAAATTAAAAATAGTTAATACTGGTCAAGATGATTTCTTTGCAGCTATGAAAACTGTAGATTTTGCATGGATATTTGAAGGTTGGGATGTAGTTAAAGCTAATTTAATTGATTATGATTTAAACTTTATACCAGTAAAAGACTTAGATGAAAGATTAGACTATTATACACCACTTATAATTTCTAATGATACTGTGCTTAAAGACAACCCAGAACTTGCTAAGAAATTCTTAAAAGCTACAACAAAAGGTTATGAATATGCAATAAAAAACCCTGAAGATGCTGCAAAAATTTTAGTAAAGCATGCTCCTGAAGTAGATGAAAAATTAGCAATAAAGAGTCAAGAATACTTAGCAAGTAAATATAAAGATGATGCACCAAGATGGGGCGAAATGAAAGATAGTGTATGGAATAACTATACATCATTCTTAAAAGAATATAAATTAATAGATAAGGATATGAAGGCAAGTGATGCTTACACAAATGAATTCTTACCACAATAAAAAAGCAAAAATATCTATAGAAAATGTATCAAAGACATATAAAGATGTAGATGTTTTAAAAGATATAAGTATTGATGTTTATGAAGGCGAATTTGTTTCTATATTGGGGCCAAGCGGATGTGGAAAAAGTACTATCTTTAACATCATAACTCAATTGACAGACTATAATAGTGGTATGGTAAACATAAATGGTAATTATAGTTACATGTATCAAAAAGATTTACTTTTACCATATAAAACTATAATAGATAATGTATCTCTTCCACTGGTACTAAAAAAAGAAAAAAAGGGCAAAGCTAGGTCTATGGTAAAACACTATTTTGAGGTTTTTGGTTTGGAAGGATATGAGTATAAATATCCAGCAGAACTTTCCGGAGGTATGAGACAAAGAGCTAATTTTTTGAGGACTTTTATAAATTCTAATGACATAATGCTTTTAGATGAACCTTTTGGTGCACTCGATTCATTAACTAAAACATCTATGCAAAAATGGCTTTTAGATGTTAAGAAAAAAGTAAATTCAACGATACTTCTTATAACTCATGATATTGATGAAGCTATAATGTTATCAAATAGAATCTATGTTATCTCAAAAAAACCATCAATAGTAAAAAAAGAATTTATCATAGATAATAGAAATATAAATGAAGATAATCTTGAAAATGTTATTAAACTGAAAAAAGAGATAATATCTTTATTATAAAATTCTATACGTTTTTACTTAGTGATTATTAAACCTAACAATCCAAAGTGCAATTAGCATTTTGGATTGTTTTTTAGTTATACGTCAAAATTTTATATATTATGTTAATAATAATCATCTACTATGATATAATATTTAATTAGAAAAGAAGGAGGTTTAATAATGCAAATAGATATGAATAAATTAACTCCTATGATGAAACAGTATCTTGAAGTAAAAAATAGGTATAAAGATTGTATACTGTTTTTTAGATTGGGAGATTTTTATGAAATGTTTTTTGAAGATGCATTAGTAGCTTCAAAAGCTCTTGAAATAGCATTAACAGGGAAAGCCTGTGGTTTAGAAGAACGTGCTCCTATGTGTGGAGTGCCATTTCACTCAGCCAATTCATATATATCGAAGTTAGTAGAAAATGGATATAAAGTAGCAATAGGTGAGCAAATGGAAGACCCATCTACTGCAAAAGGAATTGTTAGGAGAGAGGTCATAAGGGTTATTACTCCTGGAACAGTTCTAGATGGAAATCTACTTGAAAATAAAAAAAATAATTATTTATTATCTTTATACAAAGATGATGCCAATATAGGTCTAACTTATGTAGATATAAGTACAGGAGAAACTAATGCAACTTATCTAAATGAAGATAAAGTAATAGAAGAAATTGCAAAAATTCATCCTACAGAAATAATTGTAAATGATTTGAATTTTATAGAAAAACTTAGAGATATAGCTACTGTAAGCAACATATACATAAATGAAAGTTTTAGTGACAACTATTTAGATATAAATATATTAAAAGAATATTTTCCAGATGCTTATCTACAAAAATTAAAGTTTGATGATAAGGGTCTTATAAAATCGAGTTTATCAATTCTTCTAAATTATATATATAACACTCAAAAGCAGATAACATCCAATATTAACAATATAAATATATACAATTCATCAGAGTACATGGTCTTAGATATGTTTACTAGAACTAATTTAGAACTTACTCAGACTATAAGAGGAAACAAAAAGAAAGGTTCACTATTACATGTTTTAGATAAAACATCTACTGCAATGGGAGGAAGGCTTCTAAGAAAATATGTAGAAGAGCCTCTGATAAATAAATCTAAAATTGAAAATAGATTAAATGTAATAGAAGAAATAAAAGATGATTTTATACTAAGAGAAGACTTAAACGATATACTTAAAAATATATATGATATAGAAAGAATATGTGGGAAAATAGCATTTGAAAGAGTAACACCAAAAGAATTAGTTCACTTAAAAAATTCAGTAGAAAAATTACCAAATCTAAAAGACACAATAGACTTATCAAATGCAAATAGATTAAAAGAGTATGTATCAAAAATGGACAAGTTGGATGATATATACAGTTTAATAGATGAAGCCATTTTGGAAGAACCTACAATAACTATAAAAGATGGGAATATAATTAAATCTGATTTTAGTGATGAACTTAAAGAATTGAGAGATATTTCTAAAAATGGTGCTTTTCTTGTAAAAGAAATAGAAAATAGAGAAAGAGAAAAAACAGGAGTTAAATCATTAAAAATAGGATTTAATAAAGTATTTGGATATTATATAGAAATAACAAAGGCCAACTTTAAACAAGCAAAACTAGATGAGACATATATAAGAAAGCAGACACTTAGTAATGCAGAGAGATATATAACTCCAGAGTTAAAAGAAATAGAAGAAAAGATACTACATGCTGAAGAGAAAATTAAATCTCTAGAATATGAGATATTTGTAAGTATAAGAGATACTATATATAAAAATATAGACAGAATACAAAAAGTAGCTAAGATTATAGCTAATATAGACGTTTTCGTATCTTTGGCAACCGTTGCTCACATGAACAACTATATAAAACCACAGATAAACGAAAATAATAAACTTGATATAAGAAATGGTAGACATCCAGTTGTTGAAAATATAGTAGGTGAAGAAAATTTCGTTCCAAATGATACATATTTAAATCGTGGAGAAAACATCATTAACATAATAACTGGTCCTAATATGTCTGGTAAATCAACATATATGAGACAAACTGCTATAATAGCACTTATGGCACATATAGGTTCTTTTGTTCCAGCAGAATATGCTAATGTACCAATATTAGATAGAATATTTACAAGAGTAGGGGCTAGTGATGATTTATCTCAAGGTCAGTCTACTTTTATGGTAGAGATGAATGAGGTCTCTCTTATATTAAAAAATGCTACCGAAAGAAGTTTAGTTATTTTAGATGAAATAGGACGTGGAACCAGTACTTATGATGGTATAAGTTTAGCATGGTCAATAGTAGAATATATTCAAAAGAATATTAGATGTAAGACACTATTTGCAACACATTATCATGAACTTACTGATTTAGAAGAAGAATTTAAAGAGGTTAAAAATTATTCAATAGCAGTTAAAGAAGATGGAGAGGGAATAATATTTTTAAGAAAAATAATTCCTCAAGGTGCAGATAAGAGTTATGGAATATATGTTGCTAAACTAGCTAAATTGCCAGATGAAGTTATAGATAGAGCAAAATATATACTTAAGGATTTGGAAAAAAATCATGTTTATAACAGTGTAGCAATAAATGGAGATAAAGAAAAAACTACTGTAATTAATAATGATTTAGATGAAGAACTGCTTAAGGTAAATCAGAGCAATTTTAAAAATAAATACGAATCTCTAAAAATAGAACATGAGCTTATAGTAAAAGACTATAAACACATGAAAAAGGATTATGATAAACTAAATTCTAAGTTTAAAACATTAAACGATGAAGTTAGTTCAATGAAGAAAAAGGATAGTAAAGAAGAAATTAATAAAGAAGATTCTGTAAAGGAAGTTGCACTAACTCAAATATCTTTTGATAGTGTAAAGAGAGATGTATTGTCAGAAGAAATTTTAAACTTAGATATTTTAAATATGACTCCATTAGATGCTATAAATTCTCTTTACAGTCTTCAAAAAAAAGCAAAAGAAATAAAATCTTAGAGGTGTAAAAATGAAAAATATAATTAACATCCTAGATGATTTGACTATAAATAAAATAGCAGCTGGAGAAGTAGTAGAAAGACCATCTTCTGCATTAAAAGAATTAATTGAAAATTCTATTGATGCAGGTGCAAATAAGATTTCTATAGATATCATTGATGGAGGAAAAACTTTAATTAAAATCACAGATAATGGAATAGGAATACCTTCAAGTGAAGTTGAGAAATCCTTTTTAAGACATGCTACTAGTAAGATAAAAAAAATTGATGATTTATATGATTTGTACTCTCTTGGATTTAGAGGAGAAGCATTAGCATCTATTTCAGCTATATCAAAATTAGAAATGATTACTAAAACCAAGGATGAAATGGTTGGAACGAAAATATTTGTAGAAGGTGGAAAAATAGTCTCAAAGGAGCCAATTGGTTCTACTAATGGTACAACAATCATTATAAAAGAGATTTTCTTTAATACACCAGCAAGACAGAAATTTTTAAAATCTACTCATGCAGAAACTATAAACATAAGTGATTTGATAAATAAGCTTGCAATAGGCAATCCTAATGTCCAATTTAAATATACAAATAATAATAAACAAATGTTAAATACTCCAGGTGATGGAAAGCTTATAAATACTATTAGGAGTATATATGGAAAAGAAATAACAGAAAACCTAATAAATATAGAATTTAAATGCAATCACTTTAAAATTGATGGATATATAGGAAATAATAACATCTATCGTTCCAATAAAAATTTGCAACATATCTATATAAATAAAAGGTTTGTAAAAAGTAAAATAATTATAGATGCAATAACTGAAAGTTATAAATCTATAATTCCAATAGGTAAGCATGCTGTTTGTTTCTTAAATATAGAAGTAGACCCAGCATGTATTGATGTAAATATACATCCTAATAAGCTTGAAGTTAAATTTGAAAAAGAACAAGAAGTGTATATAGAACTAAGAGATTTTTTAAAAGTTAAATTAATACACTCTAACCTTATTGGAAAGTATGCTACGTATAATGATAAGAAAACGCGGCCTCGAATTGCTATTAATAATAGAGAAAAAAGTATAGATTATGAATTTAAAAATAATAATTTTGTTGAAGCTAATTCAAAAAATAATAATACAACTAAAGAGAAAGATGAATTTATTGAAGTTGTAAGTTTATCAAGTGAAAAACCAATAGATGAATTTCCTTCTGTAAGTGAAGTTTTAAATGCAAATATAGAAAATGAATTAAAAAATACGGGCTATTTAGGAGAAGAGGTTGTAAATGACAATATACAAGAAGAATTTCAAGTTGATAGGCCTAAACAAATTGATAGTTCTAAAAATGAAGACAGTCATTACTTAGAAAAAAGTATTAAAGACAGCGAAGAGGAGTATTTAACTAATTCAAAACGTAAATTTTCCTTATATGGATATTCTGTAATTGGGGTTGTATTTAATACTTATATAATCCTAAGTAAAGATGATTCTATGTATTTGCTAGACCAACATGCTGCACATGAAAGAGTTTTGTATGAGAGATATATGGATAAGTTCTATAGACAAGATATCAATATGCAAATACTTTTAGACCCAGTAATTCTTGAAGTATCAAATGTAGACATGCTTCAAATTGAAAATAATTTAGAGTTATTTATGAAATTTGGTTTTGAATTAGAAGTTTTTGGCAACAATCATGTAATGATAAGATGTGTTCCAACTATATTTGGAATTCCAGAAACTGAAAAGTTTATACTTCAAATAATTGATAATATAGATGAGATTACAAGTAATTATGATTTAAAAGGTGAGAGATTTGCATCAATGGCATGTAGATCTGCAATAAAAGCAAACGATAAAATATATGATATTGAGATAAAAAGCTTATTGGAACAATTAGAAAATTGTGAGAATCCTTTTACGTGTCCTCATGGAAGACCAATAATGGTTGAAATTTCTAAGACCGAAATAGAAAAAATGTTTAAAAGAATTATGTAAAATATTTTGGATAGTTAAAATACATGGAAAGGAATGTTATGAAAAAAATACCACTTATAATACTTACAGGTCCAACTGCTGTTGGAAAGACTGATTTGTCAATAAAGTTAGCAAAAGATATGGATGCAGAGATAATCTCAGCAGATTCTATGCAAATATATAAATATATGGATATTGGAAGTGCAAAAGTTACTTCAGAGGAAATGCAAGGAGTAAAGCATTATCTTATAGATGAGGTTAAACCTGACTATCCATTTTCAGTTTCAGAATTTCAACAAAGAGCAAAAAAATATATATCTGAAATAAATCAAAAAGGAAAGTGTGTTTTAGTGACTGGAGGAACTGGTCTTTATCTGAATTCTTTAATATACAATATGGATTTTGCAAAATCTGATGCTAACAATGAATTAAGAGAAGAACTTCAAAAACAACTTCTTGAGAATGGAATAGATTACATGCATGATAAATTAAAATCACTTGATGAAGAAGCTGCTGATAGAATTCATAAAAACAATACAAAGAGAGTTATAAGAGCGCTTGAAGTTTGTCTAAGCGGTAAGAAAATGAATGACTTTTCAAGTGACTTAAAATTTAATGACGATTATCAACCTATAATAATAGTTTTGAATAGAGATAGAGAGCATTTGTATGAAAGAATAAATATGAGAGTTGATATTATGCTAGAGAGTGGTTTGGTTGAAGAAGTTAAAAAACTCTTAAGCATGGGATTTAAAAAAGACATGATATCAATGCAAGGTATAGGATACAAAGAGATATTGAAGTATTTAGATGGAGAATATACATATGAAGAAGCCATTGAAATAATAAAAAGGGATTCTAGAAGGTATGCAAAACGTCAGATAACTTGGTTTAAAAGATATGAAACGGCAAAATGGTTTGATTTGGATAAATATGAAGATATAGATTTATTAAAAAATGAAATAATTATATATATTAAAAATTCTATAAAATAATATATATAAATTTTTAAGTATACAACTTCATATTGAAAATTTACCATAACTTATATAGAATATAAGATAGGAATATTTTAGATGTTCAATTTAATCTTGGGAGGGTACAAATCTAATGAAAAATACAGTTTTAAATTTACAAGATTTGTTTTTAAATAATGCTAGGAAAGAAAGGATACCTGTTACTATATATTTAGTCAATGGAGTGCAAGTCAAAGGGCTTGTAAAAGGATTTGACAGTTATATAATATTGATAGAAGGGGACAATAGACAACAAAACATGATTTATAAACATGCTGTTTCGACTATACAACCTGGTAAATATATTAATTTAACTAATCAAAATCAAAATAATAATAACAACAATAACAATAGATAATTAATTTAATTTAAGATAATTAAAAGGAGACTTATGCTAACTTATAAACTATAATTTATTTGTTTTAGTAAAATAGTCTCCTTTGATATGTTTAAATAAAATAACAAAGAGACAGGTGATAAAATGCTTAATGAAACAAAAGAATTATTGAAAGATTACTATGGTGTAGATGATGATACTTTTAAACTATCACAAGAAATAATGGAAGATATAAAATATAAGTTTGAGGAAATAAAAGAAATAAGAGAATACAATCAATATAAAGTTTTAAAAGCTATGCAAGAATCTAAATTAAGTGACATGCATTTTAATTGGACCACAGGATATGGATATAATGATATTGGACGTGAAAAAATAGAGGAAATTTATTCAAAAGTTTTTAATACAGAAGATGCTCTTGTAAGACCAATAATTGTAAATGGAACACACGCACTCACTTTATGTATACAAGGAATAGTCAGACCAGGAGATGAAATTCTATCTGTTACTGGAAGACCATATGATACTTTAGAAGGTGTTATAGGTATAAGAGAAGAAAAAGGTTCTTTAAAAGAATATGGTGTTACATATGATGATGTAGATTTTTTAGAAGATGGAAATTTGGATTTAGAAGGAATTAAAAGAAAAATAAATGATAAAACTAAACTTGTTATGATACAAAGGTCAAAAGGTTATTCTTGGAGAAAATCACTTTCAATTAGTGATATAAAGGAAGCCATTGATGTAATAAAATCTGTTAAACCAGAAGTTATAGTAATGGTTGATAACTGTTATGGTGAGTTTCTAGATACTAAAGAACCAACTGATGTTGGAGCAGATGTTATGGCTGGTTCTCTAATAAAAAATCCTGGAGGTGGACTTGCATTAACAGGAGGGTATATAGCTGGTAGAAAAGATTTAATTGAACTTATATCATATAGAATGACTTCTCCTGGAATAGGTAAAGAATGTGGTCTTACCTTTGGAACTACTAGAAATGTTCTTCAAGGATTTTTTCTAGCACCATATGTAGTATCTCAAGCTGTAATGGGCGCTATATTTTGTTCAAGAGCTTTTGAAAAATTAGGATATGATGTATTGCCAAAATATGATGATTTAAGAAGTGATATTATTCAGTGTGTTAGACTTAATAGTGGTGATGAAGTCATAAGTTTTTGTCAAGGAATACAAGAAGCTGCTCCAGTTGATTCTTATGTTAAACCTGTGCCTTGGGATATGCCTGGATATGAAAGTGAAGTTATAATGGCAGCAGGAGCATTTATACAAGGTTCTTCCATAGAATTAAGTGCAGATGCTCCAATAAGACCTCCTTACAATGTTTATTTCCAAGGAGGGCTTACATTTGACCATTCTAAAATGGGTACTTTAAAAGCAATTGAATTTATAAAAAAACTAAAAAAGTAAGCATATTTTTCTTTTAAAAGGTCAAAATATTTACTAGTATATTATGATGAGAATTGAAGGGTGATAATTATGAAAGAACAAATTAAAGAAAAAGTAAGTTCCCTACAAGATGAAATGATTTCTTCAATACAAGAAAGTGTAAAAATACCTAGTGTTATATCTGAGCCAACTGAAAATTTCCCATTTGGGGAAAATATAGATAAGGCTTTAAGAGGTATTTTAGACTTATGTAAATCTTTAGGGTTTAAAACAGTATATAAAGATGGATATTATGGCTATGCAGAAATAGGACAAGGTGAAAAAATGATAGGTATACTTGGTCATGTTGATGTAGTTCCAGAAGGTGACTTAGAAAGCTGGAATTATCCTCCATTTGAAGGTGTTTTAGAAGATGGTAAATTATATGGAAGAGGAACACAAGATGATAAGGGACCTACAATATCAGCAATTTATGCAGTAAAAGCTCTTATGGATTTAAATATAGATTTAAATAAGAGAATAAGATTTATTTTTGGAGCTGATGAAGAAAATCTTTGGAGATGTATAAATAAATACAAAGAAAATAATGAAGACGTACCAGACTATGGATTTACTCCTGATTCTAGATTCCCAATAACAAATGCAGAAAAAGGTCTTTTACAAGTTCATTTAACATGTGATAGTAAAAGTGATATAGAATTATCAGTTGGGAAGGCTTTAAATGCAGTTCCAGGAAAAGCAGTTTATATTGGAAAATATTCTGATAAGTTAAAAAAAGAATTAGATAAATTAGGTTTTGAATACACTGTTGAAGGTAATAAAATATGTATAATAGGAAAAAGTGTTCATTCAGCAGCCAGTGATACTGGTATAAATGCAGTAGCTAGACTTTGTATAGCTCTTAATAATATAGGGATAGATTCTAATATAATTAAGTTTTTAGGAGAAGTTATTGGTGAAGATGCTAATGGAAACAATATAGTTCCTAATTGCAAGGATGATGTGTCAGGAAAATTAACAGTAAATATAGGTAAAGTAACTATCGATAGTAAAAAAGAATTTGCTGGAATTGATGTAAGAATTCCTGTAACATATAAAAAAGATGACTTTGTAAAAGAACTAAAGAAAATAACAGATAAATATAATTTAGATTATAAAGAATATGATTTCTTGGATTCAATTTATGTTCCAGAAGATACACTTCTTGTTAAAACATTGAGAAAAGTATATGAAGAGGAAACTGGTCTTGATGGAACACCTCTTTCATCTGGAGGAGCAACTTATGCAAGAGCTTTAGACAATTGTGTTGCCTTTGGAGCTATTTTCCCAGGGAAACCAGAAACAGAGCATCAAGCTAATGAACATTTGATAGTAGAAGATATTGTAAAAGCTGCTCAAATATATGCTCTTTCTATTTATGAATTATTAAAGATTTAAATATAAATATAAAGCTGTCTTGTAATAGGATTTTTTCTAGTAAAAGACAGCTTTATTATTGTATTATTAAATAGGTTAATAAGATAAATATTTAATAGATATAAAAAATAATAGTAATGTTTATATAGGAGGAATTATATGAAAATAGCTATATTTTTGGGAGCAGGAGCATCAGCTGCAGAAAATTTACCTATTCAAAATGAATTATTTAGTGAATACTTTAAGAAATTAAAACCTAAAAATTATGATACTGATATGAATAGAGAATTGTATGCTTTTTTTAAACAAATGTTTAATATTGATATAAGAAAAGATAATCTAGATAATGCAAATTTTCCAACATTTGAAGAAGTTTTAGGGCTTTTAGATTTAGCAGAACAAAGAAGAGAAGGATTTAGAAATTTTGGACTTGAAAATTTAAATAATAGGAGTGATAGTATACGTTTTTTAAGACAGTATTTAATACTGTTGATGGCTGAAGCAATCCATAACACACCTAGAACAGATAATAAATATCACAAACTTCTAGTTGAAAATCTTTTACAAGATGATTTACTCCTTGATACAACTTTTATTAGTGCAAATTATGATATACATATAGACAATACAGTTACTGGTTTAAGAGATAAAAATAATTTGCCTATTATGCTTGATTATGGTGTAGAATTTACTAATTTTAAGGAAGAATTAAACTGGAGAAAACCGAAAGAACCATTAATTAAACTCTATAAGATACATGGTTCATTGAACTGGCTTTACTGTCCCATTTGTAACAGTTTAACTCTTACACCACATGAAGGTGGTGTTATGAAACTAATTGAAAACAGTTCAGAGACAAAATGTCTAGAATGCAATGAATTGACAGAACCTATTATAGTTCCACCAACATATTTTAAGAATATGTCAAATATATTTTTAAGTAATGTCTGGAATGAAACAGAAAAAACTTTAAGAGATACTGACCTTTTAATATTTTGTGGATATTCATTTCCTGAAGCTGATATGCATATAAAATATATGTTAAAAAGAGTTCAGACAAATCGAAAAAAAGCCCCACTTAAAATAATGGTTTTTAACAATCATTCACAAAAACAAAGGATTACTTTAAAGAAAGAAGAAAGAAGATATAAACGTTTTTTGGGAGAAGATATTATATTTACTGATAATTCTTTTCAAGATTTTTCTATGAATCCATTAAATTTTATAAAAAGTATATATTAATTTGGCAATAATAGGATAAAATCCAATAGAAATAAAGTGAATTTAGGTATATAATAGAAAATAAAACATAGGGGGTATAAAAATGAAGGTTTTTGATTTAACTCATGTGACACATAATGATATGCCTGTATATGCAGAGCCTAATAGACCAGATATAAAAAAAATAGCTATTATTGAAGAAAATGGATATCAAGAAACATTAATCAGTGTATTTTCTCACAATGGAACTCATATGGATTCGCCAAAACATATGTATACTAAAGGGGAATCCTTAGATACATTGGATATAGAAAATTTTGTTGGTCAGGCTTATGTATTAGAACTTGAGCAAGGAAGCAAAAATATAGAATTGGAATATCTAAAAAAATATGAAGATGAGATAAAAAGTAGTGAGTTTATAATATTTAAATCAGGCTGGTCAAAGTTTTGGGATAAAAAACAATATTATGTAGGTTATCCTACTTTAACAGAAGAGGCTGCACACTATATAGCTGATAGTAATATAAAAGGAATAGGGATTGATATGTTGTCAGTAGATAGATATGATACGTTATCGTTTGAAGTGCATCATATTTTATTTGAAAAAGGTAAAATAATAATAGAGAATCTTACCAATTTAGAAGCTGTGCCAGAAAGATTTTTATTTATAGCAGCTCCATTTAAGTATAATGATGCTGATGGTGCTCCAGTAAGAGCAATAGCCATAGTAGAATAATATTTTACTATAAAATAAAGTGACATAGGTGTAATATACAAAGTATTAAAGGAGATTATAGTATGATGAGTGATTTAAAAGATAAAATGACAGAATTATCAGATGAAAATGAATTAAATTTAAATGAAACTAAAATATACAATGTATTAGATAAATTAAATATTAAATATGAGGTAGTAGAACATGAAGCTGTATATACAGCAGAACAGTTAGTAATTTTAAATGATATAACAAAAGGATGTCAGTGTAAAAATTTATTTTTAAGAAATGCTAAAGGAAATAAATACTATCTAATTGTAGTTAGAGGGGATAAACATGTTGATTTAAATTCAGTTAAAGAAAAAATAGGAAGTTCTAGGTTATCATTTGCTTCGCCTGAAAGATTATACAATGTACTTAAACTTCTCCCTGGAAGTGTAAATCCTTTTTCATTGGTAAATGATACAGAAAGAAAAGTAGAGCTTTACATAGATGAGGATGTAATTAAAGAAGAGTATTTAAATTTTCATCCGAATATAAATACTAAAACTGTAAACATATCTAGAAAGGGCTTTGAAGAATTTTTGGAATATTTAAAATATCCAATACAAAGTATTGATGTTTAAGTTTTGATAATGGGAGCAAATTTTAATTAGCTAATCGAGGGGAGAAAAAATGTTTGGAGTAATAGCAAATAGTCTAGCAATTGCAGGAGGATGTATAGTAGGTCTTATAATCAAAGGAGGATTACCTCAAAGAGTAAGTGATACTATAATGAATGGAATTGCATTATGTGTATTATATATAGGGATATCAGGAGCACTAGAAGGAAAAAATACACTAGTAACGATAATATCTATAGCTTTAGGGGCTTTAATAGGAGAATTAATAGATATTGATAAATGGGTAAATAAATTAGGGGCATTTTTACAGAGTAGATTTTCTAAAGGCAACAAAAAAGATTCTATTGCTGAAGGTTTTATATCATCTAGTTTGTTGTTTTGTATAGGGGCTATGGCAGTAGTTGGTTCATTAGAAAGTGGACTTACAGGAAGCCATGATACTCTATTTGTAAAATCAGTAATAGATGGGATAGCTTCTATTATATTTACGGCTTCTTTAGGTATAGGTGTAATGTTTTCTGCTGTATCTGTATTTTTATATGAAGGTATTATATGTTTAGGGGCATCATTCTTAAATGGATTTTTAAGTGACCCTGTAGTTACAGAAATGACAGCTGCAGGAAGTTTATTAATTATAGGTCTTGGTTTAAATGTACTTAAGCTAACAAATATAAAGGTAGCAAATCTTTTGCCAGCTATATTTATGCCAATATTATTTGGTGTGTTTGGATTAATCTAGAAATTAAAAACTTAAAGTTTGTCTAAATTTTTTAAAAACTTTAGACAAATTTTTTATTTAGAAGGAAAATGGCTTTTATCATCAAATTAATAATTATAGTAGAAATAAGTTTAATATTATGATTATAAAGTTTATATTAAATTTATTTTATTGATGAAACTAATGGGGGAGGTTAAAACTCAATGATTACATTTGATGTAAATGGAGCTATTATCAGGTTTGATGATACAAAAAATAATTATAATAAGATAAGAAAAATTTTTAAATTGTATGCTTTAGAAATTTCTAAAAACTTTGAGAGAGATTGTTTAAATAATTTTCAAAATCTAAAACAAATATCAGATAGAGGTCTAAATCTAGGAGAAAAATATATAGAAGAATCTTTTAAGAAAGGAATCGAGACTATAGTGAGTTTTGGAATTATAACTATAGATATTGATACCTTTAAAAGTGTTTATTGTGAAAAATATTTAGATTTTAAAAGGCTTTTTAATAACTTAAATAAAACTTTTATTATACCAAATAAGAATAAAAAAAATAATTATGCAAATTTTTTAGAAATCGAATCTACAGTAAAAAAAATGAGTAATTATTTGTATAATGATTGTTTCAAAATTCATTATGCTGTTATAGATGCTCTTATAGAAAATAGAGTCAGTGAAGTCCATTCTTATATTGATGAAGAATCTATAAAAAAATCTAATGCCTTATTTAATAATTATAAAGATGGTTTTATTGGAAAAGCAGATGAGTGTAAGGTTGTAAAACAAATAATAACATTAAATCCATATAGAGAAGACGTATACGAATTTTTGGTAAAAGAGGATGGTGATTTTAGTAAAGAGATTGAAAGATTAACTGAGTTTTTAGGATATGATATAAAAGAATATAAGGCTTCCTTAATGGATCTTTATATAAATGAACTAGTAGAGAGCGATGAAAGTGATGCTGAAAATGCAAGAGAGAAGATTGAAAAGTATGCTAAGTATATTGGATGTAGTGATGAAAATCTATATATAGCAAGAGTTAATGCCATATACACTTTTGCCAATGCATAAATTTTATATAATCTGTAAATAAAAAAATATATGATTGTACTAAAATTTTAAATAAAAAATACTTGTTAAGCTTACTAAAAAATAATTTATATTTTCTAGATAAAAACCATTCCTTTAAAGGTGTGGTTTTTTATTTTTTCAGCTATATTCTATCTAACTTCTTAAAGAAAATTTCTATGGTATTTTATTAATCATAAAGATTATATTTAAATTTCACTTTTTTTATCATCCAATATAAGTAAAATTTTAAGTTAAAAATGGTTCATATTGTTAAGAGAATTTGAATTAAATAAAAAAGACAATATATTGACTAAATTGATTTGAATTGATATAATAAAATAGTCAACATAATGTCGTATATTTGAATTATTAATAG
The DNA here is from genome assembly GCF_020657875.1 of Clostridioides sp. ZZV14-6150. Classification (NCBI taxonomy): domain Bacteria; kingdom Bacillati; phylum Bacillota; class Clostridia; order Peptostreptococcales; family Peptostreptococcaceae; genus Clostridioides; species Clostridioides sp. ZZV14-6150. The sequence continues at coordinate 171,418 of NZ_JAGWDA010000002.1, read as the reverse complement.
TCTACTAAAGAAATTTATTTCAAATATATATAACTCATGAACACTAATTATTATATGGAGGAATCAATTATGAAAGTAAATGTGTACGATGTAGAATCACTTGTAGATGATAAAATTAAAGTTATAGTTTCAGACTTAATTCCAAATAGTAAATTAAGAGTATCTATGAAAATGGAATTTCCATGGTGTAAAGGAGAGGAATTTTCATCTTATGGAGTATTTTATTCAAATGAAAAAGGAGAAGTGAATTTAGATTCAGTGGAACCTTTAGAAGGGTCTTATAAAACGGCTGACTGCATGGGGTTAATTTATTCCCTGAAAAAATCGAACACTGAAGGTAAAAATTTTGCAGAAAATATATCTATTGATAAACCAATAATCATGAATATGATATTTGAATCTGATATTGAAAGAAAAGAGGTTAGGTTGAAGAGATTGTTTAAAACAGAAGATATTATCACAAAAGACATATCAGATGAATTTATAGGAAAATTATTTTATAAACAAAATTCTAGTAATAAAACAATTTTAGTTTTAGGTGGTTCTGATGGAAATTTAGATGCTTTAGAACTTTTAGCAGCTCCACTTGCATCTAGAGGATTCAATGTACTAACAGTTGCTTATTTTGATTTAGAAGGATTGCCAAGTAAATTAGAAGAAGTACCATTAGAATACTTTGAAAACGTATTTAAATGGATTAGTGAAAATGAAATCACTAATACTAAAGAACTATTTGTACATGGAACATCAAAAGGTGGCGAATTAGCACTTTTACTTGCTTCAAGATATAAGCAAATTAAAAAAGTAGTAGTATCACAGCCTCATGCGTATTGTTTTCAAGCACTTGATGGACAGATGAATGGAAAAGATACTTCATCATGGTCATATAAAGGTAAGCCACTTCCATATATCAAAGTCGACAATAATATATTTTTTGAAGACCAGAAAAAAGATATAGAAAAAGGAATCCCATTTGGATTTGCCAGTACCTATAAGAAAAGCATTGTAAGGGCAGACAATAAAGAAGAAGCTAGAATAAAAGTAGAAAATTCTGAAGCTGATATTCTTATGATTTCTGGAAAAGAAGATAATATTTGGAATAGTTATGATGGTTGTGTAGAAATCATGGAAAAACTTAAAAAAAATAACTACCAATATAATGTGGAACTATTAACATATGATAAGATGGGACATCCTTTACCAATTCCATATATTGTGCCTCTAAAGGAAACTTTATTTGTGAATATGGATGGAGGAATATTTTCTTCAGGAGGAACTGTAGAAGGTAATGCAAAAGGACAGTTTGAATCATGGAAAAGAACTATTGAATTTTATAAAGAACCTTTATCAATTGATATAAAAAAATAAAAATGACTATATTTTTCTATATATGCACAAAATCTATCAATTTTACAACTTTAATTTATTGTTTATGTAATTTGTATGTTATATACTAGTTTTAACAAGATTGATAATTTATAAACAATTATAAGAGTTATTGAAAGGTGGAGTGAAATTATGGAAAGACTCACTAGAAGTGAACAGCCTCATATAAAATTTGGAATGTTTAAGATACGAATTCCATTTATACATTACAGATTTGAGAAACCAGAAGCTATTCAAGGCATAATATCAAGTATGACAAGCTTAGGAACTATTGGACTTAGCACGCAAATATTAGGATTACCATATGAAGTCGCATGGAGTATGGCTATCATTAACTCAATATTGTACTGCTTACATGTTTTTATGGGAGACCCAGTAGTTCCTGGCTGGATTACAGCTTCTATAACTCTTACAACTGCATATTTGTTAAAGTTCAATATTGGTATTGAAAGAATACAAGCATTAACAGCTTTACAAATAGATTTAGGAATTATATTTATTTTAATGGGAATAACAGGTATAGCTGGAAAACTAGTAAATAGAATCCCAAATTCCATCAAAGGTGGGATACTTATGGGAGTTGGTATATCAACTGTAATATCAGAATTTAGTCCTAAAGGCAGATTTGAATCTTATCCAATATCTATAACAGTAGGGATTTTAGTTGCTTGTTTTGTAATGTTTTCTGAAAAATTTGATGCTCTAAAAATAAAGAATAAGTTTTTGTTTCGATTAGGTCAATATGGCGTGGTTCCAGCTATTTTAGTGAGTTTAATTATAGGAATATTTAGTAAAGAAATAGGAATTCCTAGCTTTAATTTTGAAAATATTATTTATATAATGGATTTTCAAAAACTAATAGATACAGTATCTCCTTTTGGAATAGGTTTTCCAAGTGTAATATTATTTATACAAGGATTGCCAATGGCTTTCATGATATACATAATTGCGTTTGGTGATTTTATAACAGGTGAAAATTTAGTTCTTTCTGAAAGTAAAAACAGAACAGATGAGTATATTGATTTTAATTCCAATAGGTCTAATGTTATAAGTGGAATAAGAAATATTGCTATGGCAGTTATTTCTCCATATATAGCTATGTGTGGTCCATTGGCGGCAACTCTTACTGGAAGTGTTGCTCAAAGATATAAGGTCGGAAAGGAAGCAATGCAGTCTATTTTTAGTGGTATGGGTACGTTAGTATGGGTTTCAGCTATTTTTATTTGCTTTTATCCAATTGCACAAATAGCTACTCCTCTTATACCATTAGCATTATCAGTGACACTTCTAGTTCAAGGTTATTTATGTACTAAACTATCAATGGAACTATGTGATACTGGCGTAGAGAGAGGTTTAATTGGGCTGATGGGTGGTGTAATTGCTGCTAAAGGTGGAACATGGGGTCTTGTAGTAGGCTTTATACTTTATTTTGTGCTAATAGATTCTAAAAAGAGAAGAGAAAATGATAGTAATTCATCAGAAGATTATGTATATGAAATATCAGATAAAAAGAAAACTATTTAAAATAAAAAATGAGTTGCAATTGTCTATTAATTGATTAATTGCAACTCATTTTTTATTTATTAACCCCAGGAATGACAAAAAAATGCAAAATTTTTTCTTGACATAATTTTTTTGATATATAATAATTGTTATACAACACATGTGTTTTATAAAATTTTAATGGAGAAGTGAACTTATATGCCACCTAAAGCAAAAATAACGAAAGAAATGATTTTGAATATTGTCTTGGATATTACAAGAGAAACAGGATTTGAAACTGTAAATGCAAGGAGTATTGCAAGTAAATTACAATGTTCTACTCGACCAATTTTTACTTGTTATGAAAACATGGATGAATTAAAATCTGAATTTCTTGCTTTTGCATACGAATACTATAATCAGTATGTTATTAATTATCATAACTCTGAAAATGTCAGTCACTATTTATTACTTCCACTTTCATACATTGAATTTGCTCAAGAAGAAACACATTTATTTAAGTTGCTATTTATAAACGATTTAGATTTGATGATGGAAGAGGCAAATGATTTTTATAAAGAAATTGATAATGAAAAAAAGGCAAGGCTTTTTTCGGAAAGCATTGGAATAGAGTTAGAATGTGCAAAAGTCATATTTTTAGATTTATTTCTTTATACTCATGGCATAGCTGTCTTAACAGCAACAAAAAAAATAACATTAGATAGAAATAGTGCTGAAAAAATGTTAAAAAATATATTATCAGCTTTTATAAGACAAGAAAAAACGGATTGGAATTTATCTATTTGATGTTTACTAACTAATACAGAAGGGGGTGCAATATGAAAACAAACCAATACTTAATTGATTTTTACAATAATTACGACGAAGATAGTCGGTTGGCATTAAAGCATGGAACAGTTGAATTCCTAACTACTATGCATTACATTGAGAAGTACATAAAACCTGGCGACCGTGTGCTTGAAATTGGTGCTGCAACTGGTCGCTATTCTCACACGCTGGCACGTCAGGGATATGACGTCGATGCAGTGGAATTGGTCGAACATAACATAGAAGTTTTCCGTAAAAATATTCAATCAAATGAAAATATAACTATTACTCAAGGTAATGCTATGGATTTATCTGTTTTCCCAGATAATGAATATGACATTACATTGTTGTTAGGTCCGTTGTATCATCTTTATAACAAAGAGGATAAGCAACAAGCTCTACATGAGGCTATTCGTGTAACAAAACATGGGGGTGTGATTTTTGCTGCATATGTTATATCTGATGGCTGTCTTATTGATGAAGGGTTCAACCGAGGAAATATCAATGTAGCTGAATATATTGAAAAGGGCTTGATTGACCCACAGACATTTGCTACCAAGTCAGAGCCAAATGATTTGTTTGAACTTGTCCGTAAAGAAAACATTGACGATTTGATGTCTGTCTTTCCTGTAACAAGACTGCATTACGTCGCATCAGACGGTTTAGCCCTATGTATGCATGAAGCAGTAGATGCTATGGATGATGACGCATTTGAGTTATATTTGAAGTATCACTTTGCTACTTGTGAACGCGAAGATTTAATAGGCGTTACGAGTCATTCGATTGATATATTCAGAAGATAAACAATAGAAGGTAAAAAAACAAACAGAGGGTCGTAAAATCAAAGTTTTCTGACCCTCCGAATTTTGAAAATCTATGTTGAGTGTAGTATAAAAGTAGCTATTTTTATATCTATTCTTATTGAGAGCGTAAACGTTCTGTAAGGGATTGTTTTTCTAGATTTCTTATAAGTAATTCAATTATTAATATTTGTATGCATATTAACACAAATGAAAAAATTAAAATAGAAAAGATAGAAAAATTGAAATTAATGAAGTCTAATCTAATAACATCTTTTATAAAAAAGCAGAGTAATTTTGAACCACAATAACCCAATATAATCGATACAAATATAGCTTTAATACTCAAATTCAAACCTTCTCGATAGAGCATTTTGTGCAACTGTTTTTTTGTCATTCCAACTGCCTGAAGCAAGGCAAACTCTTTTTTTCTAATTAATACACTATTTACAAGAATATTTGTCATATTAAGGATACCAAAACAGGAAATTAAGCCAACAAATACATATGCAGCTATAATCATATACTTAAAAGCTCTAGTTAGCATTTTATAATCATTATCATATGAATAAAGGATTAAATTTGAATTATTTTGAATAATATTTAATAGTTTTTCTTCAACTTCTTTTGAATACTTTTTATCAGATAAAATTGAAAAATGTAAATTTGTATTATATGGTGTTATTTTATCTAAAGCCTTATCTGAAGTAAAGAACATACATCCTGTATTGGAATTATCGATTATTCCAACTATTTTCATTTGTCTTTTGATGATGTCATTTCCACTAAATATGTTAAATGTAATTGTACTTCCAATTTTCAAATCAATTCCATAAGATTTTGTTTTATATTTATTTACAATTAAGCTGTTTGAATCCAATTGATTATAGTCAATTTTTCCATTTACAATATACTTTTGGAATGATTTTGCAAGCTCTGGTGTGATACCTTCAATCAATGTTGTAACTTTACTTCCATCTTCATCTTTAATTGAAGGGTCTATAACTTCACATTTAATTCCTTTAGATTCAATTACCTTTTGTACTCCATAAATTGAATTGATTTCATTTTTAAGAGTGTTTGTAAATGGATTATTTTGCTGAATTTGTGTAATGCGTTCATACAAATTGTCAATTTTATTTCCAATAATATAATTTTCATTATAAACGAATGTCTGAGACATCTGTTTATTAAAATCTATAGAATTAGCAAGACTAGCAATTGAAATAAATAATATTCCACTAATACTCAATGAAATTAATGCTATTAAATTTTTCTTTCTATTTACCTCAATATTTTTTAGTGCTAAATTTTTAATATTTATATGATTAAGTGTTTTAATTTTATTTCTAAATTTAATTTCTGCATATTGCATAGCTTCAATAGCAGAAGTTTTAGAAATAATTCTAGCTGGTTTATTTAAAGAAATTCTTACAGTCAAAAATATTACTATTAATAATACTACAATAATAAATAAGTCAGTAGTCATTTGCCATGCTAAAGGTTGAATTATATATGTAATTATGCAGGAAGATATAATGCCTATTGGAATAAAAATAATAGATAAAATATTTCCTTGTAGGTAAATAATCTTTCTTAATTGCAAAGAAGTCATACCAAGTGCTTTCAATTTTGCATACATTTGAACCGAATTAACAACTGAAATATAAAAAATACTATAAATAACAAATAAACTAGAAAAAAGAATAATTACTCCTACTATTAAAACTGTAATAACTTGTTCACTATCAATTAAATTTGATTCAATATAATTATCATTTAAATATATATTATGTTTTTTAATATTTAAAGAGGAACCAATTTCATTTAATTGAGTCTTAATTGAAGTAGGGGATTTTTCTAAATTTTCTTTTGATAATCTAACTAATACATCTACAGTATTTGGAGTTGCTTCATCAAAATTATTGCTTTTGATTTGTAAAGGTGTAGAAGCTACATTCTTTAGATAATCATTGGAAACAACTGTATAGTATTGCTTAGCATTATCTTGATAATAATTTTCTACAAATCCAACAATAATAAAATTACTTTGTATTTCTTTGTTAGTAATATTATCACGATATTTTAATGTAATACTATCTCCAAGGTCTTTATTTAAACCAAGTTCATGCAGATATTTTTCTGAAATAGCAATTTCATATTTATTTGTTGGGATAGTTCCTTTTAGTAGTTTAAAATTTAGAAGCTCAATTGCAGTCTTATCTGCATATATCATTGACATCCTATAATCTGATTTTATCTCATTACCAAGTAACTTATAAACTCCTACGCTACTAAAGTTTTTATTTTGCTGTAATATATTTTTTGATTTTTCATTTACAGATTGATATCTCGCATGATAGGGAGATGCATTAATTAAATCCATAGAACCATTATATGAAACTAAAGCAGTCGTTAATAATAAACATGTAGAAATCATTATAATAATACCTGAAAGAAAAAATTTAAGCTTATTAATTTTTAAATCATTCAATGCTATTTTTCTAATGAAAGCACCATTATTATTTTTAAACATATATTTCACCTCCTAGTTATCAATTTTTCCATCTTCAATACGAATAATTCTATCTGCTAATTGTGCAATTTCATTATTATGGGTAATCATTACAATTGTTTGGTTAAATTTCTCACTTGTCATTTTAAGTAAACCTAATACATCTGCACTTGTTTTACTGTCAAGATTACCTGTTGGTTCATCAGCAAGTATAATAGCAGGTTTCGTTACAAGTGCCCTTGCAATAGCAACACGTTGCTGTTGTCCTCCAGAAAGATTACCTGGAACATCATATAGTTTTTCATCTAGTGCTAGTAGACTTATAATTTCATTTATAAAGTCTTTGTCTAGTGTTTCACCATCCAATCCAATTGGCAAAATGATATTTTCATATACATTAAGTAAGGGAACAAGATTATAATTTTGGAATATAAAACCTATGTTTCTACGTCGAAAAATTGTAAGTTGTTCATCATTCATAGTTGATAATTCTTTTCCTCTTATAATTACATTTCCGGATGTAGGATTGTCTAAACCGCCCATCATATTTAATAATGTAGATTTACCACTACCAGATGTACCTACAATAGAAATAAATTCCCCTTTTTCAACAGATAGGCTCACACCATCAAGAGCTTTTGTAATGTTTGAATTTCTACCATAATATTTCTTTAAGTCTATTACTTGTAAAATACTCATCATAAGGACCTCCTTCATATATTGTAAGTACAGTATATAATCAAAATGTTGCAGAATTATCACAAATAAAATATTTGAAAATTTATTTATTAGGCAAAAATATAGAAAAAGTAGAGCCTTTTCCAATTTTTGATGTAACTTTAATATATCCACCTTGAAGAGATATAATTTTTCTTGAGAGATATAGACCAATTCCAATACCATCTATATCATGTACATCTTCTTCACGATAGAATCTCTTAAAAATTTCTGCTTGGTGACTTTCCGATATGCCTTTTCCAGTATCAGTAATATCTATTTTAACATACATAACCCAGCATTCTGTAGATATATGTATTTTACCTTTAGGGCTTGTGTACTTCACTGCATTATCTAATATATTGAAAATAGCTTCAGAAGTCCATTTTTTATCATGACATATACATAAGTTTGAATCACAATCAACTGTAACTTCAATGTTCTTTTTTTCAGCATCAAATAAAATTCCACTAAGTGAAGTAGCAATTGTTTCATAAATCAAATTCTTCTTTTTAGATAATGTAATTATACCTGTTTCTAGTCTTGAAGTTTTTATCATAGACTGTATTAAAAATTCTAATTTATCTAATTGACCTTGCATATCCATCAAAAACTCATTTTGAATTTCCGTTTTAAGATTCTGATTTAATAGGGTAGTATTAATTATCTTTAAATTTGCAATAGGAGTTTTGATTTGATGAGATATATCAGAAACTAATTCTTGTAAATCAGCTTTTTCCATAGCAATATTATGACGACTTTCTTGAATGACTTCATACATTCTAATCATTCTATGATTAATACGCGACAAAAGAGTTTCTTCTTCAAAAGCAATTTCTAGATTATCTTCACTATTCATCATCTTATCTAAAGTTAAACATATCTCAGAGCAAAAGAGAGTTATTTTCTTATGAAGTAAGAGCATGATTAATAATATAAAACCACAGAATATTATTGTATATATTAATAATAGGGCAACTATTTTAAAATCATTAGTTATTATATAAATTCCTATATTGAATAGAATAGTTGTAAGAGCCATACTAACAGCAATTATTAAATAAATAGAATTAAAAGAAAATTTTTTAAAATTCATTTTTTTCACCTATCCACATGTATCCCATACCATATACTGTTTTAATATATTGAGAGTCATCTTTTTCAATTTTACTTCTAATTCTACTTATAACAGATGTCAAAGTATGTTCATCTACGAAATTAGCATCTATATCCCAAAGTTTTTCTAAAAGTATTTTTCTTGTTAGAATATTTTTGGGATTTTCAATAAATAGTTTTAAAGTACGATATTCTAGTGGCGTAAATACAATTTGATTGCCATTTATACATGCAGAGAGCTCAGAAAAGTTAATCTTGAGATGTCCATCATCATAGCAATCTTGTTTTGTTTTTGTTGTAATATGCTTTAAAAGTGCTCTTACTTTTTGTTTAAACACATTGATGTTAAATGGTTTTGTTATATAATCCAAAGCTCCAAGTTCATAACCTTTAATCATATCATAATCCATATCATTGGCAGTTAAAAAAATTATAGGGATATCATAATTTTCTTTAATTTTCTTGCATAAATCAAATCCGCTTTTATCTGGTAGATTAACATCTAAAATAATTAAATCAAATTTGTGTTTAGCAATAGATTCTAAAGCAGATATAGCTGTAAATTTTGAAATAACCATATATCTCTCTTCATTTAAGTTATATGATAGTGTTTTATTTAATATAGTATCATCTTCTACTACTAATATTTTTTCCATATATTCACTCCTTTTATTTTTAATATTCTATATAAAGTCAATTATAGACTCAAAATGTTGCTAAATTGTCATAAATAATATAAATTATTTATATAAATAAAATATTTAATAAATAATCTGCCCTAGAATTTATCATAGAACAGACTAATTATTAAATATATAAAATTATTTTAACCAAGATGGATTTCCAGGTACAAATATTCTTTTACCAAATTTTGAAGTATATTCATCCAAAGCCTTCTCAATAAGCTCATTATTGCCTTTAAAAGAAGTAGTGTTTTTTATAGTTTCAAGGTTTTGGCTAAATGGGCAAGCAGATATACACATACCACAGTCTGTGCCTAGATATCTCCATTTAATATAACATGTTTCATGTTCAATCACCCAATTATATTTTCCATCATCACCAATTTTAATATCATTAGAAAGTGAGTGAGAAGGGCAATTAAAAGAACATTTTTTACATACTTTGCAAAAGTCTTCAAGTCCAAAATCAACATATTCATCTTCTATAAGTGGAATGTCAGTAGTGACAACCCCTAGTCTAAGTCTAGAACCATAATCTTTATTTGTAAGTATTGCATTTCTCCCTATATCACCTAATCCAGCATCGCGAGCTATAAAAACAGGCATTACTAGATAATTAGCATCCATATGATTTCTAGCATCATATCCTAGGTTTCTTATGTAGTAACTTAAAATCATACCGACAATAGATGCATCTACATAACATTTTGAAGTTTCTATAACTTCACATATCATTGGGGCTCTGTTTATCATTTCTTTATCCATTTCACATCCAAATACAATTGCATATTTATGAGATAGATTAACTTCTTCACCGTAGTTTTCTTCATGTCTTCCTCTATTTGTATAAATATGGTAGTCTTTTAATCTAGTTATACCAACCACAGAAGCTCCATATTGCTTTGCAAACCCTTTTATCTTTTTAGTCATTGACTTTGCATCTACATCTACTTTATTGTCACAAATTTTTCCTTCACATAGTGATTTTATATCAGATAAAAAGTCAAATGCACTACTTGCCATTGGAGAATTTATCTCATTATAAGTCATAGTTCCTTCACTACATAAATTTGGTCTACTTCTTATACTATCATCAACTTCTTTTTTTTCAGGATTTTTCTCATAATAGTCATTATAAGCAAAACCATTTTTTTTATAATTTGCTCTTGCAAACATAGTATTTCTTTCATCAACCCTTTTCAATTCTATTCCCCCTAGTAAAAGTATAATTAAATAATATAACCTTATCCTTACATAACTTAATTATATAAGAATAAGGTTATATTTTCAATTTAAGCGTCGTTAAATTAAATAATTTGTATTTATACAAGTTTTATAATATTTTTACATATAAATTATATTAATAATAAATAATAAAAAATTTAAGAATAAATATGATTTATTGTCTTTAAATGGAGTGTATTGACATATTGTAAAAAATCTTATTATAATAAATATACTAAGAATTAATACAAATTGATAAAGAAAGAAGTGAATTTATATGTCAAGAAATAAGCATTCTGATAAGATAAGAAGTCAGATATTAGAAGTTGCATGGCAAATATTTGAAGAAAGTGACTATGATGATGTAACCATGCAACAAGTCGTAGATACTCTTGATATATCTAAAGAATCTGTATACTATCATTTTAAAGATAAAGAAGTCCTGTTCGAAGAGATTATATCAAATATTTTAAAAGTAGAGATAGAAAATTTAAAGTTAATATTACATAATTCTGACTTTACGATTAGAGAAAAAATATCTGCGTTTATCTTATGTATATCTAGCTCAGAAATAAGAAAGAAATTGATTGATTATATGTGCTCTCAAAAAAAACCTACCTTCTTTATAAAGAGTATACGAGCATCTACGCTTGAAATGACTCCTTTATTATCTTGCTTAATAAAACAAGGTATTGAAGAAGGCGTTTTTAAAACTGATTATCCAGATGAAATGTCTGAAGTATTTATAATATTAATAAATATTTGGTTAGACCCAGTATTATTTAGTGAAAGTACAGAAAAACATTTCAAACGTATTGAATGTCTAGCTAATTTATTAAGTGCAAGTGGTGTACCTATTATAGCTGATAACGACTTAAAATTAATTAAAGCATTTTATAGAGAATGTTCTAAAGAAAAATAACCTATAAATAAGAAAAATAATCTATAAATAAAAAACTGTAATTAAATTTGAGAAAAAATAAATTTAATTACAGTTTTTTTAGTAAAATAAGTGTATCTATATATTTTTTAATAAGATAGAGCAAGAAAATACTATTTTACAAGTTTAAAAATAAAAATATAAGGAGGAGAAAATTTGAATTTATTAATTATTGAAGATGATACAAATTTAAATGAGGGTCTTTTTTATGCTTTTGAAAGTGAAGGATTTAATGTTTTAAAAGCTTATACAAAACAAGAAGGCTTACATGTATTTAATAATAAAAATATAGATTTTATAATTTTAGATTGTAACTTGCCAGATGGAAATGGATTTGATGTATGTAAGCAAATACGTGAAAAATCAGACATTCCAATTATAATGCTTACTGCAAGAGATTCAGAAATCGATGAGGTAACAGGATTAGAGATAGGGCTAGATGATTATATCACAAAACCATTTTCTCTATCTGTATTAAAAGCGAGAGTTAAAGTAGCAATAAGAAAAAAATCAAATAATAAAGTGATATATTCTAATGGAATAAAACTAGACCAAAATTCACTAAAAGTATATAAAAATGAAGTGGATTTGGAGCTTAGTGCTGTAGTATATAAAAACAGCTTATGGAATGGGATATCTATGGAATGAGGTAGAATAATATGTTGGTCCTATTTTTTGCGATATGTATGATAATTATATCTATAATAACTATTAAAAAAAGTCAAAATACATGTGATGAATTGAGTCTAATGTTAAATCAATTATTGGAAGGTAAAGAAGTTTCTTATCCAGATACAAAAGATACAAGAGTATCAAAAATTTCTTATCAAGTAAAAAAAGTTAAAGATATGATAGAAATAGAAGTAGAGCAGTCAAAATCAGAAAAAGAAGCAATTAAAAGTTTAATTTCAAATATGTCACATCAATTAAAAACACCACTTTCAAATATTACCATTTACTGTGAACTTTTAGAAAATATGAATCTTCCTACATCAAAAAAAGTGGAGTTCTTACAAAAAATGAAAAATCAAACTTTTAAAATTGACTGGTTGTTAGAATCTCTATTTAAGATGACCAAATTAGAAGATGGAGTTATTAGATTTGAAACAGAAGAATTGATGATTAAAGATACTATTGTTCAAAGTATCAGTACTGTTTTTAATAAAGCAGAATCTAAAAACATAAAAATAAATTTAGAAACATTTTCAGATATAAAGTTATTTCATAATAAGAAATGGACTATAGAGGCAATTGTAAATGTCTTAGAAAATGCAATAAAATATTCACCATCAGATAGTATAATTACTATTTCTGTAGAAAAAATGGAACTATATACTAAAATTATAATCAAAGATGAAGGAATAGGTATTGATAGTAAAGAATTGAACAATATTTTTAAACGATTTTATAGAAGTAAAAATGTTGAAAATCAAAATGGTACAGGAATTGGTCTATATCTTACAAGATTAATTTTAGAAAAGGAAAATGGAAATATTATAGTAGAATCTAAATTAGGAAGAGGAAGTTGTTTTAGTATCTTCTTACAAAATTGTAAGAGTTTAAATTAACTTTGTAGGATGGGTGTAATTATCGTCACTTACAATATCTTATAAGAACTTATACTTTAAGTTATGTTGAAAGGAGAAATAAAATGAGTATATTAGTGACGAATCATTTAGTAAAACATTATGGAGAAGATGAAAACAAGGTCAATGCTCTAAATGGAGTAAGCATAGAAATTGAACAGGCTACATTTACTGCTATAGTTGGAACTTCTGGGTCTGGTAAAAGTACATTATTAAACATTATAGGTGGGTTGGATAACCCTTCATCAGGAGATGTAATAATTAAAGGGAAAAACATATCTAAACTAAGAAAAAAGGATTTGACTGTATTTAGAAGAAGGAATATAGGTTTTATATTTCAAAATTACAGTTTAATACCAGTATTAAATGTCTATGATAATATTGCTCTTCCTGTTGCATTAGATAAAGGAAGTTATGTGGACCATGATTATATTGAAATGTTAATGAATACATTAGGAATTTGGGATAAGCGTCTAAAATTTCCAAGTGAACTTTCTGGTGGACAACAACAGAGAGTAGCAATTGCTAGAGCCTTATCAAATAAACCTGCACTTATACTAGCTGATGAACCAACAGGAAACCTTGATAGTAAGACCACAATGGAAGTAGTATGTTTATTAAAAGAAAGTAGTGCAAAATTTCACCAAACAATACTTATGGTAACACATAATGAAAATATAGCACAAATATGCGATTCTATTATACATATTGAAGATGGAATTGTAGTAAATAATGGCGGTGAAATACTATGATATCTTTAATGAAGTTTGCAATTCAATATATTAAACATTATAAAAAACAATCTATATCTATAATTTTAAGTATCGTACTATCAGTAGCCTTATTAACAGGAATTGGTTCTCTAGTACATAGTGCAAATAAAAGTAGAATTGAGAAAATAAGAGAAGATAATGGAGATTATCATTTTTATTTTAAGGTAGATAATAAACAACTACAAAAAATTAAGAAAAACAAAAAATCAAATGAATACACTGTAAACAGACTTGGTATAACAAATACTAAAGGTTCTATAGATGAACCTTTCATTATGAAGTTTTTAAATGTGGATTCATCTTATTTAGATATGACAGGTAGAAAATTATTAAAAGGAAAGCTTCCTAGCAAAGAAGGAGAAATAGCGCTTGATACCTATTCATTAAATAATTTAAATCTAAAAGAGAAAATTGGAACGGAGATAAAATTAGACGGAAAAACTTATAAGTTATGTGGGATTTTATCTAATCTTTTAAATCCAGAAACTACTTTGGAGGGCTTTGTAGATAGTTCTACATTTTCTGAAGAAAATGGTAATTATATGGTTTATGTAAAATTTGATGAAAATAAAAATATAAAAAAACAAAGTTCTAGATTTATGAGAGAATTTAATATATCGAAAAAAAGTTCCCATGTAAACTGGAATTTATCAAGTGAATTTGGTGTAAAACCTCCAATAACTTTTGAAAGATATAGTATATTTCAATTCTTAAATTCTTTAAAGTTAAATACAAATGCAATTATTTTAATTATTGGAATATTTAGTGCAGCAGCAGTATATAGTATTTTCCATGTTTCTATACTTCAAAGAGTATCACAATATGGCGTTTTAGAAGTGTTAGGTGCTAATAATAACCAACTTTTACTACTATTGTTTTTAGAATTATTTTTACTTTTCATAGTAGGTTTTCCTATAGGGTGTATTTTAGGAATAGGAGTAGCTTCAACAATACATCAACAATTTCCTCATATATTCTTAGGTAGCGATATTATTTCAGGGTCATTTTTTATAAGTGATAAATCTATTTACTTAGGATTTTTATTCTTAGCATTATTGTTAATTTTAATCACTATACAAGTTGTATATAAACTAAACAAATATTCTAGTATTGAGTCAATGAAAAATTTTGAAGTTACTAATAAACAAAATAGAGATATAAAAAGCATAAAGTTTTCTAACATGACAGCAGTATTATCTCATAAATATATGACTCAAAAAAAAGGAATGTTTATAGGAATTTTGTGTTCATTAGCTCTTGGGGGAATTATTTTTCTATGTTCTAGCTATTCTATACAACTTACCAGAAATAATAATGAACTTACAATGAAAGCCGATGATGGTTTAAATTCTGACTATCAAATAGCTATGCAAACAACTGATTTTGATGTAGGAATACCAAAAGATAAAATTTCAAAACTAAACGAAGTAGAAGGAGTATCAAGTATTTACCCAGTAAGGTATTTTTTGGGAGGTATACACATTAGAGATGAGCAATTACTTTGGAAAAATTTCTTTAAACCTCTTGAAAAAGATTACAGAATAAAGAATTTTTTCAATGGAATTTGCACTAAACAAAGTGATGGGGGACATCTCTTAAAGACAAATATCTATGGATATAATGCTGATATGTTAAAAGGATTAAATCCTTATATTATTGATGGAAAAATTGATAATTCTGACATGGTTAAAAACAACAAAGTGATTGTTAGACTTCCTATGGATGGTACTGGTATATATGGTGCAGTTGACGTAAAGCCAGGAGATACTATCAAAGTTAAAGTACCAAAAACAATGAAACCTACAGATGAGATTATTAAGTTTAAAGAAGAAGATAAAAATAATTATACAGTAAAAGAATTTGTAGTTGCTGCTACTATAAAACGTGTAATGGCAAATAATATATACTTTATTGGCGATTATGGTATGGATATAGTTATGACAAATAAACAAATGGAAAGTAATTTTAATATCATAAATTACAATATGGCCAGTATAAAAAAGATGAAAGAAAGCAATAGCATGGAAGTAGCTAAAGAAATAAAAAATGTTATACATAATATAAAACGATGTATTGTGACAGATTATACCATTGCTATTGAAAAAAATAATATTTATTTAAACCAGAAATTATTGTTTATATATGGGATTGTATTTGTACTTCTAAGCATAAGTTTGTTTCATATTATCAATACAGTGAGTTATTTAGTTTTTTCAAGAAGACATGAATTTGGAATTTTAAGAGCTATGGGAATCACAGATAATAAGTTCTTGATTATGATGATGAGGGAAGGTTTTTTATATGGATTATATGCAAGTATTATAATGGTAATTGGAAGTATTATTGGGCAATCCATGATTTATTTTATAGTAAAACGCGTATATTTATATATAAATCCAGTCTTTAATATAAGTATGTCTCTATACATGGGTATGATTATTTTAAATATTACTATTAGCATTATTGCAGTTATCATTCCAGTAAAACAAATATTAAAGAGTGATATTATTTCAGAAATAAATAGAGATTAAAATTTTTAATAACGATTAATAAATTAAACTATGTAAATATTAAATAACCTCTTAATTGATATACAGTAAAGTTATATCAGTTAAGAGGTTTATATTAGTTTTTAATCTAAATAAATTATATAAAATGCCTTAAAATATATTATTTTGTATAGTTATCAAAATAACCTTGTATGTAAATAATAGGAGTACCTTTATCTCCACTTCCAGAAGTTAAATCTGCTAAAGAACCTATAAGGTCTGTAAGTCTTCTTGGAGTAGTACCTTGAGAAACCATATTTCCTGTTAAATCATCAGATTTATTATCTTTTTCAACTATGTATTTTGAAATTGCTTCTTTTAACTCATCTCCAGATAAGTCAGCAAAGTCATTATCAGCTAAATATTTTAATTTTACCTCATTTGGAGTACCTTCTAAGCCTTTTGTATAAGCAGGAGAAACTACTGGGTCAGCTAGCTCCCATATTTTTCCTACAGGGTCTTTGAAAGCTCCATCTCCATAAACCATTACTTCTACATTTTTACCTGTAATTTCTTTTATATTGCTTTGAATTTTATTTACGACTTCATCACAATTTATAGGGAATAATTTTACAGTTTCTTCTGTAGCTTTGTTTGAACCTAAAAGTCCATATTGGTCATTATATCCACTGCCATCTACACTTGATGTCATTATATCATCAAGAGAATATACTTTTTTAGCACCATTTTGATTTAAAATTCTCTTTGTTCTCTGTCTTGTATGTATATCACAAGTTAAAACACTTGTTGTGTAATTAAGTATAGTTTTTGGGTTATTAGCAAAAATTATTTCTACTTCTGCTCCACACTCTTTAATTAAATTTTTATAATAATCAACATAATCAACACCAGTAAATGTATGTTTATTATATCCAAATAGCTCTCTATATTTTTCTTCTGTTAACACATCTGACCAAGGGTTTATTCCTTTGTCATCAAGTTCATCAAGACTTATTAAGTGATTTCCAACCTCATCAGAAGGGTAGCTTAACATTAATACAACTTTTCTACATCCTTTTGCAATACCCTTTAGACATATTGCAAAACGATTTCTACTTAAAATTGGGAATATAACACCAACAGTATCATCCCCAAATTTATCTTTTACATCTTTTGCTATATTGTCAACATGAGCATAGTTTCCTTGTGCTCTAGCAACAACAGCTTCTGTAACAGCAATTACATCTTTGTCTCTAACTTCAAAGTTTTCATTCTTTGATGCATTTAAAACAGAATCAACAACTATTTTAACTAAGTCATCTCCTTGTCTTATAATAGGTGCTCTAACACCTCTTGAAACAGTTCCAACTAATCTATCCATTATTTAAAATCCTCCTAAAGAATTAATATTGTCATATTAGTACCATGTATATTATAATTCAAATATAATCATAAGTAAAATAAATAATACTAATATTTGATATAAGGAGTAGTTATGTATGAACGTAAAACTTGAATTATATAAAGTTTTCAATGCAGTTGTAAGTCATAAAAGCTTTTCTCTTGCTGCCAAAGAATTATTTATGTCACAGCCAGCTGTAAGCCAGTCAATTAAACAATTAGAAGAACAATTAGATACAATATTATTTTATAGAAATAATAAAGGTGTAAAGTTAACTCCAGAAGGGAAAATTTTAAGCGAACATGTTGCTACTGCATTAAACTTAATTGCATCAGGAGAAGATAGAATAAATAAATTTAAAAAATTGGAATATGGTTCATTAAAAATTGGAGTAGGAGATACAGCAGCACGTTTTTTTCTATTAAAGTATTTGGAAATTTTTCATAAGAAATACCCACATATCCATGTATCTACAATAAATAGAACTAGTAGAGAACTTATATCATTACTTAAAGATGGTAATATTGATATAGCAATCATAAATATGCCAATAGAAGATGAGACATTAAATATCGTCGAATGTATTGAGATACATGACATATTTGTATGTGCAAATGATTATATAGAATACAAAGGAAAACAAATATCTTTAGAAGAATTAAATTTGTTCCCTTTGATAATGTTAGAAAATAAAGCAAATTCAAGACTTTATGTAAATGAATATTTTTTATCAAAAGGTATAAAACTAAATCCAGATATAGAATTAGGTTCTCATGAATTACTTTTAGAATTTGCATATATAAATCTTGGAGTATCTTGTGTTATAGAAGAATTTAGCATAGATTACTTAAATAGTGGAAAATTATTTAAATTAGACATAAAAGAACCAATACCTAAGAGAAATATAGGTTATTGCCATTTAAAAAATATATCTCTATCACTAGCAACGAAAGAGTTTCTAAGTATGATATCTAATAATATGTAAATTTGTGTTTAGCAATTCTAAAATAAGTTTAATAAAAATAAATTAAAATGAGAAACACCTACATATACATGTATCTTACAATAAATAGAACTACTATAGAGCTTCTATTATTACTAACAATGTTTTAGATTTGAAAGATTTATAATAAGCTAATTATTATTAAAATTAGAAATAAGGTTAATTTGAGCACATTTATATAATTAATATCGTATTTTAAATATGAACAGTATATTAGATTAATGTATAAAGGAGGATTAGAAATGTCTGATTCTGAATATCCTCAAATGAAAACCTTAGAAACTAGAAGCTGTATACTAAGACCTGCATCATTAAATGATACTGAAGATTTTTTTGATTGTTATAAAAATAAAGTAGTAGTAAAACATTTACCATTTAGTGAGCATAAGTCTTTAGAAGATACAAGAAAATTTATAAAATCATTTTTTTTAAATCCATATAAAAAAGGAAAAATAGGTCACTTTGCAATAGTATACAAAAGAGATAATAAAGTTATTGGGAATATGGGATTTAATAATATAAATCCAAAAGCATTGGAAGCAGAAATAGGCATATGTATTAATCCAAATTATTGGGGGCATGATTTTGCTACTGAGATAACTAAAAGAGTAATACAATATGGATTTAGGGAGCTAAATCTAAATAAAATCATTGCGATAACCTATGAAGAAAATACAAATTCTACAAAATCATTAGATTTATTGGGATTTAAATGTGTAGGAAAATATATCAAAAAAATTCATACTGGAAGCACAATAAAAAATGTCCCTTGTTATCAGTATGAATTAAAAAAATAATGAGTATTTAGTGTTCTAATAAGAGTTAGATAAAAACAATGCCAAAATCATATTATATCCACTAAAAAGGTTTAGTATATTAATATACTCACACTTTAATATAATATGATTTTGGCGTCTATAAGTTATTAAAAAATATATAAACAAAGTTATAAAATAACTTATTAATTAATTTTCTAAGTTTTTAAATCCTTCTCCAAGAACCTCATGTACATCTGTAACAATAACAAATGCAGTAGGGTCAGTCTTTTTAACTAATCTCTTAAGATAAAGTTCTTGTTTTTTAGAAACTACAACAAGTAGTACTTCTTTATTTTCTCTAGTATAACCACCTTTACCATCAAGAATAGTAAGACCTCTATCAAGTTCTTTTGTTATAGCTTGTCTTAAACTTTCAGGTTCTTCAGAAATAATAAAAAATGCTTTTGAATGATCAAATCCTTCCATTATCATGTCTGCTATTTTTATTAAGACACAAAGTGCTATCCCAGAGTAAAGGCCCGTTTCTATACTACGATTTACTATACCAGAAGATATAACGACCATTCCATCTAAACAAGACATAAATTTTGTAGCTTTTATCCCTGGAAACTTTTTACTAAGTATAAGTGCAATTAAATCTGTTCCTCCAGTAGAAGCATCTGATTTAAACATTATTCCTAAACCTATTCCAACCAAAATTCCTCCTGCAATAGCAGATAGTAGTAAGTCATCAGTTAATCTCAATTTTGACAGTGGGTCTGTCAATTGGACTATAGCAGAGAATACGACTGTCCCAAATAACGTTTTTAATGAATTTTTTGTACCCATAATTCTAAAGGCAAGTATTACTAATGGGACACCTATGATTAACATGATAGCTGATACTGGAAGTCCTGTAACTTTATTTAATACTAAAGATAGACCACTAAGCCCTCCAGGAGCAATTGTATGTGGTTTTAAAAACATATTTATACCAATACTCATTGATATACAACCAAAAAATAACCCAAGCATTTCAAGTAAAATTGGCGACTTTTGTTTTTTCATATAAACACCTCCATGAACTTGTCACAATTTAATATTATAACATATTTGACCAGTTTATATTATATAAAATTTCTTGACATAAGCAATTTCAAGTGTTTTATTATTCTTAATATTTGTAAAATATTTCTAAAATACATGATTTTCTGTCATTCTTCTAACACAATTATTTTTTAGTGGAAATTTTTTATATGTTATAATTTTTAATTCTTTTATTAAAGTATCCCCTATAAAAGTGGTTCTATGATATGCTTTTCTATTTTCATTAATATACACATATTATTTTGTATTCAGATTTAGATAGTTTGATAAGTAATTTTAAACTGTTTTATATATCGTCACTGTTTTGTATATTGTCATAGTGCTTTATTAAATAAAACAGATAACTTGATAATATGAAACTATACACATATAATTTAAGAAGTATCATATTTAAGAATATTTGCATTAAAAATAGTTAAAAAACACAAATATATAAGTTTAAGAAAAGAGTTGATTAAATGCGTAAGTCTGGATATAAGACAATATTTTACTCGTACATTATTTTTTTCTTAGTGCTTTTCTGTCTGGCTTTAACTGCAATAGGAATTTTATTATCACTTATTAATGTCCAACATCCAAATGGAAAAAGTATACGTAGTGACTGGCCTCAAAACTTTATGGAAAGTTTTACTGAGCAAATTATATTTATAAATAATAAACCACAAATAAAACAATCTGATATTCTTTCATATGAACAAGTACAGAAATATGCTTCTATCATGCTTAAGAATATAGAATATACAAATACACTTATTAACGATTTAAAGTTAACGTATCAATTAGAAAATGGTATGATTCCGTTGAATAAGTAAAATAGCAACTTGATAAGGTTTTTGAAAGAGTTAGCCATTGATATTTTGAATTATCCAGAATATGGAACTAATATAATTGAATTTGACAGTAACATTGACAATATTAAATTTACTTTTGATTCTACACTGCTAAAGCGTGCATTTAGTAATTTGATTATTAATGCTTTTGTGCATGGAAGTCAAGGTACCAAAGTTTCTTTGAATGTAATGGTAGATGATAAAATTAATATAACTGTTTTAGATAATGGAAATGGAAAAGGAATGACAGAGGAAGAAGTATCAAATTTATTTAATCGTTATTATCGTGGCACTAATACAGAACAAAAAATAGAAGGAACTGGTTTGGGGCTGGCAATAACAAAGCAAATTATTGAACTTCATGGAGGAACTATATCAGTTGAAAGTATTTTATCTTTAGGAACTACATTTCATATTTCCTTTCCTATCAATTAAGGTTAAGTAAAAGATATATTAAGGTTGATAAATTATCATATTTATATGGTAGTTATCAACCTTTTCTTATTTAGGAGGAGATTTAATGATTATCATTACATAAGTAAAAACTCTTTCAGCTGATTTTATTTATGGAATATTAATTAGCATTAATGAACTTTAGAGTTATATTAAATCAAGAAAGTAGGTGTAAATTTGAAAATTATATTAAAGTATATCTTAACAAATATTAAAGAAGGAAAAATAAGAACAGCAGTTATGTTGCTATCCATAATTTTATCAACAGTTTTACTTTTCGTTTCCTTTTCAATTGGATTGTCTTATGAAAGTGCACAGTGAAAAATGGCAAGAGGTATGGCTGGGACTGCAACAATAGCTGTTCAAAGTACAGATTCAAATAAATTAACTAGTTTAGAAGATATACCAGATTTAAGTTCCATAAAATCAAAAGTTGGAATATTAGAAAGCTCTGCTGTTTATCATGAAGATGGATATTATGAATCATTCAATATTATAGCAGCAAACTTACCACAACTAAACAAAATTAATAAGCCACTATTGGTAAATGGAAATAATATGGCGGATATACAAAAATTTTGATAGAGCCAAAAGACGATATAACAACAGAAAATTTGGTAAATAAATTATCAGAAGAAATTTCAACTGAAGAATATAAAGTATCAAATACTGTAAATGAAGCTAAGATAATTGCAGATGCTAGACAGAAAACAATGCCATTTTTTCTAATAAGTTTTTTTGCATTAACTATGAGTATTTTTATTATATATAGTAGTTACAAGGTAATTATATTAGAACGTCTTCCAATCATTGGAACATTTCGAAGTATTGGTGCTAATAAAAAAACAGTAACTAATATTTTACTGTTTGAAAGTATATTGTATGGAAGTGTTGGAGGATTACTTGGGATTCCTATTGGTATAGTTGTTTTAAATTTTATGCTTCATGGTCTTGGTAATTCTCTTGAACAAGGTATATCAATTCCAACAGTAATATCTCCCATAGTAATTATTTCTTCTTTTGCAGTAGCGATAATTGTTTCTCTACTTAGTTCATATGTACCTATAAAAAAGACTAGCCAGTTGCCAATAAAAGATGTTGTTTTGGGAACAGTGGAAGAAAAGAATATTTCAAATCGTACTATATTTTGTATAGGTATCATAGTACTTTTTTTATCTATTCTACTTCCAAGAATAACAACTGAAAATACTTTGTATTTGGCTGGAGGATTTTCGTTATTAGGGTTGATTCTATCTACTATTATTCTAATTCCTATTTTTACTGATACTATGTCTGTAGCCTTTGAATTTATTTATGAAAAGATTTTGGGAAATGAAGGTAAATTAGCTGCCAGAAATATGAAAAATAATAAAAATGTCACACAAAATATTACATTATTATTTATAAGTATTTCTGCTGTAATTGCAATAAGTGTTGTAGGAAGTTTTGTCAAGACATATATAGGCGATGTATTTCATGATGCCAAATTACAGGGGTTCGCAGATGGAAAGATGAATCAAGAATTTATTGAAGATGTTAAACATATGGATGGAATTAAAAAAGTTTTACCTATCTATGTTATGAACAATGAAATAGCTTGTGACAGTATAAAATTTTCAAGAGTAGAAGCAACCGATAATATAAAATCGTATAGTTCTATGTTTGCAATAAATTATACTAATTCTTATATGGAGGAAGTAACAATTAAATCCTTTGAAAAAGAACGCTCTATTATTTTGAATGAAGATACACTTAAAAAAACAAGTTTCTCTGTAGGGGATAAAATAAATGTATCTAATGGTGGTAAAGAGTTTTTTTACACAATAGTTGGAAGTTTTAAATCTCGTGCAAATGATGTAGAAGCTGTTATACCATCTAGTTATGCGGTTAGTGATTTCGATAAAACTACATATGGATTTTTAGCTTATACAGCAGTTAATCCAGATGCTATTATGATTCAGATAAGAGATTTGTTTGGAGATACATCTAATTGGAGTCGTACTGTTGAGGAATTCAACAATGACTCTTTAAATACTATAAATAGCTTTTTATCTCCTATGAATAATATGACCTATTTTATTACTTGCTACAGTAGGTATAGTTAATAATCTATTGATAAACTATATTCAAAAGCGACGAACTATAGCTATGTATAAATCTGTAGGACAAAGTGATAAACAGAATATTAAAATGACTTTAATTGAAGGATTTACATCAGGTTTATTTGGTGCTGTTATAGGAGTATTAATATCTATATTAGAAATTAATACTATTTTCATAGTTGCAGGTTCAAAGATTTCAATGACACCAGATTTAGATTTTAAAATATTCATTTTTACTGGAATGTTAGGTATTACAGTAACATTGATAGGTTCAGTAGTACCAATTATAAAAGGAAAGAAAATGAAATTAGTAGAAGAAATTAGTAGAAGAAATTAAATTTGAATAAAAATGGAGGCTAACACATGAAAACAAGCTATAAGAGTATAGCCATAGAAGCAAAAAACATTATTAAAGAATTTAAAGTTGGTAATATAACTACTAAAGTTTTAAAAGATATATCTTTACAGGTAATGAAAGGCGAATTCGTTTCTATTATGGGACAGTCTGGTTCTGGGAAGAGTACACTTTTATATATTTTAGGTGGGCTAGATACTCCAACAAGCGGAAATGTATATATGAATGGAACAGATATATCACATTTTAATGATGATAAAATGAGTATAATACGTCGTAGAAATATAGGGTTTGTATTTCAATTCTATAATTTAATACCTAATTTAAATGTTGAAGAAAATATTATGCGACCTCTATTACTAGATGGGAAAAAAATGAATGATTATAAAAATCAATTAAACGAAATTTTGGAAATTGTTGGATTATCAGATAGACGTAAACATATTCCACGTGAGTTGTCAGGTGGTCAACAACAACGTGTTGCAATAGCACGTGCATTAATAGGAAGACCAGAGATTTTATTTGCTGATGAACCTACTGGAAACTTAGATAGTAAGACAGGAGCAGAAATAATTCAATTACTCAGTAAAATAAATCAAGAAAGTGGTCAGACAATAATTATGGTAACTCATTCATCTAAAGCAGCTGAAAGTAGTAATCGTATTATTACAGTTCTAGATGGTGTAATAGCATAATAATTGGTAGATGCATTATGCTAATTTTTACATAATAAATTTAAAGATTTTCTTAAACATTTTCCATACTTTTCAGATTGTATAAATTTTGTATATATGAATTAGACTATGTTAAATGTGTTATAATATTAAGGCAATGAATAAAAGATTATAGTATATATGAATTATTTTATTTGCTGTTTACTAAACATATTATCAGGGTATTTATTTAAGACAGTGAAATATTTAAAAGGTTTAAGTAATAATTGATAGAAGTTTTGGCAAAATATACAAAAACTAATTGATTATATACGTTATATGGGTATATAATAGATATTGTTTTAATAAAATACTTGAAAGGGAATGATTTGATGAAAATTACTTTACCAGAAACAGCTATTGATACTTTAAAAAGTATCCTAAAAGACAATCAAGATAAACCTAACAATGTAAGAGTATACTTTGCAGGTGTTGGTTGTGGAGGTCCTTCTTTTGGATTAGCTTTAGATGAGAAAAAAGAAGATGACTTAACTTATGAAGTTGGAGAATTACAATTTGTAATGAGCTCTGATGAATACAGTCAATATGGAGATATAATTATAGAAGATACAGGGTTTGGATTTAGAGTAATTCCTGAAAACATGAAAGATCAAGGTGGAGGAGGATGCTCTGGTTGTTCAGGGTGCCACTAGAATTGATTTTTTAGTATATTGAGAACTCTCTTTGATAGAAATACTTTTCTATTTTAAGAGAGTTCTTTTTATTTTTAAGTAAGATAATGTATAATAAAAAATGTATTTTACTAATTTTTATATGTAAGGAGAATTTATTGTGAGAAGAAGACGAAAAAAAGGTGCAGATGAAAAACTTTTAAGTTATACAGAATATGTCTTAAGGGAAGATATAGACAAATTAAAGGGAAAATGGAATATAAAGTTTGGAAATGATAATCCAATACATGTGGAATTTGGAACTGGAAAAGGTCAATTTATTACAACCTTGGCCAAACAAAATCCTGATATAAACTATATTGCTATGGAATTAAAGGAAGAAGTACTCTTAAAGGCTGTTGAAAAAGCTGATGATTCTAATTTAGATAATATATTATTTTTATGGGCGGATGTAAGCGATATTCTAAATTATTTTGAATCTAAAGAACTATCTAGGATTTATATAAATTTCTGTGACCCATGGCCAAAAAATAGATGGAGTAAAAGAAGACTTACTCATTCTGGATTTTTAGAAATGTATAATAATATTTTAGAAGATAATGGAGAAATTCATTTCAAAACAGATAATGAAAAATTATTCGAGTTTAGTTTAAATGAAATTGCTGCAAATAATTGGCTCTTAAAGAATATTTCTCTTGATTTAAGCAGTAGTGAGTATAAAAATAATGTTACAACAGAGTATGAGGATAAATTTATGTCACAAGGAATGCGAATATTTAGATGTGAAGCTAAAAAACGTAACTAGTAATATGTTTATAAGTTTAATAGTAGAAATTTATGCTAATTTATATTAATAAAGTGTACGAAAGTAGGCATATATAACAAGGAAACAGAGCCCTCTCATAGAAATTAATTTACTATGTAAAAAATTTTGTTTTATGTGGGAGGGTGCTATGAATTTAGCTAATTTAATACCATTTCTTATTTCTGCGACGGCTTTAAATCCAATAAATTCAAACGATAAGATTTTAAGTGAAAACCAACTTAAAGATATTTTTCCTGATGCTAACCTGAGAGCAGTTGTAAAACGATATGTAAATCCAGATGAAATGACTATAAGTAATATAAAGGCTTTGGATGGAGAATTTTATGCAACAGGGGAAAATATTTCAAATTTAAAAGGTATATCATATCTTGAAAACATAGACAATTTTATTTTTTGGAACAATAACATAAAGGAACTTCCTAGAGAAATACTAGGTTTAAAAGATATGGACTCAATTAATCTTGCAAATAATTATTTAATTAATGATAATACAGTCAATTCTCTTTCTAATAATGGTGTAGATGTAAATTGCGACTTGAATTTTATTGATACAAAAGACAATCAATATAAATTGGATTCTAAATACCATAATGTTGACATAGCAAAAGGTGAGAGTATTGATTTGAGAAAAATAGTTACAAAGAAAATTGATAGTTATTACAAATATTGGGAAGTAACTAATAGCCTTCCAAAAGATTTAAACTTTGTGGTATCTGTAAGTGATAAGAGTATACTTTCATGTAAAGATATGATTATTAAGGGTAATAATAAAGGGCAAGCAGTTGTGAAAGTTATACTAAATGACAAAGATGATTTAAATATATCGCAAGAAGTTTTAATCACTGTAAATGTAAAATAACATAAAATAAAGTGTATATTCATATAACTTATTTAATTATTATATTTTTAATTTCAATATTAAATCAAAGCAAAGGTTGCTAGTAACAAAGCACTAATATTAATGTTTTGTTACTAGCAACCTTTAGATATCTATAAATAGATTATCTAAAAAATCCCATTTCTTTTGTTAGTAGCCCATATCCCTATTAAAATTATCAATGAATATACTATATACAAAAATATTCTTATATACTGAACATCTAGTCCAAAAAACTCAATATTACTTTGTGAGGTATGCAACATCACAAGTACTGCAGATATACCAATAAGCAAAGGATTAATTACTATTTGCTTATCAGTTCTTAAAATCATTATTTTCCCCATCCAAATTATCGATAATATAAAAAATAAAATTTTAAGACCAAACTCTAATGTATCTACCAAAGCGAAAACATCCCTTCATTTATAATAAATTTTTCAGCTTAATCAAATATAAAACCCTAATATAACTTTTTAAACTTGTACTAAATCCATATAAGATAATTTAATTAAGTTCTATAAAACTTTATCTACATTAATATATACTACACTATACTTTGCATTTCTTAAATATAAATTAATAAATTTAATAAAATTTTGTTCATGAGCATATAAAGATATATTTCATTATTTAAATGCATATCATTATATATACAGTTTTAGGAGGCGAGGTATATGGATTCTAAATTTTTTAATTGGTACACTCAATCCTTAGGAGGAACTTTTGGTATTATATCATGTATATGTGCTTATTTAAATGGATATATGTTTGTTTATACAAATAGTGCTAGCAGTTACTTTGAAAGTATAGGATTTTTAGGAATAATTTCAAGCTATGTATTACTTCCACTTTGTATGATAACTTTGGTTTTTGGAATTATACGTTCTTATACTCCAGATACATCCGATAAAAGTATTTTTGATATACCCTTTTTTACTTTAAATAAAAGATTAATACTTGTTACAGTAGTTTTTGGATTTATTGGTGCTAGATTTTATTTTATAATTCCTGCAATTTTAATGACTTTTAACTTATATAGTAGTATTTTAATCACTAAATTAAAAGATATACTATATAAGAACAAAGAAAATGATACTAATATGAAAGAAAGTGAAGTCTAAATTGCATAATTTTGGTATTTGTCTTAAAAATCCCCGAGGTATTAATTTGTATTTTATTATATTTTGCAAAATATATTGAATTTTATTCATTTTATACTTATAATTTATATTAATAATGGAAAATTAAAACAAAAGAATTTACTGGTTGTTAATTTAAAATTAAAATATATCTGAATGTGTTGATTCTATAGTCAGCACTTTTTCTTTTATAAATTTGCTTTTTGTGATATAATATTAGCACCAGGTAATAATACAAGGGGGTAACAACATGAACATCAATGAAATTAAGGAATTATTAAAGGTCATAGACTCAACTAACTTAGAATATGTAAAGCTTGAAAGTAGCGATTTTAAATTAGAAGCATCTAAAAAAACTGAAGTTACAAGCTCACCTGTTTTAAGTGTACAACAAGAATCGGTAGTAGATCTTTCTTTAGAAAAGCCATTTGTAAACGAGGCACCTGTAGTATCTAATGAGAATTTATCAATAGTAGTAGCTCCTTTGATGGGAACATTCTATGATTCTCCAAGTCCAGATGCAGAAAGCTTTGTCAAGGTTGGCGATGTAGTTGAAGAAGGTGACACTTTATGTATATTAGAAGCAATGAAACTTATGAATGAAATAACAAGTGAAATTAAAGGTGAAATAATTGAAGTATTAGTTGATAATGAAGAACTAGTAGAATATAATCAACCTTTATTTAAGATAAAACCATTGTAGTAGGAGGTATTTAAGTTGATAAAAAAAATACTAGTTGCAAATAGAGGCGATATAGCAGTTAGAATCATCAGAACGTGTAAAGAACTAGGCATAAAAACTGTTGCTATCTATTCTGAAATAGATAAAGATTGTTTTCATAGATATATAGCTGATGAATCTATTTGCATAGGGCCAAATAATATAAGCAAGAGTTATAATAACATAGAAAATATTATATACCTTGCTCTTAAATTAAAATGTGATGCTATTCATCCAGGTTTTGGCTTTTTATCAGAAAACCCTGAATTTGCAAAACAATGTGAAGAGAATAATATTATTTTTATAGGTCCAACAAGAGAACAAATGATTTTGATGGGAGATAAATCTAGAGCAAGAGAAACTATGATGGAATTAAATATCCCTGTTGTTCCTGGTTCAGAATCTGTTTTAAAAACTAAGGAAGAAGCTTTAGAAGTTGCAAGAGAAATTGGCTATCCTGTTATTATAAAAGCCTCAAGTGGAGGCGGTGGGAAAGGTATGAGAATCGTTAGAAAGGAAGAAGAGCTTTTTTCAAATTTTGATATGGCAAGTTCAGAAGCTCTAGCAGCATTTTCTAATAGCGATTTATATATGGAAAAATTTATAGAAAATCCTAGACATATAGAAGTACAAGTATTTGGTGATAAACATTCAAATGCAATACATTTAGGTGATAGAGATTGTTCTATGCAAAGAAGAAATCAAAAAGTAATAGAAGAGTCTTTAAGCCCATACCTTTCAGATGAAGAAAGAATAAATCTTCATAAAATTGCAGTGGATATAGTAAAAGGTGTAGGTTATATCGGTGCTGGTACTATTGAATTTATAGTTGATAAAGATAAAAACTTTTATTTTATAGAGATGAATACAAGAATACAAGTTGAACATCCAGTCACAGAGATGGTAACAAATCTTGACCTTATAAAACTTCAAATATCTATAGCTAATGGAGAAGAAATACCTTTTAAACAAGAAGATGTTATTTTTAGAGGCCATGCTATTGAGTGTAGAATAAATGCTGAAGATTCATCAAATAATTTTGCTCCATCACCAGGTAAGATAGAGTCATTAAATTTACCTGGAGGTTTTGGTGTTAGATTTGATACTTTTGTATATACAGGATATACTATACCACCTTTATATGATTCTATGATAGGTAAATTAATATGTTGGGCTGAGACTAGAGAAGAATGTATAAATAGAATTTATAGAGCTCTAGATGAAATTATTGTAGAAGGTATTAATACAAATGTAGAATTCCAAAAGGCACTTGTAACAAGTGAAGAGTTTAGAAAAGATACTCATCATACCAAATTTATAGAAGATGTCTTTATGAAGAAGGAATTTGCTACATTATAAGGAGTAAATAGATTATGATAAAAAAATTTTTATCATCAAAAGAATCTAAGTATGTTACGATTTCTTTAGATGACAACTTTAAAAAGAATAGTGTAGATGATAAATTTTGGACTTATTGCAAAGGATGCGATAGTCATGTATTTAGAAAAGACATAGAAGAAAATTCATTTGTATGTCCAAAATGTTCAAGACATTATGGTTTAAGAGTACGAAATAGAATAAATTTATTGATTGATAAAGGAACTTTTATGGAATTTAATTCTGATATAGAATTTCAAAATCCATTAAACTTTCCTAAATATAAAGAAAAAGTAGACTCTTATAAGGAAAAAACGAATGAGTCAGAAGCTGTTGTCACAGGTTATGGAAGATTAAATGGAATTAAAACAGTTATTTGTGTAATGAATCCTGATTTTATGATGGGAAGCATGGGTTCTATTGTTGGGGAAAAAATAACTTACTCAATAGAATATGCTGCCAAAAACAATTTACCTATAATTATTTGTTCTGCTTCAGGAGGAGCTAGAATGCAAGAAGGTATGGTATCTCTTATGCAAATGGCAAAGACTTCTCAGGCACTTGCTAAGCTTGAAGAAAAGTCATTACCATATATATCAGTTTTAACTGACCCTACCACTGGAGGAGTAACTGCTAGTTTTGCTATGCTCGGAGATATTATAATTTCTGAACCAAATACATTAATTGGTTTTGCAGGTCCAAGAGTGATAGAACAAACAATAAATCAAAAACTTCCTGAAGGATTTCAAACTTCTGAGTTTTTACTTGAAAAAGGTTTTATTGACATGATAGTAGATAGAAGAAAAATGAAGGAAGTATTGTATCAAATTCTTGCTATGCACAAGAAATAGGGCATAAAGGAGGAACTGTTTTGATTGAAAATAATAATGATAAAATAAAAGTCTTAGAAAATGATATTAAACAATTAGTAGCTATTTCTGAGGCAAATAATATAGATTTAAGTGATAAAATAAACTCTCTTAATGAAAAATTAGCAAAGCTTAAAGAAGATGCCTTTTCACATCTATCACCATATGAAAAGGTAGTGTTAAGTAGAGATATAAAAAGACCTACAACTTTGGAATACATAGAACATATTTGTTCTAATTTTTTAGAGCTTCATGGAGATAGGCTTTATAAAGATGACCCTTCTATAGTTGGAGGAATAGGGCAAATAGGAAAATTTAATGTTACTATAGTTGGTCACCAAAAGGGAAGAGATACTAAAGAAAACATAAAAAGAAACTTTGGTATGCCTCATCCAGAAGGATATAGAAAAGCGTTAAGACTTATGAAACAAGCTGAAAAATTTGACAGACCGATAGTGACATTTATTGATACATCAGGAGCTTTTTGTGGCTTAGAGGCAGAAGAAAGAGGACAAGGAGAAGCTATTGCAAGAAACTTACTTGAAATGAGTAAACTTTCTGTTCCAGTAATCACCTTTGTAATTGGTGAAGGTGGTAGTGGAGGAGCTTTAGGAATCGGAGTAGGTAATGATGTGTGTATGTTAGAACACTCAGTTTATTCTGTAATTTCACCTGAAGGTCTTTCTAGTATCTTATTTAAAGATTCATCTAAAGCAAAAGAAGCTTGTGATGTTATGAAACTTACAAGTAATGATTTATATGATTTAAAAATAATAGATAAGATTATAAAAGAACCTCTTGGCGGTGCACAAAAAGATGTAGAAGCTGTTTCAAAGGAAATGAAGTCTTACATTTTAGAAAGATTAAATCATTATAAAGATATGCCTAAAGAAGAAATAATGTCTCAAAGGTATAATAAATTTAGAAATATTGGAAAATGCTTATAGAATATAAAGAAATTTGTAGATTTTTCATTATAAAATGGTTTTAAAAAATAAAGGTTTTCTTAAATCTATTATAGAAGTATATTTTTATAAAAGTATACTTTAAATGATGATTGTAATTAGTAAATGGCAATTGTGATTTAGTACTTTAGGTAATGGATACTTTAACAAATTAACAAGGAGATGTTGAAATGGAAGTACTAAAAGTTTCATCAAAATCTAATCCTAATTCTGTAGCTGGGGCTTTGGCTGGAGTACTGAGAGAACGAGGTATTGCAGAAATACAAGCTATAGGAGCTGGAGCTCTAAATCAAGCAATAAAATCAATTGCAATAGCAAGAGGCTTTGTTGCACCTAGTGGAATGGACTTAGTGTGTATTCCCGCATTTACTGATATAGAAATCGAAGGTGATAAGAAAACTGCAATCAAACTTATAATTGAACCTAGATAATATATCTTTTTGTTAGAATTTAATTAAGTTTTAAAGGTTGACTATGGAAATGATGTCCTGTAGTGAACCTTTTTTACTTTAATATATTTTATTTTATATAATTTTTAATGTATAATCTTAATTAAACAAATAAGTTTGAAGGAGATGTAGATTATGAAATTAAAACTATTTTTAGAAGAGTATGCAGTATGTAGATTAAATAATAACAGTGAAATACCAACATGGATAGATACAGAAAATTTTTACTCTATAACTAAAACTGATGATGAATTGAGCATTGTATGTTCAAACAACAATATCCCTTCTGATATTAAATCAGAAAAAGAATGGAGAATACTTAAAATCTTAGGCCCTTTAGATTTTTCACTTATAGGAATTTTATCTAAGATAAGTGGGTTATTAGCTGATAATAAAATAAGTATATTTGCAATTTCTACATATGATACAGATTATATTTTAATAAAAGAAAAAGATATAAAAAATGCTTGTAAAATTTTAAACTGTAATGGATATGAGATAGAGTAGTTGAAGACTTAAATGCGAGGTTCTAGTTTATGATTCATATAGTTGAGATTTTTAAAATAAGTATAATAAATATCTTTTGTTTTATAGGAATATTTATTGTATTTGGATTAATTTTTAGTATTATAGAAAATTTAAATAATAAATTTATCTTTTTATCTTTTGGAAAAACTGGTGTCATTGTAACTGGAGCTGTTGGAACTTTTATACATGAATTGAGTCATTTAATAATGTGTTTGATTTTTATGCATAAAATAAATTCAGTAAAATTCTTTAGACCAATTGAAAGTAAAAATGATGGAGTATTAGGATATGTAAATCATAGTTATAAAAAAGATAATATTTATCAGAGTATAGGAAATTTTTTTATAGGAATTGCTCCAATTATAGGTGGAACAATGATGATTATTGTACTTTTTAGAATACTATTACCAGATAGTTACATTAAAATAACACAAAACATAGATTTAAAATTATATGTAAGTATGATTAATAATTTTAATATAGCGGGTTTTATACAGATTATTTTAGATGATGTTTCTAATTTTGTAAAAACAATATTGTTAACACCTGATATATATTCATTAAGATATTTTATATTTATGTTTTTAATGTATTCAATTTCCACTCATATGTCACTTAGTAGTGCTGATTTGAAAAGCAGTTTAAAGGGTTTGAGTTTTATAGTTATAGTTATATTTGCAATTAGTCTAATTACATACTTATTTGGGCTTAATGGCTTAAATATATCTAGTTTAATAGTAAAGTATAATATATTTGTAAGTTTTTTTATGACGATAGGGCTTATTTTTTCAATAGTAACTCTGATAATATCTTATATTTTAAGTTTGGTAAGTCCATTTAAAAATTTTAATTAAGATACTAAATTTTATACTATTTTTAGTTTTCTTATTTTAGTTTCCTTGAAAAGATAGTAAAATTCAAGATTGAAAAAGATTTTAGTAAAGCATAAAATTTCTCAATATATTTTAGTAAATATTTATTAAACATATATTGAGAAATTTAAAAAGAGTACTTGAACTCAACTAGTCTTTAAATGTGGATTTAGGGAATAGTTAGTGCGAAAACCAATTAGAGCGCTACTAATCTCTTAAAAAATACATTAATTGATTAAATTAAATATTTATGCTAACATAGCTACATTGTTATTAATAAAAATAACTTACAAATATTCATAGTTATTAATAAAAATAACTTACAAATATTCATATTTTAATTTTAGGAGGTTTAAATTTGAATAATGATAAGAAAATTATAAAAGTACATAATAAATCTGATAAACCTGATAATATTGTCATCAAAGAAAATGAACTTATAGAAAAATGTCTACTTTTGGAAAATAAACTTCCTGTATTTATGAAAGATTATTTTATATATCTAAAAGGTTCTGTTGCCGTCTCTACACGACTTGCTTATTTAGAAGATATAAAGTTTTTCTGCTTATACATGATTGAGACAAAGGAACTAACAAGTGCAGATTGTATAAAAGACATTACAGAAAGTGATTTTAACATGATAAAATCAAGAGATATAAACTTATTTTTAGGCGATTATTGCAGCAGATATTATAAAAATACAGAAAAAAACACATTAATTTTTGAAAATAATAATAGAGCTCTGGCAAGAAAAAAATCATCCATCTCTACTCTATTTAAATTTTTATATAGAAATTCTCAAATAGATAATAACATAACTGATGGATTTAATCCAATAAAGCTACCTAAACCACAACCAGATGCTATTAAACGTCTTGAAATAGATGAAGTTGCAAAAATGTTAGAATCAGTAGAAACTGGTGAAGGTCTTACTGAAAAAGAAAAAGTTTATTGGAAAAAAACTAGATTACGTGATAAGGCTATATTAGCTCTATTTGTTACATATGGGCTTAGATTAAATGAACTTAGAGAACTTAATATCTCCTCTTTTAATTTTTCAAGAGGTGAATTCAAAATATATAGAAAACGTGGAAAAGAAGTCTTAATGCCTATAAATCATACTTGTGAACATGTAATAAAAGATTATTTGCAAAATGAAAGAACAAGAGATGATTTACTAAATGATGAAGTTAAAGATGCATTATTTTTATCTCTTCAAAATAAAAGAATTACAGCAAAAGCTATAAGAACACTTGTAAAAAAATATACATCTATTCCACTAGATACAACTAGAGATAATGGATATAGCCCTCATAAATTAAGAGCAACTGCTGCTACCTCTCTGATTCAAACAGGATTTTCTATATACGATGTTCAAAATTTACTCGACCATGATAATGTCACGACTACTCAACTTTATGCTGCACATAAAAAAAATGTAAAACGTGATATAGTTAAGAATTTTGAATGGATTGAAGATGATTAAAAATCAGGAACAAATGTTTGCAGATATAAATGGATTATGTTATAATTAAAAATATAAATGTATGGAAATAAAAACAAAATATGTTTGGAAATGAGTGATGTTATGTATTTAGATCTAACTGAAAAGCAAGTTTTAATACTGGAATTTATAAAATCTCAAATCATATTAAAAGGCTATCCACCTGCTGTAAGAGAAATATGTACTGCTGTAGGGTTAAGATCTACTTCAACTGTGCACTCTCATCTAAATAAACTTGAAAAACTGGGATACATAAGAAAAGACCCTACTAAACCAAGAGCTATTGAAGTTTTGGAGCGTAGTAAAGTCAATGATGTTTCTGGAGCTAACCAGGAAATAATAGAACTTCCTTTAGTAGGTCAAATAACAGCTGGAGAACCCATTTTAGCGCAACAAAACATAGAGGAATATATTCCATTCCCTGCCAGTTTAGTAAAGGGCAGTAATAACTTTGTATTAAAAGTAAAAGGCGAAAGTATGATTAATGCAGGAATTTTAGATGAAGATTACGTTGTAGTAGACAAAAAAAATACAGCCTTAAATTCTCAGATAGTAGTTGCACTTATAAATGGTGAATCTGCTACGGTCAAGAGATTCTTTAAAGAAGGAAACTTGATAAGACTTCAACCAGAAAATGATTTTATGGAACCAATTATGCTTAAAGACTCAGAAGTTGAAATTGTAGGTATTGTAACTGGTGTATTTAGAGTTATAAAATAACTATTAAAGAATATCAAAAAAATAAGCTATTTAATAGATAAAATATATCTTAATTTCTTTATTTTATCTATTTGGAATAGCTTATTTTTATATGTATTTACTATTTTGTATTATTTGCTTTTTATTTATTATTTCCTATATTTTAACTATTGCTTTCCATAACATATATCACATGGGTCATTTTTCTTACTTTCTGCAATTGAACCTGATAATATTTTTTTACTTCTTGAAAGTCCACTACAATTTTTTGTTGAGTGATAACTCTTCCCTTTTGGAGTAAAATACACTATTTTTGACAAATTCGATGCATTTTGTTCCTTATTTAAGGATTCATTCTGGCCTGTATTGTTATTTGACTTTTCGGAGCTTCCATCTTCTCTAACACCTTTTTTGTAACTTCCATCTTTACAGCTTGTAAAAACTCCATCACCTGTAGATTCAAATACTATATCTGAACATTCGTCACTTCTATGTACTTTTACACCCATCTTTTTTAATTTGTTCATTGTTTCTTCATGTGGATGACCATATGAATTACCTTTTCCAACTAAAATTACTGCATATTCAGGGTTAACTTTATCTAAAAAAGCCTGAGATGAACTACTACGAGAACCATGATGAGCTACTTTTAAAAGGTCTACTTCTCCAAGTTTTGATAGTATTTCTTTTTCTGTACCTTCTTCAGCATCACCTGTAAATAAGGCTTTATCGTTACCATTAGTATATGCAAGTACTAGTGATTGTTCATTAGTAGTATCTCCTCCATTTGTATTTAGAACTTCAAAATAGGAATCTTCAAGATAAAACTTTTTATTTTCAAGAGGTACACTTGGAGATAAATCTTTATTTGCTAAAGCATTTATAAAATCTCTGTAACTCTTTGTTTCTGCTGAACCATTTGATACAAAAACATTTTCTATATTGAAATTTTTTACAACAGAATCAAGTCCCCCTAGATGGTCTGCATGAGAATGAGTAGCTATAAGATATTTAATATCTTTTACCCCTTGATTATTTAGGTAGTCTACCATTAAATTCTCATCATCGTTATCTCCCCCATCTATCAATATAAAAGTTTTGCCCTCTTGAATTAATATTGCATCACTATTTCCAGTGTCAATAAAATGAATTTTTACATTTTTATCACTTGATATACTACTAGATAAAGTTTCTTGGTTATTTGATTGATTATTTTCACTGTCTGTTGCACTGCTACAACCAGTTAAATAAATAGATACAGAGATTATTAGCAGAAATATTAAGGATTTAACTTTAGAATTTTTTTTGTTATTTATATTTTTTTCTATCACAAACTACGCCTCCATTTTCATAATACACTAGTAATTATAACATGATATGCGTTTTTATGATATTTTTTTACATAATATTTTAATTAGCATTTATAAAATAATAATAAAAAAAATTGACACTGTATAAGTTTTATATTATATAAAATGAATTATTTTACATCAGTAGTACCCAGTTATGCATTTTAAACGACCATTTATGTTTAAAATATTGCAAAATTCTTCCAAAACTTATAATATATTAAATATCAACAAAAATAAATAAACTTTTTCCTTAAAGAAGGCTTAAAGCTCACACCAACTGCCTTCTTTTTTTTTATAATTTTTTAACTATTTATTTTGATTAATATTTATTTCATATTTTAGCTCTACTCTTCTAGATGCATCTCTATTTACACTATTATCTCCATTTTTTACGAGTTCAGCTTTTGACCTACCTATTGCAATAATATGTTTAGTTACTTCATCTTTATATTTATAATTACCTATTTCATCTCCTACTATAAATTTAGCAACGCTATATGCCCTTCTTTGTGATAAATCTAAGTTATAGATATAGCTTCCTACATCGTCTGTATGACCTTCTATAACTATTTTAGATATATAGTCGCCATAATCTTTATAAATAGTTTCTATGTACTTTGGAACAAACATTTTTAACATCTCTTTAGCCTCTGGTTTCAAGACATCACTATCTACATCAAACATTGTCCTTTCACCAAAAGTTACTTGACCATTAGCCTTATCCACTTTCACAGGTATACCACTTTTTTTAAAGGTTTCTTCAACAGAAGCATTCACATTTTTAGCTAAATCTTGTTCAACTGAGCCTGAGATACTTTCTGAACTAAATAAGATAAGAATTACAACCATCAACACAGTGGATAATAAATCTGTAAATGTTGGCCAGAAACTACTCTTTTCAAATTCTCTGTTAACAGTTCTTCTATATTTATTATTCATTTAACTCATCCTCACCTATGGCCTTTATTTCTTTCTTTTCTATCTCATAAATTTCTTCACTCAAAGGATTAAATATGCTATCAATATTATTTTCAAATAAATCTTCACTATCAAGAGGAACTTCATCTTGCATGAAGGAGTTATTAAACATAACATCTAGCTTATCTTGAATGTCTAAAGAATTCTCAAACATTATATCTAGTTTGGTTTGTAAGTCATTAGAAAAGTTCTCAATAATACTTGAAAGATTCTTAATTGAATCGTCTAGAGTGTATTTTTCATCTAAAAGAATTTTTTGATTTTGAGATATTTTGTTTTCATGAGTCATTAATTTAGTTAACAAATCTTGAGCACTTCTTTCATATAAAGCAAATCCTGCATTTATATTTCTTATATAATCTTTAATTTTATGCTGGCTTTCAGTGGAATTATATATATTTTTTGATGATTCTTTTATATCAAATAGAATTTCCTTATTTATATTATCTTGATTATCATACTTATCAAACAGTTTCACAAATTTTACATTTAAAATATTAAACTGTTTATCTAATTTTCTTACACTTTGGTCAAATGTCTTAATAGAACTTTGAGAGCCTTCTAAAAGACTTTTTAAAGCTTCTATTCCACTGATAAATTCATCATTAAAATCATTTAAGTCTTTAGATATTTTATCAAATTTTTCAATAGCTTCTATAGACTTGCTTATTTGTTTTATTGTATTTTTTACTTCTTCTACTTTTAAGTCCATTCTTTCTGATTTAATATGAGTTACCTCAGATGTCAGTAGATTCTCAGATTTTAACATTATTTGTATCAAAACATGTTCACAGTCTTTTATCTTTGTAAAATATCCTATAATTAGAGAAAATACCACTCCAAATATACTAGTTGTAAATGCAGTTTGCATGCTACTAATAGTCGAAGGAAGTGAATTTATAATATCTTTAGTATCAACACATAAAAGCATTGTAGAAAGTCCAACAAAGGTACCTAAAACTCCAAGTAATATACTTATTGAAGATGAATTTTTTATACTTCTAATTTTTTCTAATATCGGTAA
This sequence comes from Clostridioides sp. ZZV14-6150, assembly GCF_020657875.1. Classification (NCBI taxonomy): domain Bacteria; kingdom Bacillati; phylum Bacillota; class Clostridia; order Peptostreptococcales; family Peptostreptococcaceae; genus Clostridioides; species Clostridioides sp. ZZV14-6150. The sequence continues at coordinate 131,341 of NZ_JAGWDA010000002.1, read as the reverse complement.
GTTATTATATTTTAAATCTGATACAACTTCTTCTACAAATGAAGTTATATTTACATCAGCATAAGGATTTTCTTTACTATATGTATAGTAATCATTCCTTATTTTGCTATAAAACACACTCGTTTTATAGTCTCGGTTGATTTCTTCTAGTTTTGAACCTACAAACAAATACAACTTGTTGTTTTCTATAATTTTAAAAATAGAATACAAAGTTATTGCAAGTAAAAATAATATAGTTATTGGATTAGTAAATATTGACTCTATCAAATTAGTTATTATGTTACTCAATTTTATCCCCTACCTTATAATTTATTTATCTCTAATTTATACGTACAAGTTACTAAGAAAATACGTAAATAAACAAAATATTTATATTATATTTATGAAAAATGGTACAAATAGGTTGTAATGTTAATAACATAATATATACGAGCTAAAAGTTATAGGGGGTGGCATGATGAATGACAACATAGTAGAAGTTAAAAATATCAATATGAACTTCTACACTAAGGAAGGCGAGCTTGAAGTATTAAAGGATGTCAATTTTAATTTGAAAGAAGGCGAAATACTAACATTACTCGGACCTTCTGGAAGCGGAAAATCTACAATTTTAAATATTCTTACTAATCTTTTAAAACCAACTAGTGGTGATGTAAAGATTACTGGAAATATTGGATATATGTTTCAAAAAGATAATCTGCTTGAATGGAGAAATATAATGGATAATATAACTATTGGTTTGGAAATTCAAGGAAAAAAAGATAAAAAATCTTTAGATAGAGTTGAAGAACTTTTAAAGACTTATGGACTATGGGATTTCAGAAGTATGTATCCTAAAGAATTATCTGGTGGTATGAGACAAAGAGTTGCTCTTATTAGGACACTTTCTGTAAATCCAGATGTTTTACTTTTAGATGAACCTTTTTCAGCTCTTGACTATCAAACTAGATTGTTGGTTTGTGATGATGTTTATAGTATTATTAAAAATGAAAATAAGTCTACTATTTTAGTTACGCATGATATTGGTGATGCCCTTTCTATAAAAGTGCAACTTTAGAAATTAATCTATTTTTTTGTTTAAATCCATCCATTTAGATTCTAACTCTTTTATCATATTATCCTCTATTCTTACTCCAAATGATTTAATGCTCTAATACTGGTTATTCCATGATTTAATAATGAATATAATGAAATATTATGTGCTTTAATATCCCAATAAATGAGTCTTCCAAATATGCGGGAGTTTCCTGGTGGTAAAGTTGAAAAAGATGAGTCTCTTGAGAGTGCAATTGAGTGTGAAATAAAGGTTTCTATATTGACAGTTTTGCAATAAAGTTATAATATTAATAGGATTGTAGTTTTTTATAGCATATGGAAAATTATGTTCATTTTAAAACTATTAATAAATATAATTTTTTATATTTGGATAATCGTAAAATTAAAATAAAGGATGATAAAAAATGACAGAACAAAATTTAAGCTTGATTGATGAAGTTAAAAGAAGAAGAACCTTTGCAATCATTTCCCATCCCGATGCAGGAAAAACTACATTAACTGAAAAGTTTCTATTATATGGTGGTGCCATTCGTGAAGCAGGATCGGTTAAATCAAGAAGATCTCAAAAACATGCAGTATCTGACTGGATGGAAATTGAAAAACAAAGAGGTATATCTGTTGCATCAAGTGTTCTTCAATTTGAATATAATAACTTTTGTATAAATATTCTTGACACTCCAGGGCATCAAGATTTCAGTGAGGACACTTATAGGACTCTTATGGCAGCAGACTGTGCAGTAATGGTTATTGACTCTGCTAAAGGTGTCGAGGATCAGACAAAGAAATTATTCCAAGTTTGTAAAATGAGAGGAATACCAATTTTTACTTTTATAAATAAAATGGACCGTCAAGGAAAGGATCCCTTTGAACTACTTGAAGATATTGAAAATGTTCTAGAAATTCGCTCTTGCCCAGTAAACTGGCCAATTGGTTCTGGTAAAGAGTTCAAAGGTGTGTTTAATCGTCATAAAAATCAAGTTGAACTATTTGATGATGGTAACCATGGACAATCTATTGCTAAGTCTACAACTGGAGATATATCTGACGAAAGATTTAACACTTTATTAGGTGATGCTCTTCATGAAAAACTACTAGAAGATATTGAACTTTTAGATATTGCTGGAGATAATTTTAATTTAGATGGAGTATTAAATGGTGAATTGACACCTGTGTTCTTCGGAAGTGCCCTTACTAACTTTGGTGTAGAACCATTTTTAGAATCGTTCCTAGAAATAACACCTCCACCAAATCCTCGTAGCAGTAATTTAGGTGATATTGACCCTAATTCCAATAGCTTCTCAGGATTTATATTTAAGATTCAAGCTAATATGGATAAATCTCATAGAGATAGAATTGCATTTTTAAGAATTTGCTCTGGTAAATTTGAAAAAGGTATGACAGTAACTCATGTACAAAGAAACAAAAAGGTTAAACTTTCACAACCTCAACAGTTTGTAGCACAAGACCGTGTTATAATAGATTCAGCTTATCCAGGAGACATTATAGGGATACATGATCCAGGAATATTTAATATTGGTGATACATTAAGTGAAAAAAAATCAAATTTACAGTACACTGGCATACCACAATTTGCTCCTGAACATTTTGTAAGAGTATCTACAAAGAATGCTCTTAAAAGAAAACAGTTCTTAAAAGGACTTACACAATTATCAGAAGAAGGTACTATACAGATATACAAACAACCTAATTTTGGTATGGAAGAACTTATTGTAGGAGTAGTTGGAGTTCTTCAGTTTGAAGTTTTAGAATATCGTCTAAAACAAGAATATGGTGTTGATATGATAATGAACACACTACCTTATCGTTATATACGTTGGATTGAACCTGATACTTTTAAATCGGATAAGCTTTCAACACCAATGGATACAATATTAGTTGAAGATAAAAATAGCAATCCAGTATTGTTATTTCAAAATGAATGGTCTATTAGACATCTAATTGAGAGAAATGAAAATTTAGTTTTAAGAGAAACTTCTTTATAAAAAAATAAATGTTAATCCCCCTACGTCTATTTTTAAACGTAGGGGGAATTATTTATTTGATTATTATTAACTTAATTCAGTTTCTTGTTAATTTTGAGATGCCCAATCTGCTGGATATGTTACATATATAAATCTAGCATAATCAGGTACAGAAAATTGTATTTTACTTCCTTTTGGTATAAATATTAACTCACCTGAAGAAGCAGAAACCTTTCTTCCATCTATTACTATATCTAAAGTTCCATCTATTACATAATCTATTTCATCATAGTTTAGAGTCCAGTCAAAAGTTGTTTCCTTCATTTCCATCATACCACAACCTAATCTTGGGCTTTCCTCTAATGTAAATAAATCTTTTGTGTAAACTACATCCCTTGGGTTTCCTGTATCTAATCTATCAGATTCACTAACCTTTACAGTTGGTAATTTTATAGAAGTTATTCCACTAACATCTTTATTTCTAACAAAATCTACAGTATCTTTAGTTCCATTTATTTTTTCTTCTATTATTTCTCTTACTAATGTTTCAATTAAGTTTTTATCTATATTTGCTATATCCATCTTATACATTCTCCTTCTTTAATGTCTTACTTGCTATAACCATAGCTAATAAGACTGCTGTTATACCACCAACTAATTTAGCAACTATCATTGGTGTTATCATATTAGCATTAAATCCTGCTGTAAATCCTAAATGATCTCCAAATACGAATGCTGCTGATACAGAAAATGCTACGTTTATTATCTTTCCTCTATTATCCATATCTTTCATCATACCAAACATTGGTATACAGTTAGCTAAACTTGCAACAAGCCCTGCAGCTGATACATCATTCATTCCAAGAACTTTTCCTAAAGCCATTAATGGTTTATTAAATACCTTTGTTATAACAAATACTAATGGGAATGCTCCTGCTAAAACTATTGCAATATCTCCAACTATTTCTATACCTTCACCTATTGGCTTCATTCCAGGTATTACAACTATTCCTGTTAAGGCTTCAACTATTGCAGCAGCAAGTCCTAAAGTTATAACTATCACTACACCCTTTCCAAAATATGTAAATCCTTTTATCATAGCATTTTCAAATTTCAATAATCCAAGTGCTATAACGACTGCAAATATTATTATTGGTATCAAGTTCCTAAGAACCATCATTACTTCAAATCCTGCAACTAATCCACCAACAAATGCTCCAATAGGTATTGTTATTATCCCTGCAAGTATTCCTGCTGCTAAGAATTTTTGGTCTTCTTTTTCAATTATTCCAAGTGCAACTGGTATTATAAACACTATTGTAGGTCCCATCATAGCACCTACTATTAATCCTCCAAATAATCCAGCATTAGGGTCTTTTGCAAGCTCAAGTGCAAGTGGTGCACCACCCATATCATTAGCTAACAAACTTCCAGCAAACATAGCTGGGTCAGCTCCAAGCATATCAAACACTGGTACTACAATTGGTCTTAATACATCAGCAAGAACTGGTGCTAGACATATAACACCTACCATTGCAACTGCAAGTGAACCCATTGCCATTATACCTTCTTCAAATTGTTCTCCAAGACCAAATTTACTACCTATACATTTATCTATAGCCCCAAGTACCATGAAGACTACCATTACATAGATTATAATTTCATTTATACTCATAGTTCCCCCATTATTTTATTAGATTTTTTATTATTTGACTGTCTACTGATGATATTACAGTCTTATATATTGTGAATTTAACTTCTATACCTTTATCTATACTTTTAAACTCTATAGTGCCTATACTTTTATTCATCAAACACTTCAAATGAATCGACTACTCCAACTATCGTTGCATCTACTGGAACATGAGCTTTTTCAATCGATTCTCTAGCTGAGGAACCTTTGGATATAAGAACTAAGTCTTCATTTCCTGCTCCTGCATTATCGGCTGCAACCATGAAGCCTTCCTTGTATGTGTCTTTAGTTTTTAAAATTTTTACAACTAAAAGTTTTTGACCACATAATTTTTCATCTTTTCTTGTGGCCCAAACATTACCTACAACTTTTCCTATATCCATAAAATTACCTCCTTACACTTTCTTTAGTTTGAGATGGTGTATTTTCATAAAATCTACAGCTAATGGAGTTATTATACTTTTTTTATTAACTAGTATATTTTTAACTCCATTTATAGTTGGTTTTCTTAAGTCAGCTTCTGATATAAGTTTTTTATTTCTTAAATCTAAACTAAATTCAGTATCTATCTTCATATTTTCTACATTGTTTAGACTTTCTATATCTTTATTTAAAGCTTTTGTATTTTCTTTTTTAGAAACTATAGCACTTGATACTTCACTTTTTATACTTAACTTATTTTTATTTATAGTATTTAAGTCTTTTATAATTTCTACACCAAATTTACATATTTCATCTTCAAAGGACATAAACTTCTTATATAATGCTTTTGGTGCAGTATCCTTATATTTTTTGTATTCAATTCCTTCATCTAAGAGATATACTTTTTTACGCTTCATAATCATTTTTAGTATAAATCTTTCTTCTTCACTTGTTGAATTCCCAAGTGCTATGTTTGATAATCCTCTCATACAAAGTTTCGAAACTATCACTATTTCACACTCTTTTGTACTTCTATCAAATTCAACTATTTCAAATTCATCTTTTAATAAGTTAAATTTACTACTATCCTGTTCAAATACAATTACAGCTTTAGGTTTACTAGATACTTTCAATTCATTATTATTTATTTTTTTATAAACTTCTTCTATTATTAGATTTACAAGGTCATCATAATTCATATTTAATCCTCCCTAGAGGTATTTTCTATATTCATCTTTCATACTTTTATGTATTTTTAATACTTCCAACAATGAAATTAGAAGTTAAATTAATTTATGCTTTCTTTATTATTTTAGCAACAGTCCCTTTTGAATAGCCACATGCATTGGCTTCATCATAATCTATGTGCATGTAAGTTTTAAAGCTGTCACTAACTCTTATTACTACATCATCAAATGTTAAAGGTCTCTGACCCATTACCTTAGCTTCAACTATTTCTTTATCACATACATTGAATTGTTCAGCATCCTTAGGAGTCATGTGTATATGTCTTTTAGCAACCATTAACCCCTTATCAAGTTCAACTTCACCATGTTGTGTTGATATTTTAATACTTAAAGTACCTTCTAAGTCTCCACTTTGTTTTATAGGAGCTTTTAATCCAAGAGTTGAACCATCTGTTAAAGATATTTCTACCTGAGTTTCATTTCTACATGGCCCAAGTACAACTACATTTTTTATACTTCCTTTAGGACCAGTTATTGTGACTCTTTCATTACAAGCATATTGACCTGGTTGAGATAAGTCTTTTAATTTTGTAAGAGTATATCCCTTACCAAATAATTTATCTACATCTTCTCTATTTAAGTGAACGTGTCTTCCTGATGCCTCAACTTCTATGAATGCTTCTTTTTTAACTCTATTTATTACTTCTTCTACTATTTCATTTAATAGACTCTCCATTGCGTCCTCCAACTACTTATATTTATTAGTTCTAACTTTATATATCATTATCCAAAATACTGACGATAATCTATTAAGTGCCTTTATTAAATCTTCTCTTTGAACATTTCCGTACTCACCTTTAAATGCTTCGTAAGCTGCAAGTTCAACCTCTCGTGTATTGCTTCTTATACTATTTATAGCTACTACTACTTCTCCCATTTCATAACTTGGGAACTCATGTCCTATACCAAAGTATTTTTTAGGATAGTGAGATTGTTCTCTAAGTTCTTGTGGAGTCAATCCTAAAAGTTTAAAATCTTCTAGTTTTTCTTCTAAAACCTCACATCTCATTATATTTCTTACAAAGTCTAATACCTCTTGTAATTCCTTAACAAGCTTTGGCATACCTAGTTTTTGGCAAAGAATTTGTGCTTTTAGTATTTCTGATTCAAGAGAATCTATTTTACCTCTTAGTATTATTCTTTTATGGTCTTTAAAAACTAAAAGATTTCCATTTAATTGAGTCATATGTTCTGGTTTTTCATCTAATTTAGCACCAAATACAGTAGTATATTTATATGTTTTCTCTTTAACTACTTCTTTTATAACTTCTTTGGGCTCATTATTTATATCTGAAAGCTTATCAATATATTTGAGTTCAATACTTCTCTCAGTTAAATAAGATTTTGCAGAAGGAGTTATTATTTGTCCTTTTTCTATATAGAATTCAGTTACATTGCCTTTGTTTTTTCCTATTTTTCTTTTTATTTCGTTTTCTGTTAAAACACCCATTTTATCACATCTCCTATTAGATGTATAAAAAAGGCTACCTCAAAATACATTGAGTTTATTAGTAAGACTCATTTTTGAGATAGCCTCTTTTTTAATCAAAATTTGAATTTTAAAATTGCTTTTATATTACTCAGCTGATACTTTTGGTAATATAGCATCTACTTCAAAATGTGGTCTTGGTATAACATGAACTGATATTAGTTCTCCAACTCTCTCAGCAGCTGCAGCTCCAGCATCTGTAGCAGCTTTAACAGCTCCAACATCTCCTCTTACCATTACAGTAACTAATCCTCCACCTACTTGTTCTTTTCCTACTAATTGTACATTTGCAGCTTTAACCATTGCATCTGCTGCCTCTATCGCTCCTACTAATCCTTTAGTTTCTATCATTCCTAATGCGTTTGCACTTGCCATAATCTTATCCTCCAAAAATTTAATTTTATAGTTTTTATTTTTAGAAATTTATAGCTATAAATTTCATTGTTTGTTTTAGTTATGCTAGTTCTTTGACTAATCTTTGAACTAGAAGATTTATTAATTCTTCTTTATCCATTGAGTCAAACATTGATTTTTCAACTTGAGATGTATCTCTTCCAAGTTCTTCTATTTCTTTGATTCCATAAGCTACTCTTTTAACATTTATTAAATCAAGTGGACCTACATTGTTTGAAGTTGAACTTCCACCTATTGCACCACAACCAAGTGTTAGTGCTGGCACAAGGTTTGTTGATGCACCTATTCCTCCAAGTGCTGAAGGAGTATTCACAAGTATTCTTGATACTGGCATGTTAAGAGCAAATCTCTTTACCAACTCTTCATCATTTGCATGCATTGAGAAGGTATGACCTGCACCTTCATTTATTAATATTTCTCTACATCTATTCATAATAGCCTCTACATTTTCTTCAACATAGAACGCTAGTATTGGCGTAAGTTTTTCTCTTGAATAGGCTACATTATGACCAACTTTATTTTCTCTTGCAACGAGAACTTTTGTATTTTTAGGTACATTTGTTAAATCTGCTAAATTTGATATTACCTCAACACTCTTACCAACTATTTGTGGATTCATAGTACCATTAGCTCTCAATATGAATTTTGCTAATCTCTCACTTTCTTTTTCATTTAAAATATACGCACCTTGATTTTTAAGTTCTTTTAAAACAGTTTCTTCCATAGATTTTTCTATTACTATAGATTGTTCTGATGCACATATAACACCATTATCAAAAGTTTTAGAATCTATTATTCTTTTGACTGCTAACTTAACATTTGCTGATTTATCTATAAATGCTGGTCCATTTCCAGGTCCAACTCCGATAGCTGGTGTTCCTGAAGAGTAAGCAGCTCTAACCATTGCTTCTCCTCCAGTTGCTAATATTAAGTTTGTATCTTTATGTTTCATTAATTCATTAGTTCCAACTATACTTGGATTAGTTATACATAATATTGAATCCTCTGGAGCTCCAGCTTTTATAGCTGCATCACTTATTATATTAACTGTTTCAAGTATGCATTTTTTTGCATTTGGATGTGGAGAGAAAACTATAGTATTTCCTGCCTTTAAAGATATTATAGTTTTGTATATTACTGTTGATGTTGGGTTTGTTGAAGGTATAAGACCTGCCACAACTCCAACTGGTATAGCTATATCTATCGTATTTGCTTCTTTATCTTCACCAATTATTCCAATAGTTTTTGTATCTTTTAGAGTTTCATAAACTCCCATGGATGCAAAAGTATTTTTAATTACTTTATCTTCCCATTTTCCAAACCCAGTTTCTTCATTTGCCATTTTAGCTAATTTAGTAGCATTATTAAATGTTGCATTTGCAACAACTTTTACTATTTTATCTATTTGCTCTTGGCTCATTTTAGAAAGTTTCTCTTGAGCCACTTTAGCTCTTTTTACAAGAGTTCTGACTTCTTGTATAGATACTAAATCTTTATCTAAAAGTGTCATAACTATCTATCCCCTCTGCTAAGCTTTTTAACTAAGTTTATCAATTCTTCTTTTTTAAGAACATTTAAATCTTTATAAGTTATTGAAGAGTCTAATTTCTTAGCCATAGCTTTAAGTTTTTTCACGCTGTTCTTTGATAAATCATCTCTATCAAAATCAGAATTTTCTATTTTGACTTGTTCTAATACTTCTTTATTATCATTAGTATTTTCTATTTTTTCCTCATTAGTTTCTGTTAAACTATCATCAACTACTTCAATTTCTTTGTTAATTTTATTTATATCACTATATAGTTTTTCATTATTATTTTCACTATTTTCAGTGCCATCTAAAATTACATTATCTTTTTCCGATAAATTTTTCGATACATTATCAGTTATTTCTAATGTAATTTCAAAGTTTTCCTCTGTATCTTCTGAAACTTCACAGACTTTAGGTTCTTTATTTTTAAATAAAGCATCGGTTACTTCATTATGTATTCTTGGTATAATATGTGATGCTCTTAATGTACCAATTCTAGAAACTGCTATTTCACCTGCTTCTAGAGCTGATTCAACAGCACCAACATCTCCACATATTGTTAAAGTAACAATGCCTGCTCCAACCTTATCAATTTCTAAGATATTAACATTTGCAGATTTTAAACAAGCATCAGAAGCTTCGATTGCAGCAACATATCCTATTACTTCTATTAAGCCTACAGCATCCATTTAATTATCCTAGAATCCTGTTGGATTATCTGCAACTGATTTTACTGCTTCTGCAAATGCATCACATGCTGCTTTACAAGCCGATTGAGAACCTGTAAGTAATGCTCCACCAAAGTTTGTTTCAGTTGGAGGTGCAAATAATTCGCACATCTTAACATCTGCTGCCTTCATTGCTGCATCCAGCGCATACATTGCTTCAAGTGGCGGTGCTACTAAATAAGCTAATGCCTCACCTTCTCTTATTCCTGCTACTTCTGAAAGGTATGTACCTGTTCTTGATACACAGTGAGCATAATATGCTATTGAATCATCATCATTTGCACTTATAAAAGTTGCTCCATATTCTAGAAAATCAACTACTGCATTTAGACCACTTCTTACTTCTGCTGGACTTGGTCCTGCTATTATCCCTAGTACTTCACCAGCAAGCTTTGTTGAAGCATTTGCAGCACCTGCATACATTGATTTTGCATACACAACATCAACTTCTGAAGCTTTAGTTGCTTCATCAAGAGCTGTGTATGTAACATCATCACAGTCTGCAGTTATTAAACCTAAACTTTTGTGATGTGATTTTAGTTCTAGTTTTTGTGCCATTTCTGGACTTATATTTGAAATTATCTTAATTCCTAATATATTAGGACGAATTACATCGTTTTTCATATTCTACACTCCCTCGACTTTATTTAAGGTCTATTCCTGAAGCTTTTTTATCTAACATAGTTTTTATAAGTTCAGCTATATGAGCACCTGCTTCAACTGCAGTTGTTCCACCTTTGTGAATGTTTGATATAACTGTTCTCTTTGCTTCTGCCATTCCTATATATGGCTTATATGCTATATATGCTGACATTGATTCAGCAGTAACTAATCCTGGTCTTTCTCCAACCAACATACATATAACTTCACAACCTAATTCTTCACCTAAGTGGTCCATAGCACCAACTCTACAATGTTTAACAAATAAAATTTCACTTGAATCTATTCCGTACATTTTTAGACCTTGTTTTATAGCTGGCACGCAGTCTTTTAAGTTTGCTTCTATAGCTGCTGAACTAAGCCCGTCTCCTACTAACATCAAAACCCTTTGATTTGTTCCAAGTTTAGATTTTATATTATTTATAGTTTCTGGAGAGAATTTTCTTCCTAAATCTGGTCTTGTTAAGTATTCATCTTTATCACTACATAAAGTTTCTACTGCAAACATATTGTTTTCTTTTATAAATTCTTCATCTACATAAGAGAAAACAGCATCTTGTGCAGCAGCATGGTCTGCTCTAAATCTTAAAACTGTTTCTGTTTTATATCTAGTACCAGCTCTTCCTATACCTATTCTTGCAGGCGTTTTAGACTTTATATCTAAATAAGCTTCTGCGTCCTTTGGATTTTTTACTAGTAATTGCTTTCTTATATCAACTTCTGTTATGTCATCTATACAAGCATCATTATCTATTACAACTTCAGTCACTTTTTTAACAGTTTCAGATACAACATTAGTATCTAATTCTCCAACCATTTGCCCAACTAACTGTTCTACTAATGCTTTTAAATCCTTCTCATTCATACTAAATACCTCCTATCCTAATAATAGAGATGCGTCTCCCGCTAAATCTGTTAATTTACCATCTTTAGAGAATCCCATCTTTTCCATCCAAGCATCAAATTCTTTTATTGCTGTTAGTCCAAACATTTCCCTAAGTGATGCTGTTTCATGGTATCCTGTTGTTTGATAGTTAAGCATAACATCATCTCCATGAGGTATTCCCATAAAGTATGTACATCCTGCTGTTGTTAGTAATATAGCTAAGTTTTCCATATCATTTTGGTCAGCTTTCATATGGTTAGTGTAGCAAACATCAACACCCATTGGTAATCCATGTAATTTACCCATAAAATGGTCTTCAAGTCCTGCTCTTACAACTTCTCTAGCATCATATAAATATTCTGGTCCTATAAATCCAACAACTGTATTTACTAAGAATGGTTCATACTTTTTAGCAAATCCATAGCATCTAGCTTCCATAGTAACCTGGTCTATTCCATGATGTGCTTCTGAAGATAATTCTGAACCTTGTCCAGTTTCAAAATACATGACATTAGGTCCTGTAGCTGTTCCGTGTTTTAAAGCTAATTGTCTAGCTTCTTCTATAGTATCGCCATTGAATCCAAATGCTTCATTTCCTTTTTCAGAACCTGCTATAGATTGGAATATTAAATCTGCAGGAGCACCATTTCTTATCGCTTCCATTTGTGTAGTAACATGGGCTAATACACATGTTTGAGTTGGTATTTGATATTTTTGCTTTACCTCTTCAAATCTTTTTAATACTTTGGTAACACTTTCAACCGAGTCATCAACTGGGTTTAATCCAAGCACTGCATCTCCTATACCAAAAGTTAGACCTTCAAGAAGCGATGCAAGTATTCCATCTGGGTCATCTGTTGGATGATTAGGTTGAAGTCTTGCTGATAATGTTCCATGTTCTCCTATAGTTGTATTACAGTGGGCTGTAACCTTTATCTTCTTAGCAGCATAAACTAAGTCCATATTTGACATTAGTTTTGCAACTGCTGCGATAATCTCAGAAGTTAACCCTCTTGATATTCTTCTTATATCAGCACTTGTAGTATTTGAATCTAATAACCATTCTCTAAGTTCAGATACTGTCCAGTCCTTTATTTCTGCATAAACTTTTTCATTTACAGCATCTTGTATTATTCTTGTTACTTCATCTTCTTCATATGCTACTGCAGGATTATTTCTTATATCCTCTAGTTTTATATGTGATAAAACAACTTTTGCTGCTATCCTTTCTTCAGCTGATTGTGCTGCAAGACCTGCTAATTTATCTCCTGATTTTTCTTCATTAGCTTTAGCCATTACATCATATAAGCCTTTAAACTGATAAGTACGTCCAAATAATTTTGTCTTTAAAATCATTTACTTACCCCCTTCTATTAATTAAAAACTAATGTTTTTATTACCACAGGTAAAACCTTACCTTCAACTATAGGTTTTCCAATGTCAATATAATCTCCATTTTCAACCTTTACACTATCAATACAAACAATATCTTTTTTATAGTTCAATAATGCATATATTGCTTGACCTAGCACCTTTGCCATATCATTTTCAACGATTACCACAAAAGGCAAATTATTTTCTATAATTTGTTTCATTCCATCTACAAATCCTTTAGCATACTCTTGTATATCTAAAAAAGTAGGATTTTTCTTGCCTATCATAGCTATAGCAACTTTCTGTAAATCATTTTCCAATTTGAACCAGTTAAGTTTATTTTCTATGGCTTGACTAATCTGTTTTGAAGTACCAATCTCTTCATCAACTGATAATTTTAAAACTGGTAAATTTTTAATTGGGAATGACTCACTAGTGTAGGTTATTGTACTTCCACTTACTTCAGTAGTGTGAGAACCTGCACCAACCACTGTTGCTCTTATTGTTTCTATTGATTTGACTACATTTACTTTTTTAAGGTATTCGCAATTTTTTATTGCTTGCCCAAGTAAAATTCCCAAATCACCATATTCAAAATAATTCCTTACTTCTCCATTGTAGTAAATATAATCTGCTACTCCACCTGAGAATGAAACATTTTTAATTTTTTCATCTATACTTATTGACTTATTAGTTATTATAAAATCAAATAAAGGCGTTTGAGATTTTAATCCTATACTTTCCATTAATAAATTAACCATTATATTAACTATTGGTTTTGTATTTTCTATTGTAGCTACAGTTCCTACTTGAAGATTTAAGTTATTATCTTTTATGATTTTATCTATTTTAGGCGAAATATAAGTTATCTTCTTACTTGCTTTATCTACCTTTATAAGCCTTCCACCTATATCCAAACACCCAGTATCAGTTACTTCTCCCCTTTTAAATGAAGCTATGTTACTAGTTCCCCCACCTATGTCTATATTTACAATTGTAGTTGAATGTTCTTTTGAATAAATATGAGCCCCTGCTCCTTTTCCTGATATTATACTTTCTAAATCAGGTCCTGCTGTTGCAACGACAAAGTCTCCAGCAAATCCACTTAAAGTATGAAGTACATCATTTGCATTTTCTTTTCTAGCTGTTTCGCCAGTTATTATTACTGCTCCTGTATGTATATCTACTTTAGATATATTTGCTTTTTTATATTCATTTTCAACTATTTCTTTTATTTGTTGTCCATTTATTTCTTTGTTTGAAATAAGAGGAGTAAAATAAACTTTACTTTTATAAATAATTTCCTTGTCTACTATACTTATCCTAGGTACCGAAAAATTTGATTCAGTATTTTCTACTATTAATTTAGAAAAAATCAATTGAGTAGTACTTGTCCCAATGTCAATACCAACACTTAATAATTCTTCTCTCATTTTCTCACCTCCTAAAATTTAAGTATGTCTTAAACAAGCAAAGAGGCTTAAAGCTATAATAAATATTTGTTAAATCAAATATATTTATAAGTTTTATAAATATATTTGATTAACTTAATCTATTAATAACTTTAAGCCTCTTTGCTCAATTAAAACTACTACCTTGTAGATGAGTTATTATCTAATATTAATTTATGTAGGTATAGTAATTAACACTTCGGTTCCATTTTTACTGCTCTTTCTTTTTATACTTCCTTTTAGCATTTGAGTTATATAACTATCTATTATATATGTTCCTAAACTATTTTTATTTATATTATCACTATCAAATCCAATTCCATCATCTATAATAGCGATATTTCTCAAACCATTATCTTTATTTACTAATATCTGTATATTACCACGTTCTCTATTCTTGAAAGCATGGTCATAACAGTTTTGTAGTACTTCATTTATAACTAAAAGTATGGCTGTTGCTTTTTCTCCACTAATTTTAAAGTCTTCACCTGTTATACATATATCGATATCTTTATTAAACAGATATCCGCCTTGAATATTTGATACTAATAAATTTATACCTTCTAATATAGATATATTATTATCGATTTCCTTAGATAATAAGTAATGAGTTGAAAGAATTGCAAACACTCTATTTGTTATATTATCTAGACATTGTTTAACTTCCTCGTTTTGAGACAATCTACTTTGTTTTTTTATTATAGATATTACTGTGTGAAGATTGTTTTTTACTCTATGATGAGTTTCTCTTATAGCTACTGTTTTTAAAATTAGTTCTTCTTCTTTTCGTTTTAAATCACTTATATCTTGTACTATTTTACAAACCTTAAATTCATCATCTTTGATGTATATGGTTTTTATTTTAAAAAACATATTACCTATTGAAACTTCATTTGTTTCATCATAATTCTCATCTATCAATATATCTTCAAACACCGTATGCTCTATGTATAAATCATTGTAATGCATATCTTGTATATCACATTCAAACCCAATACTTTTATACATGTCAGTTGCAATACGATTTTTAATTTTCAGCTTTCCATTTTTATCAAATATAAGTATAGCAGAATTTAAATTATCAACTAAAAAGTCATTATTTTCTATCAATTTTATAAACTGATGTGAATTTTTATTTTCTTCATCTTCGTTAGTGTCAAACTCATTTTTAACTTCACTACTTATATCTTTTTCAACTATTAATACTGCTAGAATTTTGTCATCCAATGTTATTGGTTGAATATTCTGTTTAACCAGTTTATATTCTTGTGTTAAAGCCTTAATATCTCGTGCTCTTTCTCCAGTCTTTAAGCACTTTATAACTCCTGGTTCATTTTCAATTAGAGCTTTTTTTCCTATAACATTTTCACAGTATAATGACTTTTCTTTAGGTCTACCATGTGCCACCACAATTGCTTCATCATCACATTTACTTAATACATCTATAAAAACATCAGCCTCATAAAAGTTAGCCATTAAATCTAAGGATTTTGATACTTCTATAATTTTTTCAATTTCATTTTTATTTAAGTATGTTTGTGTAATTGCTATTTTTTTTATCGTATTAATCATCGTACCCTATTATAATCATTTTAGCAATTTCCATCATTGAAGTTCTTTTATCCATACTTAATTTTCTTATTATATTGTATGCTTCATCCTCAGAAACTTTAAACTCTCTTATAAGTATACCTTTTGCTCTTTCTATTAACTTTCTTTCATTTAATTTAGAATTTACTTTCTCTAAATCTTTTTTCATTCTTTCAAATTCATTTACTTTATTTAAACACATTTCTATAGTTGGTATAAGTGATTTTTCACTTGCTGTCTTTACTAAATATCCATAAGCACCTATACTTTTAGCTTTTTCTATGTATTCTTTATCTTCAAATGAAGTTAATAAAAGTACTCCACCTGCTAGATTTTCCTTACATATTATTTTACCTGCCTTTATACCATCAAGAATTGGCATTTCTATATCCATTATAACTAAATCAGGCTTATGTTTTTTACAAATTTCAACAGCTTCAAACCCATCGCATGCTTCTCCTATTATTTCATAACCATTATTTTCTAGGACATCTTTTATATCCATCCTTAACAGTGGTTCATCATCAACCAATAGTATTTTTTTCCCCATGTTCCTACCTCACTTAAAGATTAAATCTTCTTAAAATAGTTTTATATATATTTTTATGTTTTTATAAAATGCTAAATTTATATTTTATTTAACTCTCTGTTTAATTTAATTCTATCATATTTTTGAGTTAAAAAAATATTTTCCCCTAAATTTCGTCTATTTTTTTAGATTTTTCTAGATATTCAAACAATTTTTCAAGTCCTATACCATCAATTGTATCTATTTTAAATATTTGACTTGCTCCTGCTAGTGATAATCGTTCATAAGCTATATTAATTTCATCTTCAGTAGACATATTTATTTTGGTTATAATTCCTATTACATCTTTACAAAACATACTTGCAAATCCTGGTGCTATATAATTTTCTTCTTGTGTAGCATCATATACTATTGCTATAATTTTTGCATCTACAGATGTTGTTATCAATGCATTGTACAAGCTTCTATTTTCCATATATTCACCTGGAGTGTCTATTGCATCATTGTAAAGTTCTACTGATTGGGTTTTCTTGTATTTCAATTCCAATTGGTCTAGTTTTTGGCACAAAGTGGTTTTACCACTTCCTGTTTTTCCCATAAAAATTATATTTTTCATTGTATTATTATGTCCTTGTTATTTTAGTAGATGAGAAGTTCAACATATTTCCTAAAATTTCTAAAACATCATTTAATGCTGATTCTACAGAACTTACATCACCTGATATTACTACAGAACCACTAAATCTATCTATAAACCCCAAAGATACATTTGAAGATTTTGTAGCAACATCTGCTGCTATTATTGATGCTTCACTTGGTGTTATTGTGAGTATTCCTATCGCATCTTTTTTATCAAGCACTAATCCTAATTTCTTATATATATCTTCATTAGGATTGGCTATTATATGTGCCAATGTAACCTGTTTTCCAGGAACATATTCTTGAATAACTCTTTGCTTAGATTCTTCAGCCAAATTTATTCCCTGCTTTCTTTAAGTATAGTTTATTAAAAAATTACTTGCTAAAAATAAAAGGAGCTCCATAAGAATAATATTAATATTCCTAAGAAGCTCCATTGCTTTTTTACTAAAATATCACACCTTTGTGATACCTTTATTATAGTTTTCTGCTTTATATTTGTCAATATATAATTTATATTTTTAAAAACATTTTCCCTATTTGTATAATATTATGTTTACATGTAATAAAATGTAGTTATTTAATATTATTTAATATGTTTATTATATCCTCTTCAGTTGGTACCTTAGGGTTGGTTAATGTACAAGTATCTTTTATGGCAAGCCTTGCTATTTCTCTCTCTTCATTAATTATATCTTCTAGACTTAATTTACACTGTGTCAATTTAGTTGGCATATTCATTTCTTTTTGCAGTTTCTTTATTTCATTTACTAAGTTTTTAACAGCTATTCTTATATTACCATTACCAAACCCTACTAATTCTGCTATTTGTGCATATTTTATAGCTGTATCTGAGTAAGCTATGTTGGTATATCCTATTATTGATGAATTATATTCTATAACATGTGGAAGTAATATTGAGTTTGTTCTTCCATGTGGTATATGAAATTTTCCGCCTAATACATGCGCTATAGAATGATTTATACCAAGTGATGTTTGGTTAAATGCCATACCTGCTAAACAAGATGCATTGTGCATTTTTTCTCTAGCTTCTATATCATTTCCATCTTTGTATGCTTTTAATAAATACTTAAATACTAATTTTATAGCTTTTTCAGCAAGTGCATCAGAAAAATCATTAGCATTTGTGGATACATAAGCCTCTATTGCATGTGTTAATACATCTATACCTGTATCTGCTGTTATAAAATTTGGTACAGTTTTTACAAGTTCTGGGTCTAGTATTGCCATATTTGGAAGTAAATCATCACTTACTAATGGATATTTACACCCTTTTTGATTATCTGTTATTACAGAAAATGATGTTACTTCTGAACCTGTTCCACTTGTTGTTGGTATTGCTATAAATTCTATATCATTAGCATTTAATATTTTTTTAGAAAAATCCATTATAGATTTTGCAGCATCTATAGCAGAACCTCCTCCTAATGCTATTATTATATCTGGATTCATAGATTTAAATTTTTCTACTCCTGCTACTATTGTTTCTATTGGTGGGTCTGGTACTATTTCTTCAAAAACTTGATATGTTGAATTTATTAAGTTAAATGTTATTTTATCTATTGTTTTTGATTTAACCATAAATGGGTCTGTTATTATTAATACATGTTTATCTTTTAATTCTTGTAGTGCTTTTAATGCTCCTTCTCCAAATTTTATTTTGGTTTTAATTTCAAAGTTATTCAAATTTATCTCCTCCTTAAATTCAATGCACAAAAAAGCTCCATAGATAAAATCTATGGAGCTCCTTTGCTCTTTTAACACTTCATTGTGTTATATTAAAATATACTATTTGATTAATCTAATGTCAAGTTAATAGTATATAAAATACATCTAGATATTTTCTCATTTGTATATCTCTTTTTTATATTTAATCTTTAATTTTCTAAATCAATAATCGAAATTTATGCATCAGTTTTATTTACTTTTAAGTCTTCTTCTAAAGTATTAAAAGCTTTATCCAAAACTTCTTTAGAATATTTTTTGCTTACTATATTTACAAACCATCTAGCTTTAGCCATTTCTATTTCATTAAGTTTAGCCTCATCTTTAGGAAAAATCTCTATAACTTTGATTTCCATACACAAACCTCCTACAAAGTTTTTGCTATAAGGCTTAATTTTAAAAATTCTTCCTTATAAAATCATTTAGATTATAACTTTTTATATTAGTTTATGAAGTTATAGATTTGTCCTGATACAACTAAGTACTAAATTTAATGTATCTGCTGATTATTTACTAGATTTTTCGTGATATAGAAGTAAAATCTAAGAGACTGATAAAACTGATTTAGAATTTAAAAAGCAAAGAAATAAAAGAAATAAATAGTCATATATTATAAAGAATAGATTTATGATATTGTTAAAAGTTATGGTATTTTTTTAGCATTGAATACAATATAAATAACTACCTAACTTATAGGAGGTTTTAATTTTGAAAGCTGCAATTTATTCAAGAAAATCAAAGTTTACTGGTAAAGGTGAATCTATAGAAAATCAAATACAACTATGTATGGACTATGCTAAGTCTGTTGGTATAAAAGATTTTTTAATATATGAAGATGAAGGCTTTAGCGGTGGTAATATAGATAGACCTCAATTTAAGAAAATGATGCAAGATGCGAAAGCAAAAAAGTTTGATTATCTTGTGTGCTATAGATTAGATAGAATATCAAGAAATGTATCTGACTTCTCTACTTTAATAGAAAAACTAAATAAACTAGATATATCTTTTATATCTATCAAAGAGCAATTTGACACTTCTACCCCAATGGGAAGAGCTATGATGTTTATATCTAGTGTATTTGCACAGCTTGAAAGAGAAACAATAGCTGAACGTATAAAAGATAATATGTATGAACTTGCTCGTACTGGAAGATGGCTAGGTGGCAAAACTCCTCATGGATTTAGCAGTAAAAAGATTAAATACTTAGATGAAAACCTAAAAGAAAGAAGCATGTATCAGTTAGAAGTTAGTGATGGTGAAATGGAAGTTGTTAAAATAGTTTATGCTAAGTATCTAGAACTTAGGTCTCTATCTCAATTATACAAATATGTTTATCACAATGGAATAAAGGGTCCTCGTGGTGGTAAATTTGACCCTAGTTCATTATCTGGTATACTTAGAAGTCCTGCTTATGTGAAAGCTAATGATGATGTTGTAGAATATCTTAGAAATAACAATATGGAAGTTATCGGTACTCCTGATAATGAATGTGGAATACTTACTTATGCTAAAAATACATCTACACCTATAGCAGCTATTGCTAAACATAAAGGAATTATAGATTCTACTACTTGGCTTGAAGTTCAAGGTTTACTTGATGCTAATCGTGATAAGAGTCCAAGAACTGCTACTGGTAAAGTTGCTTTATTATCAGGACTTTTAAAATGTTCTAAGTGTGGTTCTAATATGAGAATTACTTATAAAGGTAAACGAACTGATGAAGAATTAAAGTATTATTATGTATGTGGTACTAAAAAGAATCTCGGTATTGATGCCTGTAATTGTAAAAATCTTAATGGGCCTTTAGTTGAAGATATTATTATTGAAAGAATTAAACATTGTAATGTCGAATCTATTATAGATGTTTTTCATGAAAATAAGATTAAAGTTGATGATGTATCAAATAGCGTTAAAAATGAGATTGATTTATTTAGGAATTCTATTGAGGATAAGGAAAAGAGCATTGGGAATTTGGTTATGGAGCTTGCTAAAAATACTGGTAGTGTTGCTTCTGATTATATTATCTCTCAGATTGAAAGTTTAAATAATGAAATTGAAGAATTAAGGATTAGGTTTAGAAACTTAGAAGATAAAAGTGTTGATATTAAAAATGCCAGTGTTAATTTAGATATTGTTGTTAGTAATTTAGAAAAGTTTAATGATATGGTTGATAATGCTAATCTGGATAATAAGAAGTTATTGCTTTCTACTCTTGTTGATTCTATAGTTTGGGATAGTTCTAGTGGTACTCTTAGTATTGTTTATATGGGTGCTGACATGGATGACTTAGTTTCTGTTGTCTGATAGGTCGCACTTCTGTAGTGATGGCAGAAGCAATAAGCATATCAGATAAAGTTGCAATACTATCTAAAAGACCAGCTACTATAAAAAATATTTATGACATTGAACTTAATATGGATGGAACAAAAACGCCTCTCAAAACACGTAAAGTTCCCGATTTTCAAAAGTATTTCGACATATTATGGAAGGAGCTAGATACACATGAGGCTTAATAAAAGATCTGAAGGATATATAAACTATATTAAAGGTGTAAAAAGAGAAAAAAGAAATGTATTATTTTATCAACTATTAATTTTAATTGGTTTTATTATAATTTGGGAGATTTTAGCTGATTTAAATGTTATAAATACTTTTCTATTCAGTAAACCAAGTGATATTTACAATTTGTTTATTCAATATGCATCTAGTGGCCAACTATTTAAACATATTGGAGTATCTGTATATGAAACAGTTCTTGGTCTTGTTATAGGAACTGTTTTAGGTATTCTAGTAGCAATTGCTCTTTGGTGGTCAGAAAAATTATCAAAAATATTAGACCCATTTTTGGTAGTTTTAAATGCTCTTCCTAAGACTGCTTTAGCTCCTATAATTATAGTTTGGGTTGGTGCTGGAATAGAAGGAATTGTAGTAACAGCTGTAACTATTTCTGTTGTTGTTACCATACTTTCAGCCTATAATTACTTTATTAATATAGATGAAGAAAAAATTAAGATGTTAAAGAGCTTTGGAGCTAGCAAATCACAAATCCTATTTAAACTTATATTACCTGCAAATACAGGAAATTTAATAAACTTAACTAAGATTAATATTGGTATGGCTTGGGTAGGTGTTATAGTAGGAGAATTTTTGGTATCAAGATATGGAATAGGATACTTGATAGTTTATGGTAGTCAAGTATTTAAGCTAGATTTGGTAATGATGGGTGTATTTGTATTAGCTATTTGTGCATGGGCAATGTATGCTGTAGTCAACATTATCGAAAAAATATACAATTCTAGATAAATAAAAAATCTTATTTAGTAAATTTAATCATCCTAGTATTTATACTATAGGATAGTTTTTTAGAAGCACTTTAATTGTACAATCAAAAAATTATAACTGTATAACTTTAATATTTGAAACTGTAGGAATATTTGTGAGAAATATAAAACAAATTTACCTACAGTTTTTAGTGTATAAAATCAGTAAAACAAGTTAGATTTTTACTGATTTTATTACATAAATCCAATAGCACAATTCATCTTTCTATAATATCTGGAAATGTGTCATACAATATTATTTTTTATTGAGTATATTATAAAGTAATAGAACAATTAAAATACCGATTACCCTATTTTGCAACCTACACAATTGTATATGAAAGACAAAAAATAATTACTATCAAATTCATAATTTTAAGGCTTAATGCATATAATTATATGTCGGTTAAAGGCGTATGAAAATAAAAGGAATTCATAAGTTATATGTTGTATAGATATTGTAGATGTAATATGTAAGAAATTTCAGCACTATTTATATTCTATACAAAAAGATATTTGAAGGGAGATTGAAAATGGGAATATTAGAAGGAGCTGCAATGATAAGAGAAATTGCAATTAAAATAGCTAAAGAAAAAGGTATTACAGAACAAAAGGCATGGCCTGAAGCTGTAAAAGAGTTTAAAGAAAAATATGAACTTGTATTATAAATTTTGATTATAAAAAACTGTCTTGATTTGATTAAGACAGTTTTCATATTTTATGATGAAATTTTTATAAAAAAGTTTAATGTAATAGAATTTAATTATTAAAAAAATAATTTGAAGTTTATTTTATATTTTATACTTTTATCTATAAAATAAATTTGTTTTTAATGCTATTTTTAAGGTATAAATCTTATATATTAAATATAAGATTTGGAGGTATTTAGTTTGGAAAATAAACTTGAAAATAGATGTTCATGGCAAGAGTATTTTATGAGATTATGTGAGACAGTAGCTGAAAGAGGTACTTGTGATAGAGCTTATGTGGGTGCAATAATCGTCAATTCAGAAAATAGAATCGTATCTACTGGATATAATGGTAGCATATCTGGAGATAAGCACTGTAGTGAAGTTGGTCACGAGATGAGAGATGGACATTGTATCAGGACCATTCACGCTGAACAAAATGCACTTTATTATTGTGCAAAAGAAGGTATACCAGTTAAAGATTGTTCTATTTATGTAACTCATTTTCCTTGTTTAAATTGTACTAAGGCTATAATTCAATCTGGAATTAAACATATCTACTATAAAACTGGATATAGGATGGATGAATATGCCTTGAGATTATTACAATCAAGCAATGTGTTATATACAAAACTGCAATTTTAATACTTACTACCTATTATTCTATAATTTTACAAAATATTTTATATTAGATAATTAAAGTATAAAAAGAAACAAAATTTTAAATAGCACATATATTAAATAGAAGTTAAATTTAATCATAAAGGAGATGTATAATTTGAAGGTAGTAGTAATACCAGGGCACACTTTAACTGGAAAAGGCACAGGAGCTGTTGGATATATAAACGAAGGTAAAGAAACAAGAATAATAAGTGACTTAGTAGTTAAATGGCTTAAATTAGGCGGGGCTACTGTTTATACAGGAAGGGTTGATAAGTCAGATAATCATTTAGCTGACCAATGTGCTATAGCAAATAAGCAAGAAACTGATTTAGCTGTTCAAATTCATTTTAATGCAAATGTCATAACTTCAGTTCCAGAAGGTACAGAAACAATATATAAAAGCAATAATGGAAAGACATATGCAGAAAAAGTAAATTCTAAATTAGCTACGGTATTTAAAAATAGGGGTGCAAAGGCTGATGTTAGAGGTCTTTATTGGCTTAATCACACTAACTCAACAGCAATATTAATAGAAGTATGCTTTGTAGATAGTAAAGTAGATACAGATTACTATGTTAATAATAAAGATAAAGTTGCTAAATTAATAGCAGAAGGAATATTAAATAAATCTATATCAAATTCTCAAGGGGGAGATAAAGTGTATGAAAATGTAATAGTTTATAAGGGTGACGCTGATAAAGTTGCTGCTCAAATTTTATACTGGCAATTGAAAGATGCTTTAGTAGTAGAAGCATCTAGCTATAAACAAGGCTTAGGCAAAAAAGTTTATGTTGTAGGTGGAGAAGCTAATAATCTTGTAAAAGGTGATGTAATAATAAATGGTGCTGATAGATATGAAACTGTAAAATTAGCATTAAGACAAATAGGTAAATTATAAAATAAATAATATTTAAATATTGTTTATTTTACAAAAAATATAATAAAAAGATGTATCTACTTATTATGTTTATTCATCAATAGATACATCTTTATTTATTCATACTTTATAAAATATTTTCTAAAAAATTAGTTTAGTAAGGTTTTAAATTTACAGAAATACTAAAGCTTATAGTATTAATATTTTTTATCTGAAAAAACATTTTTAATTATAGTTAATATATCAACTATGACATCCATGTTTGATTTAACACTATCTTTAGTAACAAGAAAGTCTGCTGTAACTTCAGTAACAGCTTCTGTTACATCTTTCATATTCTCGCCTACTTCTCCAAAACTATCTACAACACTAGGAAGATTATTTAAAGTTGTATTTATATTTTGAGTATTTTCATTTAATACATTTCCAACATTGTTTAAAATCTTATGTAATTTAGCAAGTACAATAATTAAATAAATTAAAGCGATACACCCAAGTATAGCTAATAATACATATATTATACTAATATTAATTGTTATTGTGTTATTCATTATTATTCCTCAGTGGCACTTACTGGCTCAATAATGTCTATTACTCTATCTTCCTCGCTAGAATCTTCAACTCGTTTTTTATTATCTATATAATTTCTTATTTTTTGCTTTGATTCAATGAAATTTCCTTTTCTGTCTTCTAATTTTTCAGATATTTTACCTTTTGCATCCACTGTTTTCATGTTTATTTTATCAGCAATTTGTTGAGATGCATCCTTTATATCCTCTCTTGTTTCTTTTCCTGATTTAGGTGCTAGTAATACTCCTCCAACTGCACCAGTAACAGCTCCTAATACGACACCAGCTGTTGCAATTTTAGCTTGTTTGGCTTTTTCAGCTCTTTGTTTAGCTTTTCTTTTATCTTCTATTTTTTTTGATAAACTCATATCCAATCGCTCCTTATTATAATATTTCTACATATTATAATACATTTTTTTCCATAATGATATAGTTTCTAACTAAATTTTTAAAAACTAATAAAAAATTCTTTCTAGTATTTCTTTTGTGCTAAATATCTCCATATTTTTTCACCCTTTTAAATAAATTAATTTTAAAAAACAAAAAGAGAGGAATTAATCCTCTCTTTTAAATTTAATTAGACTTGGCAGGGCGGCGTATCCTGCATCTCTATTAACTACTCTATAAGTAGCGTATTGGGTGCCTTTTCCAACCTCAAATCTAATTAATAAATATTTACATATATATTTATATTATAAGCTATTTGACAATATTTTTCAATGCTTTAGGAAAAATTAATAATATTATGTTAACCATCATATTGTAATACTCTTCCACTACTAATTCTACTTTCTAATTTTGCTTCTTTTATGGCATATAATGAAGAGACATATAGATATCCTTTTTTTGTATCTAGTTCTGTAGCAACTAATATATAATTATCAAGTTTTTTTACAAATTCTACACTTTTACCAGGTTTTTTAGGATGACTTCCTATATACTCAGGAGATTTGAGCACTGTTTTTATAGTTTCTAGTATATCGTTAAAAATGTCTTTACTTAATTGACCTCTATGTTTTTTCTTTATATGTTTTATAACACCAGAAGAAGCATAAATTTTACCAGTATATTTAATTCCAGCGAGTTCAGCTAATTCTTCATCTATGATTCCAACAACTTTGTCTGTAGACATATAAAGCACATTCCTTTCTAAGATAATTTACTGCTAAAATTATTAAATTTAAATATCTATATTTAAAGTATAGTTTATTCCAAAAAGAAAAGATAGTATAATATAGTTTTTTCATATCTGACTTTATATAACCTCTTTTTATATGATTTATAAATGGTAACTAAGTCTCTATTTTCAAATTATTTTTGGAAAATTTTTAATTTTTAAAGCTTATATTATATATATATAATTTTTTACTTGAAAATATATATATTCTGAATTATTATAATAGTAAGAATTAAAATGAAATTAGGCAAAACTAGGGAAATCTAGTAACGCAAAGCTATAGGGGCTAAAATTTGATAATATTATTTTTATATATCAAATAAATTACCAATAGGAGGAAATTATGAACGCTCAACAAGAAGTATATAAAAAATTGGATGAATTAAATATATCTTATGAAATTGTAAATCATCCTGCAGTCTATACAATTGATGAAATGGAACAATTAAAAACACTACAAATGGAGTTTGTTGTAAAAAATTTATTCCTTCGCGATTCTAAGGGTAAAGAGCACTTTTTAGTTGTCTTAGGTAAGGATAAAAAAGCAGATTTAAAGGATATACGCCAAAAAATTGATAGTAAACCTCTTAGTTTTGCTTCTGAAGAAAGACTTGAAAAATATCTAAAACTTACTAAGGGAGCTGTAACACCTTTTGGTATATTAAATGATACCGATGCTATTGTAAAAATTGTATTTGATAAAGATTTATTAAAAATGGATAAAATAGGTATACATCCAAATGACAATACTGCTACTGTATTTTTAAAGTTTGAAGATTTAAAAAAGCTTATAGAAGAAAATGGAAATGAAATATACTATGTAGAAGTATAAGTTTATTATTTTACATATAATAAAAAATAGATAAAGGGGATGTCTCAAAATAAAAATTTGAATTATCTCCTTTTTTATACAAAAAATAGAAAGGGGGTTCATAAGAACCCCTAATCTAATTCACATTACTTCTATATTATGAATTCTGTATTTTCAATGTCTAAATCGCCTTTCGGAACGATTGTGAATCATTTGAACTCAATCACACAGATGTTTCTTTAATTTTCTATTAAGTCATATCATCCCTAAGTGCATCAATAATATTTTCTCTTTTTATCTTACTAATGGCATACAACATTGTAATGAACACTATAAAGAGAACGACAAATACGCTGATTCCGATGCTGGCCCATGGAAGTACAAAATCTATATCATCCGTGACCATTCCTTTATGAATTAGCCAGGAAGAAATTACCGCTATAGGAAGTCCAAAGAGCAGAGCCCTCATTCCATAAAAGGCACACTCAAAATTCATCATCTTCTGGAAATCGCGTTCAGACATTCCCACAGAGCGAAGCATGGCAAGCTCACGACGGCGCAGCTTAATATTTGTGGAAATTGTGTTGAACACATTGGCGACTGCAATCAGTGAGATCATAATGATAAAAGTATAGGCGAACACGTTGGCAATGAAGATGTAATTGCGGTTTTCGTCCATCATTCCATACATATTGTACAGGTTGTACTCGGCTGTAATCCCCTCACTCTCGATGATTTTCTCTATTTCTGCAACTGACTGAGTGGGATTCTTTGATTGAAAGCTCAGACTTTTAATTCCTGTAGAAGCATTTGGAGTCTCAAACGCATCTTTGACAGAATAAGGTGCCAGCACTCTGAAGGAGGCTTTTCTCATCTTGGAGTTTCTGATGCCTGGGGGAGAATCTGGTGGCACGGTTTTGACAAACGTAATGTTTACGTTTTGTCTCTTGGACACCTTTGAATCGTCATTGGTTTCAGGAGTAAGGTCAACATTCGTAGAAGAATTTGTGAAGATATCAATAGTATGGTCATCCTCCACCATCATGGAAACGGCAATCATTTTTGCATTTTGCCCAGTATATTCTTCTTTTGGCAACCCCAAATCTTTGATAATATTGAGATAAGTACTGTCATCAAGAAACTGTATATCTACTGGCATATCAACCGTTTCATGTGGCGAATGTGAACCCTCATAGTTCAAGTAATCATCTGTAAGTTCACTTACTTTAACAACGCATGAATAGGTCATAAGTTCTTGATACAAGCCTTCGTAAACACCATTGGCAGTCTTCAGTTTATCGTAAAGCTGTAGCATTTTGCTGTCATTCATATCCTGCGTGGAAAAAATGATGTCCTGGTCAGTAACCTCTGACGCCTGATTTGAAACCCGTTTCAGATCTGCTACCAAAGCACTAGTTGATATGAACAGCACTATGCTTAAAACAAGCGACAACACAATGCTACGATAGCGTTTCTTGTTTCTTTTAAAATTTTTCAGTGCAAGAGTTCCCTCCAGACCGTAAATACGCTGTGCGAGCTTTGATATTTTCACGGCTTTGGATTCGATTTTTACCTCGTTCGTCTGGCGAATACACTCCATCACTGGTTTGCTAGCGGCCTTTCTGGCCGGAATATAAGCCGAGATTAAGATGGTAACCATGCTGACCACTGCCGCAACGACGATTGCGGGGATGGACAACGTCAAGGTCAAAGAGACGTTGGTGTAGAGAACATTTGCAAAATTTTTTGCGATAACAGAAATCACAAGCCCAATACTGACTATACCAACCGCAACACCAATCGGTATTCCAACAGCACCAATGCAAAGACCCTCAAACAGCACCGAATTACGTAGCTGCTTTGCTGTTGCTCCAACAGATGAAAGGATTCCGAACTGCTGTGTGCGTTCGTTCAACGACATGTTAAACGAATTATAGATTAGAAAAATCGAGCCGAGCATGATTATGGCGACTACAATACCCCCAACTGAGTACAAAAGCATATTGAACAAGTTGTTGTCGGAAATGCCCATAAAACGCAACACATTATCATTTAAAACGTAAGCATGGTCTCCAGTGCTTCTTGTATAGGAATGAACCTGATGTGGATTTTTCAACGTGACAAACAGGCTGAGGCTGTCCGATTTGACTTGTGCATCCGCTTTGGTTATCAATGTGTATCCTGGTGCGGAAGATTCCTCAAATACAGGCTTTCGGTAGGTACCAACAACTGTATAGCTTCTCTCGCCTTGTGACACAAGAGTTTCATCCCCAGCAGTATATGGATCACTCTGACTAAGCTTCTTATTTCCATTCATACGGTTTACCACGGGCAAGGAAATAGTGTCACCCACCGCGAATTTGACGCCACCGTCTGTTGCAACTTTCCCAGAAACAAGAATCTCACCACTGTTTTCAGGTAATCTTCCAGAAATCAAAGTTATAGGCAAAGTATCAAAGGCTTCTTTGCTGAATCCGGCTATAAAAAGATATGGCTTGCTCGGATTTCTGTTGCCATCAAGCGTTGCATAGCCAATATTTTCAAATGTTGCGGTATTTGCAACTTCATCGTTTCCTGTCTGTTCCTGTACGAAAGAGGGATTAACGTCCAAAAACTCGACATGCCAATCGCCATACTTCTCAATCGAGCCATTTACCATATAGTTTTGCAGGGAAATGGCAAGTGTAGCAACTGCTGTAATCATGGCAGCAGACAGAACAACTCCGATAACCGTTACAATCGTTCGTGTGCGTCTCTTTTTCATGTTTTGCAGAGCAACTTTGTTGAAAATGTTCATGACCTATCTACCTCCTCTCATCTCGTGTCACTTTGCCATCTGATATGCAGATAATGCGGTCTGCTTGCAAGGCTATATTTTCGTCATGTGTGACGATGATAAGGGTTTGACGATATTTTTTATTACTTAATCTCAGTAGATTGATAATTTCATGACCATTTCGGCTATCCAAACTGCCTGTGGGTTCGTCAGCAAGCATGACCGCTGGAGCGTTCATCAAAGCACGTCCTATGGAAACTCGCTGTTGCTGACCTCCAGAAAGCTGATTGGGTAAATGTGTTTTACGGTCTTTTAGCCCAAGCAGATTCATCAAGTCATTCAAGCGTTCCTCGTTGACCTTTCGCTTGTCCATCAGTATAGGTAAAGTGATGTTTTCCACAACATTCAGAGTGGGAATGAGGTTGTGAAACTGGTAAATCAGACCGACTTGTCGTCTGCGGAAAATGGCTAGCTTTTCATTGCTTTGGGCGTATACATCCTGCCCGTCCAAATACACCTTTCCGCTTGTTGGTACGTCCACTCCACCGATGATGTGAAGCAATGTAGATTTTCCAGAGCCAGATGAACCTATGATTGCGGTAAACTCCCCCTTTTCTATTGTAAGTGAAACATTGTCAAGTGCAGTAACTTGGTTCTCGCCCTTGCCGTAGACCTTGCATAGATTTTCAATTTTTAAGAACTCCATTATGTAAGTCTCCTTTCTTATGGTTTACCCATATAATATAACTTTCAACTTACATCTCTGTGACTTTCAGGTGAGAGATTAGTCACTTTGGGAAACGAATGACAAATATCGCGCCACCTTGTTGGTGATTTTTTGCGGTAATCGTCCCCCCCTGACGTGTTATAATTATCTTACAGAGAGCCAATCCAATTCCATATCCTGTGGCTTCTGAGTTTTTCCCACGATAAAACCTGTCAAACAAGTAGGGTAAATCTTCTTTTTCAAAGCCTGCTCCACTGTCATGGATAGCAATCTCAGTAAACAGTGGGTTGTCCTCACAAACAATCTCAATCTTCCCACTATCACCTGCACTTTCTATGCAATTTTTGAGAATATTTTGAATTGCTTCCGAAAGCCAACCTGAATCGCCCTGAATAATCATTCCTTTAGGCACGTCTATTTGCAAAGCAATGTTATGCAGTTCAATTGGGATTAGAAATGGTCGAAGTGAGTTGCATATCAAGTTGTTCACATCTATCTGCTCGCTTTGGAAAACTACAATACCTGCGTCCAAGCGAGATAATTTCAATAGGGAAGTAATCAGCCAATCCATCTGTACAAATAATTCCTCTGTTTCCCGCACTAATGCTTTTCGTTGATTTTCATCAAGGTTATTTGATAGCAATGACAGAATAATGTTCGCAGATGTGAGAGGTGTGCGGAGTTGGTGGGCTATGTCAGCTAACGAATCGGCAAGATGTTCTTTTTCTTTTTTTAGCGCATCATTTTGTTCCCGAATACACAGCGTCATTTTTGTTATCTCGCTGTGCAGAATGGAAAGTTCGCCTTCATCCGATTCACCAATATACAGATGGTCATCATTATGAAGCACAAGATCGATTTGATTTGAAATCTGTGCAATGCTTTCATATCGAGCTTTGGTAAAAGCGAAAAACGCTATGCCAAAAGCAGTAACAGAAGCAATGGCAAGGATTCCCGCAGCCATATTTATTGCAAATCCAAGTGTTACAGTGGTGACAGCCATTAAAGAGAATAAAATGGCAAACTTCTTAAACTCTCTATTCCGAAGCATAACCGCCCCCCAATCTATATCCTGTACCACGAACGGTCAGAATTATTTGTGGGTTTGCTGGGTCACTCTCTATCTTCTCCCTCAAGCGCTTTATGTACACAGTCAATGTATTATCATTGACAAACTCACCCGCCGCGTCCCATAATTCGTCAAGTAGCCTGCTTCTTGTAATAATACTTTTTGGGTTACTGATAAACACCAACAACAAGCGGTACTCTAAAGCTGAAAGAAAAACCTCATTTCCATTTTTTTTCACGACACCACTTGCCATATCTACATGAAGTCCACAGATTTCAAAAGCCGATTCTGAACGTCCGCTTTTTCGTAGGGCAGTTCCAATTCGCGCAATCAATTCACGCGGACGAAAAGGCTTGGTTATATAGTCATCTGCCCCTATATTCAGTCCAGTAACAACACTCGCCTCATCGCCTGAAGCTGTCAGAAAGATAACGGGAACATCTTGCATTTCTTTAATTTCCGTGCAAACTGTAAAGCCATTTCCATCAGGCAAGGAAATATCAATCAATGCCAAGTCAAACTTATTACTGGCAAGTGTGGCAATAGCTTCACCTCGCGTAGGAGCGTGGGTAACTGTAAATCCCTCTGATTGTAGCAAAAGCATAAGATTTTTAGCAATTGCCTTATCATCCTCAACCAAAAATATTCGTTTCATTTATTTTCACCATCCTTTAGTTTATACTACTATGTAGTCTGTTAGCTGAAACAAACCACATATTCCTCATTTTTTTGCCCACTTAATCCGCATAGCAGAGCAACGGCAGATTACCATCCAGGTTTGCTCCAATTTGCCCATAATCACTTGCAACCAAAATTCCACTATTTTTTATTACTTTTTCCTTGCAGAAACAAGTAACATCATAGGTCTACGTAATTCATCTTTCATTTCAGCAATTGTATTTAATAATTTCTCTTCTGGTTGAGGTTCAATGATTTCTAATATCTCAAATCCAGCTTTAACTAAAGTATTTAGATAAGTAGTTAATGTTTTATGATATTTTATAACTTCTTCACCTAAAAAATTTGATTTTCGAAGTCCCTCTGTAAAATAGTTATCTACCGGCCAGTGTAAATTGTTTCCATCTTTATCACAGTACCATTCTTGAGTTCCATATGCAGTGAATATAGGATGTTCAACCGAAAATACAAAATCTCCTCCGCTTGAAAGACAATTACTTATATTTTTACATATCTCTTCAAATGATTGAATATAATGAAAAGCCAAAGAACTAATTACTACATTAAAACAATCTTTTGGGAAATCTATATCTTCAATAGGCATACATATGTATTTTATATTATCAGATTTTGTTTTATTTCTTGCTTCTTTTAGCATCTTTTCTGAAATATCAATTCCAATAGCAGACTCTGCACCATTTTCAACTGCATATTGACAGTGCCACCCAAAACCGCACCCTAAATCTAATACTCTTTTTCCCTCGAAATCAGGTAACATTTTTTTTAGAGTGTGCCATTCTCCAGCACCTTCAAGCCCTTTTTTAGAGCGGTCCATATTACTGTATTTGCCAAAAAATTCATCATTGTCATATTTATTTTGTTTCATTTAATTTCCTCCATTTTAACTGTACTTGTTTAAATATATTCGTTAGAGTATAAAATGTAAACTTTCACTACCTTACATAAAAATATTTTTAAATTTATAGAATTAAATTATTGTTTATATGGATTAATTTAATATCTATTATTAATAAACTTTATGCCTATATAATTTATATAAAAATATTACTGTTTTAATTTTATATCTTAATTTACAAATAATCAATACAATCTATTTAATATAGTTGATTACTTGAAAATCAAACATAAAAATTATTTTTAAATCTTGTAGAAATAAATTCTATATATATGTATTTTTGTAACAACTACAATAAATATTTAATATTATATATTATTCGGATGTCTTATAGGAGGTATTTATTATGTTTAAAAAAATAATCGCAATTGCAAGTTCTATTGTTATGAGTACAATATGCTTAACTGGATGTGATTTTAACTCTAACGATAAAAATGATAACTCTGCTTCAGCTAAAGATTTAGATAAAGTAACTATTGCAGAAGTTACTCATTCTGTTTTTTATGCTCCACAATATGCTGCTATTACAAAAGGATTCTTTGAGGATGAAGGAATAAAGGTTGACCTTATAAATACTCAAGGTGCGGATAAAACTATGGCAGCTTTAATTTCAGGTGAAGCAAATGTAGGCTTAATGGGTCCTGAAGCTTCCATATATGTATATAATCAAAACAAAAACGATTATGCTGTAAACTTTGCTCAATTAACTAAAAGAGATGGGAGTTTCTTAGTTGCTAGAGAAAAAATGCCTAATTTCTCCTACGATGATTTGAAAGGTAAAGAAATATTAGGTGGTAGAAAAGGTGGAGTTCCATTAATGACTTTTGAATATGTTTTAAAAGACAAAGGGCTTACTATTGGAGAAAATTTAAAAGCAGGCAATGTTAATGTAAGAACTGATGTACAAAAATCAGTCTATTTATAACTGTGATTTATAGCATCTAAAATACATATTATATAATTATTACTAAGTTTAATTTCAATATAATCTAAAAAAGATATAAATGAAGAATTCTTCGTTTATATCTTTTTTATGTTATTATTTTTATATTATGTATTTTAACTAACTTGATGTTTTCTAAAGTTATTCTTAATAAAAGGTAAAATAATAATTGATAATATTAAACCTGTAAAAATAATCATTGTAGGTAAATCTATTATTAAGCTTCCAAATCTGTAGTTTATATACTCAGAAAATGAGAATGAAATAGCATTTGATGGCAAAATTCGAAGAATCTGATTATATAGCCAATTTGTCTCACTATATTTTAAGAACAGTGGTATAAATAGTAGCGCTATATCTGTAATTAAAACAGGAAAAGGCGATTTCATGCAAGAGGATAATAAAAGTGTAAATCCAATTAATGCTATTAATATCATATAGATAACCAAAATACTCAATAAAGTTGCCTGTAAAAATGTAACTGGGTATGGTGTTGAGCTTACAGTAAGTTGTAATGGTAAATTCCATCCATCTACTCCAAAAGACAATAGAAGAATTCCAATAGATATAATTGTATTTATTGTAAAAACAATTGTACCAAATAGAAAGGAACTTATTATTTTAGCTGTTATAACTTTTGTTTTTCCATATTTAGAAGACAATATCACTGAATCAGTGCCTGATTGATATTCTCCTGAAAATACAGAAGCTATACTTATACATATAGCTAACATAGTAAAAATTAGTAGGTCTCTACCCAGTAAAAAATAATTCCATCCTTCATAATATCCATTTAAATAGGGTTCATTTATTTTCTTATTCTTAGATAACCAAAACTCTTTTTCTTTTTGTGTATAATTTCCATCTGAATATTCACTATTTAATATTGTATTTACCTTTTCATTTCTAAACTTATAAAAATTAGTTCTATTTTTTAATGATATTGATTGAAGTATCATAGAATTAATATCATTTGGTTCACTATATGATTCTGTTATAAAGTTATAAAAAGTTTTATTTGGGTAAAAGAATCTCAAATAAACATCTTGTTTAAAATTTGAAAAACCATTTTCATCTTTTACAATATTATTTGGATTATTAAATATCTTTTGATATTTTCTGATTGAGTTTTCTACTTTTTTATCTGTTATGTATCCCTCGTTTAATTTAGATTGTTGTTTTCCAAGTTCAATAGCTTGTAGACCTCTATACTCTTTTCCATTATCATCATAAGATTTTTCTTTAAGTGGCATTAAGGCAAAAAGAAATATACTTAAAACCAAACTTCCTAAAATAACTGCTATTGTAGATTTTCTTCTTATTATCTTTTTTAATTCAAATTTAATTAATGTAGACATATTTATCACCTCACACACATTTATAGTACTTCATTAAAACAATATAAATATAAATCTTCTAATGTTGGCCTTATATTACATGCATTATCATGTGGCTTTGTATTACTTATAATTCTAAGAGTGGCAACACCTCCAGAGTGATGAATATTTGCTAAACAATATTTACCAGTCATATAATCTACTTCATTTTTATTAACCACACATTTCCATACTTTATCTTCTATTTTCGATGTTACTGCTTCTACTGAGCCCTCCAAAATGAGATTTCCTTTTTTCAGTATTAAAATTTTATCTGCAATATGTTCTACATCAGATACAATATGAGTAGATAAAATTACAATCTTTTCCTTAGAAAATTCTGAAATCAAATTACGAAAACGGACTCTTTCTTTTGGGTCCAAACCTGCTGTTGGTTCATCTAGTATTAAAATTTTAGGGTCATTAAGTAACGTTTGAGCAAATCCAAGTCTTTGTTTCATACCACCAGAAAATGTTCTTATTTTTTTATTAACTACACCTGATAATCCAACCATCTCTAATAATTCTTGTGATTTTTCTTTTGCGTAGCTAGGAATTAACCCTTTTAATGAAGCTATATATAACATAAACTCTTTTGCAGTAAAGTCTGGATAATATCCAAAGTCTTGAGGAAGATATCCAATCATATCTCTAAAATCTTCTCCCATATCTAAATTATTTTTACCATCTACCTTCACTTCTCCAGAAGTTGGGATTAATACCCCACAAATCATTCTTATAAGAGTTGTTTTTCCTGCTCCATTTTCTCCCAAGAATCCATATATACCTTCATTTAGCTTGAATTCTATCCTATCTACTATAATTTTGTTATCATATTGTTTTGTTAGACGTTCTAAACTCAGTTCCATACAATTCCTCCTAATACTGTATATTGTTATTTATTATTTAAATGATAATGTTTTCAAATGAACAAAGATGTTTCCACGTTTTTTTTATTTCATATATTAATATTACTGATGTTACTAAAAAAATAATTAACCATTGGTCTATTGCTTCAAATTGATATATACTATTTTTGAAAGTACCAAGCATAAATATTAACAAGACAAGAGATATACCATAAATCATACAATAGTAATTTGTATACTTACCTTTATTTCTATTTATAATTTCTAAGCATCCAATACACATTAAGTTAAAAGGTACTAATATATAAATTATTATATACAAGATATTGATATCAATTATTTGTTTTGCTAGTAATAAGATAACGCACATAAATAATAAATCGCTTACTCCAAAAACAATCATTCTAGTAGCAATAATTTTATGTAATGTATTTTTTGTTGAAAATTCTATTTCCAATACACTATTATTATATACTTTTGCTATCTCCTCTATATTGGTCAATATAAAAAGTGGAGCTGCTACAGAAATCAAGGCTAACATCTCATAAAATGAGTTATTATCTCTTGATGTATTGAATAGCAATACACATATTGTACATAACACTAGAAATTGCATAATCCAAGTTCTTTTTCGTATAAAACCAATTTGAGACATAAAAAAATCTATACTATTCATTCTTTTATCAGTATTACTAAATGTTATTTTATGTATGGTTTCAATAGTCTTTTCAAAAGCTGAAGCTTCATATTTAGGAACTGTATACTCCATTAAGCTTTTTTTAATTTTTTTCTTGTTCATAGTTTACCTCCTTCCATATATGTTTCTAATTTTTTTAAGGCCATATTTATCCTATACTTTGTAACAGATACACTTGAATTCATAATCTTAGCAATATCCTTAAATTTTAAATCATGATAATACCGCAAAATTACTACTTCAAATTCTACTTCTGGCAATTTAGTCAAAGCTTCTTTTACAAATATTTTGTTTTCTATATCTACTAATTCTTGCTTAGACTCCTCTTTGTCTAGTGACTCTAAATAGATGGGTTGTTTTTTC
Organism: Clostridioides sp. ZZV14-6150; assembly: GCF_020657875.1. NCBI lineage: Bacteria > Bacillati > Bacillota > Clostridia > Peptostreptococcales > Peptostreptococcaceae > Clostridioides > Clostridioides sp. ZZV14-6150. Next base: position 93,884 of record NZ_JAGWDA010000002.1, on the reverse strand, counting down.
TTCCAAAAATCCTTACACTTATTTCTAGCAATAACATATAAATAATTTTCAAATTTACCATAATGTTTATAATTACTTATATTTTTTATAACTGTTACAAATACATCTTGAGTCAAGTCCTGTGCAGTCATTTGATTATCTACATGGCGATAACAATAACAATAGACGCTATTATAATGTTTTTCAATTAAAGTATCAAACAATTCTTTTTTACCTGCTTTTATCTGTGCTATAATCCTAGCATCACTCACTATTATCACCTCCGTCACTATATATAACGATTTAAATTAAAGAAAAGTCAGTATTAAAAAATTTAATTTATTATTTTACATTTAAAAACAAAGGTAATCTTTAAGTAACTTTGCACCTTTAGATAATACCTTATTTATTCTTTATTTTATTTATCATCAAATTTTTATAGATAACTATTTTAAATTTAAATATAATATATAAAACTAAGCATTGACTATAATTTAATTATCCTCTCTTAAAGTATCGTGTTTATAACTTTTAATATCATCCTCAAGAACCTCTTTTGAGTTACTATTTAATTCCTTATTTATGTATATCTTGTCTATAAAATATTTAAGCTTTCCTCGATAAGACAATTTAAATATAATGTATGCAATAAAACCACCTAAAGTATTCATTATCAAATCATCTATATCTACAGCCCTTAACTGTGAAACTATAGATAAGCAGTTCATGATTAATTGAATAATTTCTATTGATAATGATATTAAAAAGGTAACTGCAATTGCCTTTTTAATATTTCTTACACTTGATTTTATTAAACATAGATATAATGTAAATGGGAACAACAACAAGGTGTTTCCAACTAAATTATTTTTTAGAAGATTTATATTTTTATATTCACCCTCTAAAAAATCTTTAAATGGTAATAGATTTATATTCATTTTTTCATAAATAGTAAATCCCGAAAAATAGCTTTCATTTGTATCTATTGGCAAGATAACTAAACTTATTAATATAAATAAATAAAGAACAAATAGATTAACAATTATTTCTTTCAAAAAAATATACTTTTCCTTATTCTTATACTTATTTATAAGTGAAATTACTCTAACTATTACCCATATTGGTAATCCATACACAAATAACTCCATTATATCAAATTTCATAATCTTCCTCCTTAGTATTTTGTAAATTGAAAACTTCAAGTAATTTTATCCTTATAAATTTGATTTATATAGTATAAATTACTTTTACTATCTTATATAACGATTTAAAGCTTCAAAAAGTCAGTATTAAAAAAATACTTTCTAATATTTATCAACAATGATTTGAAATTTATATACTGTCCAAAAAAATAAAAGCTATCTCCAAACATTTCACAAACTTAGAGAAAGCTTTTATTTTTAATAAATATATTTGATTTTCAATATTAAATATTGTAATGAAGGTATGTTATTATGATAAAAATAATTTAAGGTACAGTTTATATAAAGTCTATCTTTTATTTAAAAGTATAAATGTATCGTACATCAGTAATTTTTTTATCCATAATCTCAATAGTATGTACATCATTATTATAATAAAATTATCATATATAATCAAAGTCTCAATAAGTATATTATTAATTAAAGATTTATTATAAATTAAATTTTGTAGTTTTAATATTAAGTTTTTAAAGATATTTGTCCTACTTTATTTCATAAAGAAGTGCTAATTACTAGCAACTTCTTTACTTGAGTTTTGTACTTTTAATTGTCTATCCATCATTATTTTTTCTATTGCTTCATATATTATATCATCTTTATCCCGTTTTTCTTCTACTGTAAACTTTCTTCCTAGGATTGTTTCAGGAGATACTACATGGCATACAGTATTTCCATGTAGTACTGTCATGGATATTTTATAACCATTACCGTCTGTTGGAACATCTACATCATCAACAAGGTATGTTATAGTAGTTGTACCATCCAAATCTTTTTCTATCTTTGGCATGCAAATCCCCTCCCTTTTTACATTTTATGTATATTAAAAATTGTCCTATTCTCAATTAATATTTATAAATACTTGATTAGTATAAATTGTGAAAAATATCAATATATAACCAAAATCATCTATACAATTAAGTATTTAATTAGAGGTTATATATATCAAATTAAAACTATTATGTTCTAATAAAATTAAGTGTTAAACTATGATATACTAAATATAAAAAAGTTATATAATTAATAACTTTAATACTTAAGTTAATTTTTAATATTAAATTTATACTTTATTATGCTAGTTAATTTGTGCATAAAAAGAGAGGAAGAATTATTTAAAAATACGTATTATAAAAAGTATAAGGAGCTGATTTTATGGAATGGATTGAAAGATTAAACAAAGCAATTAACTATATTGAAGAAAATATAACAAAAGAAATTGAATATGAACAACTGGCAAAAATAGCTTGTTGTTCTACATATCATTTTCAAAGAATGTTTGCTTATATGGCAGATGTACCTCTTTCTGAGTATATTCGACGCAGACGAATGTCTTTGGCTGCTGTAGAATTACAAAATGATAATAAAAAAATAATTGATATAGCTTTAAAATATGGATACTCTTCTCCAACAGCGTTCAATCGTGCATTTAAAAGTATCCATGGTATTGCACCATCGATTATAAAAAAAGAAGAAACAATAAACTTGAAGGCCTTTCCTCCAATTAGCTTTAAAATTACTATAAAAGGAGCTGAAGAAATGAATTATAGAATTGAAAAGAAAGAAGCATTTCGTATTGTGGGTGTATCTCAACGCCTTCACACTGAGTTAGAAAAAAACTTTGAGATTGTTCCAAAAATGTGGCAACAATCTGCATTAGATGGAACCATTCAAAAACTACTACCTATGATGAATAGCCAACTAAAAGGTGTGTTAGGTGTAAGTGTGTGTAATGATTCAGAAGAGTGGAAATACTTTATCTCTGTTGCAAGCACAGCGTCCATAGATGATACATTAGATGAATACACTATTCCACCTTTTACTTGGGCAATATTTTCTGGAGAAGGACAATGCCCACAAGCGATACAAGAACTAGAAAAACGTATTGTAACAGAATGGTTACCTACTTCTGGATATGAGTATGAAAATGGTCCTGATATTGAACTTTACTTAAATCCAGACCCACAAAATGCTAAGTTTGAAGTATGGATACCTGTTATAAAAAAGTAGTTTTAAATTTAAGTTATATAAAAATATAAGATTGAAATTTATAAAAATGTAAATTTCTGTTTCAAAAATAAAAATTCTGATATCTGTCAAAATAAACATGTTAAAAGATAAAATCTATTTTTTACATGTTTATTTTTTATGTTTTAAATATAATCAGTTTACTGCTGAATATAATATATTCAAGGAGTGTGATTTAATGAATGTTTCTATTTATTTACGAAAAAGCAGGGCTGATGAAGAAGCAGAACACAGAGGCGAGTTTGAAACCTTAAGTAGACATAAAACAACTCTACTAAAACTAGCAAAAGAACAAAACTTAAATGTAATTGATATTAAGGAAGAGCTTATTTCTGGAGAAAGTATAGAATATAGACCTAAGATGTTGGAATTACTAGATGAAGTTAAAAATAATAATTATGATGCTGTTTTAGTAATGGATATTGACCGCTTAGGACGTGGGAATATGCAAGATCAAGGGTTGATATTAGATACATTTAAAAAATCCAAAACAAAAATTATTACTCCTAGAAAAATCTATGATTTAAATGATGAATTTGATGAAGAATATTCCGAATTTGAAGCTTTTATGGCTCGCAAGGAATTAAAGTTAATATCTAGGCGTATGCAAAGAGGAAAAATTAAAAGCATTGAAGAAGGTAAGTTTATTGCTCAGTCTCCTCCTTATGGATATGATATTAAATACTTAAACAACAAAGAAAGAATACTTGTAGTAAATAAAGATAAAGCAAATGTTATTAAAATAGTATTCGATATGTATCTAAAAGGAGTTGGAGCCTGTAAAATATCCAAGTATTTAAATGAACTTGGTTATAAAACCACAACAGGTAGAACTTGGTATGAAAAAGGTGTAAGGGATATTATAAAAAATAAAGTATATTGCGGATACATAGTATGGAATAAAGTTGAGAGGAAAAGAAATTCTAGTAGAACTAGAGGTATTGATGAACAAACGGAAGCAAAAGGAAAACACGAACCAATAATAAGCGAAGAAATATGGAATAAAGCACAAGATATAAGAAAAAAACGCAGTAACTCACCTACTCCAAACAGTAAAATAACCAATCCTCTAGCTGGAATTATAAAATGTGGATATTGTGGCCATACTTTAGTTGCAAAATCTAATACAACATCAAGTGGATATGAGAAATATATAGTCTGCACTAATTGTAAAAATAAATCTACTAAATTATACATATTAGAAAATAAAGTTTTAGAGGTTTTAAGTAAATGGCTAACAGATTATAAGCTACCTTTAAAACAAGAAGAAGTTACTTTTAAAGATAAATTTGAAGATAATTTAAAATGTACTTTAGCAGGTTTAAAAAAAGAACTTGAGAACCTAGAAAAGCAAAAGGGAGGATTACATGATTTTTTAGAACAAGGAATATATAGTTCAGATGTATTTATAGAACGTTCAAATATACTTACATCACGCATAGAAGATGTTAAAAGTTCTATAAATAAAGTAAATATAGATATTGAGATAGCAAAGAAAAAAAGTACTATTAGAATGCAAATCATTCCTCAACTTGAAAAAGTCTTAAGAGAATACACAGAAGAGAAAGAACCTTATCTAAAAAATATATTACTTAAAACTATGATTGACCATGCTGTATATAAAAAAGAACCTAATCAAAAATGCGATGACTTTTCTTTAATACTATACCCTACCATACCAAAGGACTAAGTGTATGTTTCAATGTTATAAACAAACTGATTACCAATTTGGAGTAATGGCTGGAGCTTTTGCAGGTGGTGAAGGTGACTTTACAACAGCATTTGAACCTACAGCAACTGCTATGGAAAAAGAAGGTAGTGGATATATAGTAACATCTATAGGAAAAGATTCTGGAGAAATACCATTTACAGCTTACTCTACTACTAGATCTTACATGAAAAATAACAAAGATTTAATTCAAAGATTTACAAATGCTGTTTATAGAGGTCAATTATGGGTTCAAAAAGCTCCTAGTAAAGAAATCGCAGAAGCTATGCAACCTTTCTTTGAAGATATCTCTCTAGAAGATTTAATAACAGTTGTAGATAGATATAAGTCAATAGATGCATGGTCTCAAACCCCTGTATTAAAAGAAGAAGGCCTAAATAAACTAATGGATGTTATGAAAGAAGCTAAGGAATTAGACAAAGAAGCACCTTACAAAGACATCGTAAACACTGAGTTTGCAAATAATGCAATAAAAAATATAAAATAAATATGTATCAGTTTTAACTAAAAGCTTACAAAACTTATAAAAAGAGTCTTTTAAAAGACTCTTTTTATAAGTGAGATTAAAGTTTATATTAAAAAATAGAAATCAAAGTATTGTAAGAATACCTATATATCTATCCTCTGTATTCTGCTCCAGCATTGATTTTTGTGATTTGAACAGCAACCATTTCCTCATTGCTTCCATTAGTAATTTCATGCCATTCTCCTGTTGGCACAAAAACAGTGTCGCCTTTTTTTACATCACATTCATGTTCTCCAAGTTTCATTTTCCCTTCTCCTTTTAAGAAAACAAATATTTGTTCACCATTAGGATGTCTATGGGCATTAAGAACTTGATTAGGTTTAAAATAATAAACTTCTGAAGTTATATCATTACCAGCAAATACTGGTATTTTTGGTACTGCTGCATCATTATATTGAGCTAAGCTTCCATCTAATAGATTCTTTTTATTTTCATGCATACTATAAATACCTCTTTTCTATATTATAGATTTACTATTATTATTCCAATATAAAAAAATAGTATTCTCTTCATATACAATAGGAATAAAATTCTTTTCTAAATATAATAAATATGTGTTACTATATTTTAAATAGTATATATCCATATATTTATAAAAAAAGGCATAAAATATACTATTTTATGCCTTTTTTTATAAATGCAGCTTTTTCAATACTTACATAAATATAATTTATTTATTTGTCAGTGAAATGTCAGTAATTTTTTTGGATTTTTTTATTGATTTTTCCTCTTTTTATGATTCTCATAAACATTATCTTTGTATTTATATTTTTAAAATTTATAGAAATCAAACATATTAATTTATTACTCTAAATAGTTTTTGCATTGAATTATTTATACTTTATAATTTTTTTGTTTTAGCTATACCATATTTCTATCATAAAGAGTTCATCTAATTTTATTTCCATTCAAATTCTTTTTAAATTAAAAATTAGTTATACTACATAAATTTCCATCGAAAATATTTGCGTTTCTGTTTTTTTATTTTAACAAACTTCGCTTTTAATTTTTTAATTAAATTCATAAATTTTATTTTTTATAAATTTCATCTAAAATTTACCTCTTTGTATTTTAGATTTTAAATACATTCTATAAAATCATGCGGTGTTTTATACCTATCCCATATAAAATTCCTTAAAATCCATTTAAATGTGTAATTAGATGCTTGGGTTATAAATGTGCCTAAAAAGTTAACTATATTTATATTATGTAAACTTAAATGGATTTTGAAAGCTTCATTTATATTTTTAAATAGTCAAGATAAACTTACAATTATTTTCGTAGTGATTTATATTAATATTATGAATATTTATTTTATATTCATAATATTAATATAAAATATAAAGGGGGTTTAGTTACGGAAAAAATAATGAATTTTTTTAAAGAAAATCCAATCTTCTACTTTGCTACAGTTGAAGATAATAAACCAAGAGTCAGACCATTTGGATTCCTTTATAATTATTGGATTTTTACATAAAAAATACTAGATATAAATTTATGATTTATATCTAGTATTTTTATTTGTCGCCTACTACTTTCATCTATCAAAAACAATTGTTTTCCATATTGCAAAAAATTCTCTTGTATAATATGTCGGAACAAATGAAAGCTTTGACTTACTAGCGTAAAAAGCAATATTTTTATATTCATTTCTAGATGCTAGTATTTTACTTCTAAGAACATGAAAATCAGTTGTTACAATTTTTACTTTTATATCTTTTATTCTTTTTCTACTATGCTCTTCTATCTTTAGCTTTGAATATTTAAAGTTTTCATAAGTATTTGTAGATTTATCTTCTTCTATTATTCTATTATTATCTATACCATTTTTAACAAGACAATGCTTCATAGCTTTTGCCTCAGTTATATTTTCTCCATTACCCTTACCACCTGATACTACTACATAGCACTCATTATTAACTTTTAAATATTTTAAAGCAGTGTTTAATCTTCCCTTTAATGTAGTACTTGGCGTAGTCTTTTTTACAGAAGCTCCTAAAATCAAAAGATAATCACTTTTTGTCTCAAAACTATTTTTAGGATAAAAGATTATTAAGCTTTCAGTAATTATGAATACTATTAAGAAAACACTAATTAGTATTTTTAGCACTTTATAAAAAACCTTCTTTTCTTTAATTTTCTTTTTTAAGATTTGATAAACAATTAATAGCGTTCCTATAACTAAGAAAAATCCACTAAATGAAATACCACCAAAAACTATTTTAAGATAGAAATAGTAAATTATAAATATTAAACCCAATATTAAATTAATCATATTTCCATAATCCTTTTTATTTGTTTTTATTTTTATATAAAGAAATATCTATGCACTCTATAAGACAGTTATATTCTCCATCTATCCAATTAATCCAACTTGCCATCGATACATTTTCTCCAAATATATTTGTCTCCGTTTTAAATTTTGAATCTTTATTTTCTTTTAATCCATTAATCGGACAGTTATTACAAGGAATATTAGATTTTAATAACGACTTATAACATTTATCTCCTATTTTTATTTCTAAACCTAAACTTGAGACCTTGTTATTAACAAAAAGAAGTTCATAAGTATTCGTATTTACTATATATATATAATTATCAATAGAATCAAGAACTTCTTTTAGTGATAGATTAGAATCTTCATATTCAATTTCCTCTTTAAGATTTTCTTCTTTCACGCTATCATTACTTATATTAGTTTCGAGTTTATTTTCACATATGCAATCATTATAAAGTGCATACTTATCTTTCCCTTTACTCTTTGCATAGTAAAGTGCCATGTCTGCTTTTTGATAAAGCTCTTCAAATACAGTTCCATGTTCTGGTACAAATGAAATCCCAACTGTACCAGATATCTTATACGTTTTTTTATTTTCAGTATAAGAATTTCTAAATATATTACATATTTTATCTGCTTTACTTTTAGCATTTTCAAAAGATTGTATATTCTTTAAGAATACTATAAACTCATCACCACCAATACGCCCCACTATATCATCTCTTCTAAATATAGGCTTTAATTGTTTAGAAACTTCATACAGAACTTTATCTCCAAAAACATGTCCTAAATTATCATTTATTGATTTAAAATTATCTATATCAATAATAAAGAAAGCATGAATCCCCGAATTTGATTCTTCTGAATTTAGAAAATCTTTAATAAGATTTTCTGTAGTACCTTTATTATATAATCCCGTCAAAGTATCTCTTTCAGCTTTTAATTTTAATTTGATTTCTTCATTTTTCTGTTCGTCGATGTCTTTAATATAAGCAAGTGCTTTTATATCATTCGTAATAGAATCTTTTATTAAATGCATTGTACAAAGCACCCAAATCATTTTATCATCTTGATTCATTCTTCTATATTCTAACTTTATTTCACTTATATTATTTTTATAGGCTTCTAATAAATGTTTACATAAAAATGTATTTAAAAATACTTCTTTATCATCTTTATGAATAACAGTCTCTGATATAGACTTCACAATTTCAGAGTAGTCATTACTTGGTTTAATTCCAAATTGTTGATACCAATTTTCATTTCCCATTATAAAAATATCCTTTGATACATTTATTTCATAGGTTATTATCGCTTCTGATAATATAGCAGAATGATATTTGTCTGCTTGATTATATCTTATTTCTGCTTCTTTTTGTTCACTTATATCTTCTTGTATCCCAATAGCTCTTATAGGTTTACCATCTTCATCAAAAATAGTAGTTAGTGTAATTTTGTTCCATATGTAGCCTTCATCTGGAACTCTTATTTTGACAACACAACTTGCAGTTTTTTCTCCATTTATTATCTTCTCATACATTTTTATAAAATCTTCACTAAAATCTTTATAAATAATTCCCGCTTCAACTAAAGAGTAAGGAACATTTTCATTTATTTTATCAATATTATAATTTCCCATGCTCTTATTAGTATTTACAAGCGATTTTGTATTTATATCATACTCAAATATAATATTTGATGTTTGATTTAATGCAATTCTAAATCTTTCTTCATTAATTTTGAGTTTTTGTTCTGCATTTTTTAAATCAGTTATATCAGTTAAAATCCAAATTCCTTTTTTACTACCATCGCTATCAGTAATGAGCCTTCCTTTGAGAGAAACCCATATAATATTACCATTGCGTTTTTTTATTCTATGTTCACCTACAGCAATATTTCCAATAATCAACTGATGCCTTATATTTTCAAGAATCTTTTTTCTATCATCATAAAAAACAAGATTACATGATTTATATTGAAGTTCCTCTTCTAACTGTTTACGTGTATATCCAATCATTGATAGATAACCAGAGTTAGCATATTGTATAGTAAAATCCTCATCAAATTCTGTTATAAGTATTCCACCTAATATATTTTCTGATACCATTTCAAGTTCTAAATTCTTTTGTTCCATCTCTTTTTCTAATTGTTTTGTTTTAGTAATGTCTACTGTAACACAACAAAGATATTTTTTACCATTAGGTTCTACTATAAGTTCCCCCTTATCAGCTATCCATACTGTATCACCACTTTTAGTTATAACTCTGTATTCCAATTCAATGGTTTTATTTTTATAGAGTTGTTCAGAAATTTCTTTTTTTACTCTTTCAACATCATCTTTGTGTATTATTTTATAAAAACTATTATTAAATAGTGTTTTTATTTCTTCTCTTGTATAACCAAATAAATCAACAAATCCATCACTTAAAAATTCAAACTCACATTTTTCATCAACAGTACATTTTTGAACTCCTCCAGGAATGCTATTTGTAATAGATGATATTTCCTTATTAGCTTTTAGAATATGCTTTTGCGATTTATTATTTTTATAAAAGATATATATTATTAGTACAATAAATAATAAGAACACTTTACAAATTAAAGAAAATGCTAATTGATTTATTTTATCAATATTTTTTCTTACAGTGTATTGTGGTATTACTGAAAGGACATACCAGTCATTTACACCTATTGGTGTATATGTTGCATAACGTTCTTTACCTTTATATTTATATGAAATAAAGCCACTCTTTTTATGTTTTGTATCTTCATATACTTTTTTATAGCTATAACCAATATCAAAAGAAGCTTCCTTGAATATATCATATATATTACTACTTGCTCCAACTATAGCATTTGTATGTGAAGATTTCAAAACAAATTGTCCACTAGATTCAAATATATCTATATATCCTTCACTATTGAAACTTGTTATATCAATAAATTCAGCTAACTTGTCATTATAGTATGAACCATATAAAACACCAATAACTTTATTGTTTTTATATACAGGTGTAGCTATAACAAAAGTATCCTTCCCATCAATAGGAGATTTTACTACTTCAGATATATTACTATCTCCACTAATTGCTTTCTTAAAATATTTATAATTTGATATATCAACAACTTTTCCATCGCTAGTATGACTTCTTCCATCAGGAGAAGCAATAGAAATTCTTTGAAAATCAGATTCCTTTGATATTTTAGCCAACAATGGAATTATCTCAGGATTATCTATAGTATCAAAATATGAAACCATATTCGCTACACTCTTAACAAATGATAATGAACTGTCTAGTTTTATTTTTATGGCATTAGAGCTCTGTAAAGATATTTCTTTTAAATTAACTCTATTGTTTTCTTCTTCTTGAACATTAGTTTTAAATGCAAAATCAGAAAAAGAAATTATTGTGAATAAAAATATTAAAATAATACTCATTGCGCTTTTTAACGATTTTGCTCTTATCACTTACTTACCACCTCCAAATTAAAATTCATTGACCTATATTTTATAGACTAATTTTTCAAATTCTTTAACTGGTAATGGTTTTGAAAAATAATAACCCTGAATAATATCACAATTTGCTTTTCTTAACATTTCTACCTGACTTTTAGTTTCAATTCCTTCAGCAACTACTCTTATTCCCAATTGCTTAATAAGCGAAACTATACTTTTTATGACAATTTGACTTTTATCAATATTCTTATCATCAATAAAAAATCCTCTATCTAGTTTAATTACGTTTAAAGGTATATTTTTAAGCATATTCACAGAAGAATATCCTGACCCAAAATCATCCATCGAAAGTATAAATCCAATATCTTGTAGACTTCTACTTACCTCAAACAGAGTATCCGTATCTCCAAACATACTAGATTCAGTAATTTCAATTTCTATTAAACTATATGGTATTTTATATTTATCACATATATTAACTATTTTTGTAATAAAATCTTTTTTAAAAAAATCAACTCTTGAAAAGTTTACAGATATAGGTAAAGGTGAAATACCTTTATCAAATAAAGTTCTAATTTCTTTACAAGCTTGTTCTAATATGTACATATCAATTTTTGTAATAAACCCATTCTTTTCAAATATAGGAATAAAATCACTTGGATATATAAATTCTTTTTCTGTATATTGCCATCTAACTAGTGCCTCACTTCCACAGAATTTCTCTGATTTAATATTGTATTTTGGTTGTAAATACATTATGAATTGATTATTTTCAAGTGCATATTCCATCTTTTTTTCTATTTTATCTTCAAGTAATAACTTATCTCTTAGCTCGTCATTAAAAAAAGCAAAATTTATATCTCTATTATTTTTTATTGATAATTTAGCAAGTGAAGCTCTATCACTATATGCACTTATAGATAAGCTCTTATCCTTAATTTCATATATTCCAAAAGATAAGTTTACAACATCATTATTGATAATGATTTTTTTAATAACATTTATTATATCTTCTCTTGTGTCATACGATAACAACATATTAAAATTATCAGAACTCACACGAGCAAAAGTTTCATTATTATGAGTTATACTATCTAATGTATCCGCAATATCTTTTAAAATTGAGTTTCCTTTTTTATGACCATATATATCATTAATTGCTTTGAATTTATCAATATCAAATATAACCATTGCATGTTTATCATTTTGTGATGCTTTCTTTAGCAGATTTCTAACATCTAACTCAAATTTTCGCCAGTTTGAATAACCAGTTACAAAATCTGTATATGCCATTTTTTCTATAGTTTTTTGACTCTTTGCTTTTGAATATAATATGTACAGTATAACACCTAAAAACAAAAATGAAAGTATAATCCATCCAATAATTGTAATTATCATTAAATTATTTAGTTTTTTAGATACGACCATCTTTGGAACGACTGATATTATAAACCAATCATTTATTCCTAAAGAAGTATATGCCATATAAAATTCTTTTCCTGATTCTTTAGCCTCTACTACGCCTTTATCTGATATTTTCATATTTTTAAAAGTAAATATTTTTTTAAAATTAACTTGTGAAAGATTTGTAATATTTGAATTTGAATTTTTATGATAAGATGGAATGATTATTTCACCATTGCTATCACATATAAGCGAAAAACCTTCACCATTAAAGGTTGAAATAGACAAAAATTCAGATACAAACTCAACATCATAATCAGCTGCAATAACAGCAACAATTTTACCATTATTGTATAATGGGACTGCATATGTTTTAGTCAATTTTCCAGTATCTTTATCTATTAGGGGCTTTGATATATTAGCTGTACCTTTAATGGCCAACTTAAAATAATCCCTATCTGAAAAATCTGTTCCAAAAATACCTTTAGCATAACCTTTACCATTCGGTAAAATCATACCAATGTTATTATAGTTGCTATTTTTATTATATGATTCCAAAATTTTCAAAGTTTCTTCTAAATCAAATTTATCTTCTATTTCTAAAAGCTTAGAAATATTTTCCAATTCGTTTAAATTACTTTTTAATTTACTATTAATTGCAATTTTACTCTCTTCACTAATTTCTGACAAGTAATTTTTTGTTTCATATTCAAGTACATCATCCATATTACTTATATAAAAAAACGCAAATACACTAAAAAAGAATACTACTATAAATGATATTAATATACTTTTTAATATTTGCCTACTGTATTTCAAGTGGCTACACCTCACCCTCTCAATTAGTTATATTTAGTTGATTCACTTTATTTTACTATTAAAAACTCTTTTTTACAATTGAGTTTCATAAATTGTTAATAAAGAACAAGTTAAATAAATATATTACTTATGGAATAATAAATTTAAAGGGTATAAATACAACAATAACATATTTAATCATATTAGTCTTATAGTTACTAATGTAATTAAATATGCTATTTTTTATATTTATACCCATTGACATGTACTTTTAAATTTATATAGCTTATATGAAGGTTTCTATTTTTCTAAATGTTCTCTTCTTATTGAAGATGTTTTAAAATATTCAACTAGTTTATTTTTATCGTTATTAAAGATAGCCTCTTTTATTAAATTTACTTCTATCTCAAAATTTTCTATACATTTTAATAAATTATCTCTGTTTCCTAAAAAAAGTTCACTCCATAGGTCTTCATTCATATTTGCAATACGAGTTAAATCTCTATAACTATCTCCAATAAATTTACCTGTATCTCTACCTTCTTCGTCACTATTTATAAGAGCAACTGCCATTACATGAGGTAACTGAGATGTAAAAGCTATCATTTCATCATGTTTTTGTGCAGTCAATTTTTTTACTCTTTTAAAACCTATTTCTAAAATTAAATTCTCAACAAACTCTAAGTTTTTTATATTATTTCTGCCAGTTGGAGTAATTATATAATTTGCTTTTTTAAATACCTCATCGCTAGCAAAATCAATTCCCTTTTTTTCTCTACCTGCCATTGGATGACCAAATATAAAATCTACATCATCTGGAATAATTTTCAAGACATCATTTATAAGAACTTCTTTTATTCCTGTGGTATCAGTAATTATAGTTCCTTTTTTGAAAAATTCTTTGTTATTTTCTAAAAAATTTACAATTAATCTAGGATATATAGACAATATAATCAAATCAGCTTGTTTAAAAAACTCCTTACCTGTAGTACATCCTTTTTTGATAATTTTTAACTCTTCTGCTTTTTTCAGAGTTTCAGAATCTATATCTACTCCAAACACATCTTCATATCCAGCTTTTTTTAATGCCTTAGCAAAAGAACCTCCTATAACTCCTAATCCTACAACAACAATATTCATTATTCTTATTTCCCCCTAGATTATTTTTTCGTTAAATTCAAATTTAAGATTTTTATTAATTGCATTTTTGATATTATATACAGCATCATTTAATGATTTAGCATTTAAAATTTCTATATCTGCAGCATTTTTATAAAGATTTATCCTTTCATTATAAAGATTATATAATTTCTCTTTTCCATCTTGTAATAAAGGTCTTGAATTAATATTTATATCCTCTAAAATTTTTTCTATAGGTCTATTAATAAAAAGTATTATTCCTACTTCTTTGAGTATCTCTATATTAATATCTTTTTTTATTACACCACCACCAGTAGAAACTACTGTTTTATCACTAGCAGAAAGTTCTCTACATGCTTGTGTTTCATAATTTCTAAAAACATCTTCTCCTTCCAAAAATAGCTCTGCTATACTTTTTTGAGATATTTTATTTATATAATCATCCATATCACAAAAACTACAATTATATTCCTGTGATAAAAGTTTTCCAATTGTAGTTTTTCCACTACCCGGCATACCTATTAATATTACCTTTTCTTTGTTTATCATAATCAATCCCCCTATAAAAAGTTTAATTTTATTTCTTCATATATAATATTTAAAGCACCACTATCTATTTTAATATTTTGCCATATTTCTTGAGACTTTACTGCTTGCCCAACCAACATATATAATCCATCACACGTTTTTTTACCTAGACTCTGACCAATTTCTAAAAAATAAGTTTTTTTAGGATTGTAAATCAAATCTACTAACATATCAAAATTCTGTATAATAGATTTTGGGACAGGTGATACTCCTACATTAGGATACATTCCTACTGGAGTTGCATTTAATATTATATCTCCTTTTATATTCTTAAGCTCTTCATAATCTATTAATATAGCTGAATTATTTGATAGCTTTTTATTATCTTTTTTTCTAGTTGAAACATAAACTTTACCTATTCCAGAATCAAGAAGGTATGTAATGGCTGCTTTAGATGCACCGCCAGTACCTAATATAACAGCTGTCTTTCCTTGAATATCAATATTAGCTACTTTGAACATAATATCAAGTCCAAAATAATCTGTATTATAGCCATATAATTTGTTCTCTTTAAGTAAAATTGTGTTAATTGCCCCTATACGCTTTGCTTCTGGAGATATAAAATCTAAAAACTCCATGACTCTTTCTTTATATGGGACAGTAATATTTACACCTTTGATTCCCAATAATTTTATAGCATCATCCAACATTGGTATATTTTCTTTTGAAATCTCAAAGTTCTTATAAGCACCTTCAATATTCAATATTTCAAATAACCTCTTATGAATTTGAGGGGAAACACTATGAGATAGCTTTTCACCTATTAGACCAAAAAAATTCATCTTTACACCTCCTAATCATTCTGTTTAAATAAAAAATTATATTTATCTATTCAATTTTATTTCTATATACACCGATAAATTTAAAGTATGCTGTATTACGTTCTATCATGTCTAACAAACTACATACTTTTGAATCATATATAGAACATTCGAAATCTATATAAAAGAAATATCTCCAAGAAGCATTTTTCATTGGTCTTGATTCTATTTTTGTCATATTTATATTGTTTTCAGCAAAGTATCCAAGTATTTTATAAAGCTTTCCAGCTTCATGCTCAACAGAAAATACGATACTCATCTTGTTTGACTCTTCTTCAATGTGTATCTCATTACTAATTACCACGAATCTAGTATAATTGTCTGTCATATCATTTATACATGGACTTATTATTTCTAATCCATAAATCTTTGCAGCTTTTTTACTAGCAATTGCTGCCTTTGTTTTATCCTGAAGTCTCTTAACAAGTTCAGCACTAGTTGCTGTGTTATTAAAAGGTATCAATTTCCATTGACTATTTTGTTTTAAAAATTCACTACTTTGACCTATTCCTTGTGGATGTGAATATATTTCTTTAATATCTTCAAGCTTTGTACCCTTTATCCCAATTAAATTTTGATTTATTTTTATACATTCTTCTCCAACTATATAAAATCCATATTTTCCTAAAAGGTCATAAGTCTCAGAAATCGCTCCTGTAGACGAATTTTCTATAGGTATTATTCCATAATTTATTTCTTTATTTTGAAGTGCTATAAAGACATCTTCAAATTCTTTAAATTGTTTTTTTATGATTTTAGTATTAAAAAATTTTGTTAGTGCTTCTTCTGTAAATGAACCTGATATACCAGGAAATCCTACTAGGAGATTTTTTTTATTAAGTTCGCTTTTTACTGATTTATATTTATATATATTTAACAAATCAAAATTTTCATTTAATGAATTTGAACTATTTTCATTTTTTTCCTCTACATTATTATCTATTAATCTTTTTTGCAAATTCTTACTAACTTCCATTATTGAATTAAAAAATTGCACAGTCTCTTGTGAATATTTTTTATCTTCTAGATTATTTACTGCTTTACTCAATACTTTTTCTTCTCTATCTTTTTGAAGTATAGTAGTATTATTTCTCATTTTATGCCTAGCAATTTCGAGAACTATATTCATCCTTTTTTCAAATAATTTGACAAGTTCCTTATCTATATCATCAATTTTATTTCTATATCTCGTTAAATCCTCCATTATTATCGTCCTTTCATCAAATCAAAAATTCCAATAGCTGTTACTGCTTCTATTACAGGTATAGCTCTTTGAACTATACAAGGGTCATGTCTACCTTTAATAGCTAAAACATCATCTTTTTTATCTTCTATATTAACAGTGTTTTGTTGTTTACTAATTGATGGAGTTGGCTTAATTGCTACTTTAAAAATTATTGGCATTCCATTTGTAATCCCTCCAATAACCCCTCCATTATTATTAGTTTTACTTTTTACTGTATCTCCAACGTAGTACATTTCATCATTGCTTTGAGAACCATACATATCTGTAATATCAAATCCCAATCCAAATTCTACACCTTTTATGGATGGAACAGAAAATAGTAAATGTGATAGAGTAGATTCAACAGAATCAAAAAACGGATTTCCAACACCTACATTGACACCTATCACTGCACATTCAATTATACCTCCAACTGAATCTCCCTGATTTTTTGCATCTAGAATAGTATTTTTTATGGCTTCTTCCTTTGATAAATCAAGTAAAGGTAATTCTAAATTTTGTAAATTTAATAATTCTTGTTTTGAAATGTCTACATAATTAAAACCCTTATCCTCTATATTCTTGATTTTTTTAATATGAGCTCCTATCTCTATACCTTCTTGTGATAAAATTTGTTTACATATAGCACCACAAAATACTAATGGAGCAGTTATTCTTCCTGAAAAATGTCCTCCTCCTCTATAGTCATTAAACCCAGAATATTTTATATGACCTGTATAATCTGCATGACCTGGTCTCATCAAGTTTTTAACTTCTCCATAATCTTTTGAACGAGTATCACTATTTCTTATAATCGCACATAATGGAGTTCCTGTAGTTTTTCCATCAAAATATCCACTTAAAATTTCTGGTATATCACTTTCATTTCTTGAAGTTGATATAGAATTTTTTCCTGGTGCTCTTCTTTTCATTTCTTTGTCAATCTTATCAAGGTCTAACTCGATACCTGCAGGAAGTCCATCTATATTTATACCTATAGCATTTCCATGAGATTCTCCAAAGATGGATATTTTCAAATTATTTCCCCATATTCCACTCATCAATTCTTCCTCCTAACATCTCAAAATCTTTAAAAAAATGTGGATAAGACTTTGATACACACTCAAAATCTTTCAATATGATTGGCTTATCACATCTACAAGAAGCAATTGCAAGTGTCATTGCAATCCTGTGGTCTTTGTGACTCCATACTTCTACACCTCCATTTAATTTGCTTACTCCTTCAATTATCAAACTATCCTCTTTTTCTTCTATATTCGCCCCTAGCTTACTCAACTCAATATTTATTGCATGAAGTCTATCACATTCCTTAATTCTAAGTCTTCCAGCATTTATTATGGTCGTCTTCCCTATACTTAAAGCTGCTACCACAGATAAAACTGGTATTATATCTGGACATTGAGATGCATCTATCAAAGTACTATTTAAACAGTTTGCTATTCCTTTGATTTTGTTGTCTTCTCTTAAAATTTCCATACCCATTCTTGATAAAATCTCGATAACTTCACTATCTCCTTGAAGAGAATTTTCTTTAAGGTCAAGTATGTTAATATCTTCTCCAATAGCATCTGCTGATAAATAAAATGCACCTTGAGAATAATCTCCTTCAACTTTATAATCTCTAGCTTTATAAGTTTGATTTCCTTTTATGATAAATTCTTTATAATTATTATTTACAATTTCTACTCCAAAATCTTTCATAGTTGAAATAGTTAAATCTAAATACCCTTTAGATTCTAGTTCAGTGGTAATTATTATCTTTGAATCACTATCTAATGTAGGCAATATAAATAATAATCCTGTTATAAATTGAGAACTTATATTTCCTTTTACTCTAAATTCATCTGGTTTAAGTTTTCCTGATACAATTAAATCCAGTTTATTTTCTTTGTAGCTATATTCTATCCCCTGTCTGTCAAATATCTCATAATAAGTATCAAGTGGTCTTTTTCCAAGATTACCTCTTCCTATAAATCTTTTTACTCCATCAAAAGCTAAAGATATAGGTACCAGAAATCTTAAAGTAGAACCTGACTCATTACAATCTATAGTCAGTTTAGGTTGATTCAATTGATTCTCTTTATTTAAGATTGCTTCTTTAGAATAGATTCCTGTGATTTCTAAAATATCTTCTTTTTTTTCTATAGTTGCTCCTAATGATATCATTGCTCTTATAGTAGCTATAATATCATCAGAAAAATCTATATTAGAAATTCTACTTTTTCCATCACTTAAAGCTGCACAAATAACTGCTCTATGTGCCATACTTTTTGATGGAGGAATTTTTACATTGCCTGATAATTTGCTTGGATATATTTTTAAGCTTCCCATCATTTTACCTCCTGAAAAAATTTAGAAGTAGTATCATATATAATACTTTCTCCAATATCCTTTAAAAGTATTATTTTTAGTGTATCACCTAGATTTTTTTTATCGAGAGATATAGTGTCTATTATAGATTTATTATCTCCTAATTCAACTTCATAAGGTAAATCATAATTTATTAAAATTGATTTTATAAGTTCTGATGTACCTTGTTTTGTAATCCCTCTTTTTTCACTCTCTAATGTTATCTTATACATACCTACACCAACAGCTTCTCCATGAGTATAACCTGTAAAGTTATAGTGTTTCTCAATAGCATGACCTAGTGTGTGCCCAAAATTTAAAAGCATCCTATCTCCTAAATCTTTCTCATCAGCTTCAACTACAGTTTTTTTGATAAGGCAACATTTGTGTATAATGTATTCTATATGTTGCATCACTTCTTCCCTGTTTTTTAAGTTTACAAGCTTATTAAAAAAAGTTTTATCTTTTATACATCCATACTTTATAACCTCTGCCATTCCATCTCTATAAAATTTTTCTGGAAGAGATGATAATACATCTGGGTCAATAAATACTGCTTTAGGCTGATAAAAACTTCCCACTAAGTTTTTTCCTCTTTCAAGGTCAACTCCAACTTTTCCACCTACAGAACTGTCCACTTGAGCTAATAGAGATGTTGGAATTTGAATAAAATTTACACCTCTTAAAAAAGTTGCTGCTGTAAATCCTCCTAAATCTCCAATTACCCCTCCTCCTAGTGTAATAATCAAATCTTTTCTAGTTAACTTAAAGTCAAGTAAACTATCATATATTTTAGGTAGAGTGTTAAATGACTTTGTCTCTTCACCAGCTTCTAATATTATGACTCTAGTTTCAAATCCAGATTCAATCAAATTATTTTTAACTTCATCTAAATATAATTTTGCTATATTTTCATCTGTAACAATAAAAATCTTATTCCCAGAATATATTTTTTTAATTTCTTTACCTATATTTTTTAATATACTTTTTTTTATAAATATATTGTAACTATTCTCTTTTAGATTAACTAATAATTTTTCTTCCACGTTTAACCATCCTTCTATAGATTATATTTCTCTTCCAACTGCTGATGCGATAGTTTTTAGTTCATTTATTAATCCATCATACTCATCTGGTTTAATTGATTGTTTACCATCACAAAGTGCATGAGCTGGGTCATTATGAACTTCTATTATTAAACCATCTGCTCCAACCGCAATTGCTGCTTTAGATAGAGAGTCAACCATCCATGATTTTCCTGCTGCATGACTTGGGTCAACTATGACTGGTAAATGGCTAAGTTTTTTCACAGCTAAGATTGCACTTAAATCCAAAGTATTTCTAGTGTATGTTTCAAAAGTTCTTATACCTCTTTCACAAAGAACTACATTTTCATTTCCTCCAGCCATTATATATTCAGCTGACATTAGCCACTCTTCAATTGTAGCAGATAATCCTCTTTTTAAAAGTATTGTTTTATTTGTTTTTCCTAATTCTTTTAATAAATCAAAGTTTTGCATGTTTCTTGCTCCAACTTGAATTACATCTACATTTTCTTCAAATACATCTATATCTTGTGTTGACATTATTTCTGTAACTATAGGAAGACCTGTTTTTTCTTTTGCTTTTTTTAATAAATCTAATCCATCATATCTTAATCCTTGGAAAGCGTATGGAGATGTTCTTGGCTTGAATGCTCCTCCTCTTAAAAATCCCGCTCCTGATTTTTTTACATCTTCAGCTATAGAAACTATTTGTTCTTCTGTTTCAACAGAACAAGGACCAGCTATCATAGTAAGTTTTTTTGACCCAATTTCCATACCATCGACATTTATAATTGAAGGTTCTGGATGAAATTTTCTATTTGCTTTTTTAAAAGGTTCTACTACATGCATAACTTTTTCAACTACCTTATTTGCTTCTATTCTTTTAGCATCTATTTTACTAGTATCTCCAACTAACCCTAAAACAGTTAATTCTTTTCCATCTATAGGATTCACTTCTACACCCTCTCTACAAATAGCTTCTATTAATTTCTTAACTTCTCTCTTATCTGCTCCTACTTTTAATACTACTATCATCTTTACTACCCCCTAATATTGTAATTTTATATTTGAGTTTAAAATAAAAAAGAGAACTCATTAATGAGTTCTCTAAAATAATCTATTAAGCATCAAATCTTACATGACCGTATAAAATAATCATTTTTATAAAATTTACCTATGCCCAAGGTTATTAAAATCAAGGCCTCACCAGAAAGGAATTACATGTATTTTTGTAAAAGAAATAGCCAGCGCTAAAATAAAAGCCCCAGAACATAAAATAAAAAAAGCTATAAAGTTTTGCCACTAGTTCTTTTAAAATCCCTTTCATAGTATTATCCTCCATTTTTATAATTTATTACTCTTCTTGTTTAATAATTATAGCAAAGAAAATATAATTGTCAATATTTTCTATAAATATTTTCAATTTAAAATATTTCTTTATTTTCTTAATTCACTTTTTCTTTTAATACCTTTTTCTAAAATCGTTTAAAAAGCATCTTATTTTTACAATAATTTTTTTATTTTAAATATTATAATTCCAACAAAAACTATGCCTAACATCAAAAGTAATGTTGCTGGATATCCATAAAGCCAATTTAGTTCTGGCATATACCTAAAGTTCATTCCATATATTCCCGTTATAATTGTAAGTGGTGCAGAGATAGCCGTAAGTAAAGTCAATTTTGTAATTAAGTGATTCGTTTTTTCACCTACTCTAGAAGAATAAATATCTAGGAGTTTATCTGCCAGCTCACGTGTTGATAATGCAAAATTATATAATTTATCAATACCAAAATCTATCCCTTGAAAATTTTCAAGATTATATTTTTTTACATTGGAGTATTTTAAATATCGTATATTTTCTTTAATTATTCTATCTCCAATATATAAAAGTGGTCTGGTGTTTTTAACTATAGTTCTAGTCAATCCTCTTACATCACTTATTCTAGAAACATGATTTTTATGAATATTGTCCATCATCTCATCTTCTATTTCAAGAATTAACTCTTCAACTTTTTCTAAAGATTCGAAGCCATTTTTTATAACTTCTCTAAAAATTAAATAATTTATCTTAAAAAGGTTGATGACAGGATTTTTTTCAAGTTGAGAATTTTTTAAAATAAGATTCTTTACAAATTCAAATAAAAAATGCTCTTCATTTACAACAACTAATATAAAATTATCTGATAAATACATATTTACTTCTTCTATAACAGCTTCTCCATTTCTCAATTCAAAGGTATTTAGGCTCAAAAAATCATAATTATCAAATAAATCAAGCTTTGTTATTTCATCAAATTTAAGACAATCATTAAATGTTATTTCATCTATATCCAAAGTTTCCTTGAGTAATTTTAAATTTTTTGGAGCACTTAATATAAGATATGAATTTTCTGGTATATAAAATTTCACTCTAAAATCTTCCACAATCTCTCTTGTATTCAAATTCAATATATACATAAATCTACTCCTAAACTTCAGTTTACATTTTAAAAATTACATATATTTATTACTGTAATTATTTTTCACTATTTCAGTAATTATTATTTAATATTTATTTATATTAAATTTATTAGAAAATAAATATTAAATCTTTTATCTTTTATCTTAGACTTTTCTTACAAATTATACCATACTTTTATTTTAAAATGTGTTTAATATTATCAATGCTAAAAAAGTACTAAAAAATGAAATGCATATACTTAAATTAATAATAGCATACACACTTCATTTTAACTTAATCTAAATTATACAATTGTAGTATCCATTTTGTCTATTCATCATTTAGTCTATATCCAACACCAACTTCTGTAATTATATACCTAGGGTCAGCGGGTTGCTTCTCTATTTTTCGTCTTAATGTTGCCATAAAAACTCTTAAGGACTTAGTTTCATTTCCTATAATACTACCCCATATTTCTTTTATTATAAAATTATGAGTAAGTACTTTTCCATGATGCTTTGCAAGTAATGAAAGAATATTATATTCAATTGGTGTCAAATGTACTTCGTTATTGTCAACAATGACTTTTCTTTTATCAAAATCAATAAATAACTCATCTACTTCAAACGTAGACCTAATCTCTTCTTTTTGCTGTAATTCTACTTGTGAGTGTCTAAACGCAACCCTTACCCTAGCTAATAACTCTACTATAGAAAATGGTTTTGTTAAGTAATCATCTGCACCTGCATCAAACACTTCTACCTTTTCTCTGTCTTGTTCTCTAGCTGAAACTACAATTATTGGTATATTTGAAAACTGCCTAATAGCTTTTATTACCTCTATTCCATCCATATCTTCTAGCCCTAAATCCAAGAGAACGACATCTGGAGAATATGAGACAGCAATTGATATTCCTTCTTTACCAGTTATAGCCTCTTTAACATCATAATCTTGTGTTGCAAGTGCAGTAGATATAAATTTTCTTATTGTTTTATCATCCTCTACTAATAATATAAGTTTTTTACTCATTTCTTCCTCCAAAACTAGATTTCAAAATTTCATACTATTCATTTTCTTTGGGCAAACTAAATTTAAAAGTTGAACCTTTATCTTTATTATTTACTACTAAAATTTCACCTTTATGAGCTTGAATTATAGATTTACAAATTGATAATCCAAGTCCAACACCTTTTCTAGAATCCTTAGTACCTTCTTCTCCAGTAAAGAATCTATCAAATATATGCTCCTTCAGTTCTTTGGATATTCCAGGACCATTATCAGACACTTCAAACCAAACATAATCTTCTTTTTCATATACAATTATATTTATTTTACAATCCTCTTTTGAATATTTTAAAGCATTATCTATTAGATTAATTAAAACCTGTTCTATTAATTTGGCATCCATAGGAACAAATAATATTTGCTCTGGTATATTAATATCTATAATTGCATTTTCAATTCTTTTTTTAATATTTTGTAATGCCTCTGATATAATTTCCTCAACAAGTTCAGAATGTTTTTTGACTTCTAACTTTCCTTCATCTATCTTAGTCATGCTAAGTAAATTTTCAACAAGTCTTATTAACCACTGAGTATCTTCATATACACCACTAAGTAGCTCGTCTATTATATCCTGACCTATAGTATCTTTATTTTTTATAATTGTACTAACTGCTCCAGATATTCCTGCTAATGGTGTTCTGAGGTCATGTGAAACTGCTCTTAAAAGATTACTTCTAAGCCTCTCTCTTTCTATCTCAAGATTAGTATTTTCTTTTGCTTCTGATAGAATTTCTCTATCAAGAGCTATTGCCATTTGAGCAGTTATTGTTTCAATTAAACTTATATCTTCTGTATCTAATTTTGAATCAACACACGATATACCAATAACCCCCAAAGTTGAATTCATACCTATAATTGGTATATAATATCCTTTTGAACCAGGAAGTGTATCTGTATCACTACCTGCTACTGTTGAATTAGACAAGACCCAACTTGCAACAGCTTTTTCATCTTCTATATCTAAATCGTTTTTATCCTTATTAGCAGTATTTTTTTTATAGAACTTTGATTTCTTATCCTTATCCATATTTAAATAGCAAACTATATCTCTACTTAGGCTAAGACATAAAAGTTCTATACCCTTATTTACTATATCATCTTTATTTGACAATCTTAAAAATCCCTTAATTATTTGATATATCATTTTTGTATTTTCTTCTCTTTTAGCAGCTGTATCTGCCTCATGTTGTATCTTAGATGTAAGAGTACTAGTTATTATACCAACTATTGAGAATACAACTAATGTTACTATATAATTTGAATCAGCTATTGACAATGTATATAAAGGTGCTGTAAAAAAATAATTTAACAGTACTATATTAAATACAGAGCTTATTATCCCTGTACTATATCCTTTGGTCCACATAGAAACCAAAACTACACCTAACATATATATTAGTAATATATTTTCTCTTATAAATCCCATACTTTGTACTATATATGCCAAAATGCTTATCACTAAAGTAATAATTATAAGTTTTATAAAATCAATTTTACTGATTTTAAATTTTGATTTTATTGATGAGTTATCCTTTTTAGGTCTATATTTAACTTCTGAAGCAAATTTGTAAGGGATTATATGTATATCTATATAATCAACTTCATCTATTAATTTGTCAACTATATCTTTTTTCAGTTTTTTACTCAATTTTTTAGTATTTGAATGATTTCTACCTATTACAATTTTTGTTACGTTTCTTATCTTGGCAATTCTAAGTATCTGTTCTATTACATTTTCACCATGTAAAACAATTATCTCACCACCTAACTTCTTAGCTAGTTTTAAATTGTTTTGTAATTGTTTTTGTTCCTCAAAAGGTAATTTTGCTGTATTTGGAGTTTCAACATATAAAGCTATCCACTTAGCAAATGTACTATCTGCTATTCTAGAAGCGGTTCTAATAACCTTTGCTGAAGATGGAGATGGGCTTATACATGCAAGAAGTGTATCTGATGTAGGTATTACTGTTACATCACCCTTTGATAATCTAGTCATTTGAACTTCTTTATTTACTCTTTCAGCTGTTTTTCTAAGTGCAATTTCTCTAAGTGCAACTAAATTGTCTTTTATAAAAAAATTATCTTTCGCTCTAATTGCCTGTTCCTTTTTATATATTTTACCTTCATTAAATCTTTCAAGAAGTACATCAGGTTCAACATCTATAAGCTCTAATTGCGTACTTGTATCTAAAAATTTATCTGGTATAGTTTCTTTGACTGATACATTTGTAATTATCTCCACGATATCATTTAAACTTTCTAGATGTTGTACATTTACAGTAGTATATACATTTATACCTGCTAATAATAATTCCTCTATATCCTGCCATCTTTTAGTATGCCTTAACCCAGTGACATTGGAATGAGCAAACTCATCAACTAATATAACTTCTGGCTTTCTTGCTAATGCCGCATCTAAATCAAACTCTTTTAATTTTATAGACTTATATTCTATTTCTTTTACAGGAAGAGTCTCTAATCCATCAAGTAATGCTAATGTTTCTGGTCTAGTATGTGGTTCAATATATCCAACTACCACATCAATCCCTACTTTTTTTAAATTTTGTGCAGACTCCAACATAGAATAAGTTTTACCTACACCTGCTGCATACCCAAAAAATATTTTTAACTGACCTCTATTTAGTTTTTTCTCTTCATTCTTTATTTTTTTTAATAGAATATCAGGATTTGGTCTGTCCATCAAACAACCTCCTTGTACATTTCATTACTATTATAATATCAATTCTAGTATAAAAATGTAGTTAAGATGTATTTTTAATGATTAAGATTATGTAAAGATACAAGTATGTACTTTAATTGTAAAATAAAAATGCCTAAATAATAGGCATTTTTATTTTTTATACATTCATTTTTGTCAATTCTCTTGTTTTGATTTATATATATTTTTTATTTATATTTTATTGAAAATGCATTAACAGTTTTAAATATGCAAATACATATTTAAATAAAACTATTACTACAATCTTTATTCCAACATATTTACTTTAAATTTAGTATTTCCATGAATTCATCACCTGTAATTGTCTCTTTTTCCAATAAATATTCAGCAAGTTCATGTAGCTTATCGATATTATTCTCTAAAATCTCAATTGCATTTTTATGACAAGTCTTTACTATTCTAAATACTTCTTCATCAATTTTAGCTGCAGTATCTGAAGAACAAGCAAGAGAAGAGTCTCCTCCTAGGTACTGATTACTTACTGTTTCAAGAGCAACCATATCAAATTCCTCACTCATACCAAGACGAGTAACCATAGCTCTTGCAATCTTAGTAGCTTGCTCTATATCATTTGATGCACCTGATGTACAAGTATTAAAAATAACTTCTTCAGCAGCACGACCACCTGTAAAAGTAGTTATTTTATCAATTGCTTCTTCTTTGGACATAAGTACACTTTCATCTTCTGCAACTTGCATAGTATAACCCAATGCACCTGAAGTCCTAGGTATTATTGTAATTTTATGGACAGGTGCAGAATGTTTCTGCATTGCAGCAACAAGTGCGTGACCTATTTCATGATAAGCTATGATTTTCTTTTCTTTATCAGAAATCACAGCTCCTTTACGTTGATATCCTGCAATTACGGTCTCAACAGATTCCTCAAAATCTTGTTGCTCAACTACATCCCTGCCAGATTTAACTGCTAAAAGTGCTGCTTCGTTTACAATATTTGCAAGTTCTGCTCCAGATGCTCCTGATGTAGACCTAGCGATTGCATTATAATCTATATTTGAGTCTACATTTACATTTTTAGCATGTACCTTTAATATAGCTTCACGTCCTCCAAGGTCTGGAAGTTCAACTGGTATACGTCTATCAAATCGTCCTGGACGAAGTAATGCTTTATCAAGACTATCAGGTCTATTCGTTGCAGCTAGTATTACTACACCTATTCCACCGTCAAATCCATCCATCTCACTTAATAACTGATTTAAAGTTTGTTCACGTTCATCATTTCCACCTAGTCCACTTCCATTATCACGCTTTTTACCTATAGTATCAATTTCATCTATAAACACTATACATGGAGCTTTCTCTTTAGCTTGCTTAAATAAATCACGTATTCTAGATGCTCCCATACCTACAAACATCTCAACAAATTCAGAACCAGAGATTGAGAAAAATGGTACATCTGCTTCGCCTGCTACAGCTTTTGCAAGTAATGTTTTTCCTGTTCCTGGAGGTCCTACTAAAAGTGCACCTTTTGGCATTTGTGCTCCTATTTTTTTATATTTTTCTGGGTTGTGTAAGAAATCTACTATCTCACTTAGAGCTTCTTTTGCCTCATCTTGACCAGCTACATCATTAAATCTTTTTCCACTTTGGGCAGATACATACATTTTGGCATTGCTCTTTCCAAATTGCATACTATTACCACCCATTCGTTTTTGCATTGATTTCATCATTAAATTACCAAATAGCATAAGAATACCTATAGGTACTATCCATGTAAGTAAAATACTTAAAAGAGGTGAATTTTCTTTAGGAATAATCTTAGTAAATTCTACTTTTGCATCTTTTAATCTATCAACTAGTTCTGGATCATCCATTCTACCAGTTATGTATATATTTTTATCCTTACTACTAGATGGGCTTATTGCAATTTTATTACTTTCTATCTCAACAGATTTAACCTTTCCTGTATCTAACATTGTAAGAAATTTTCCATAATCAATCTCAACCATTTTTTTATCCATTAGACTTGGAAATATTAAAGCATTTAAAAACATTACTACTATTATTATTATTGTATAGTAATAGAGTATTGACCTCTTTTGTGGTTTGTGTTCATCCATAATTTTGTTCTCCTTTAAATTAATTTTATGTTATTTGCAATCAATATGAGTTAAAAGCTTATTTAATTTTTTTAAGCCCTCTATTATATCTTCCATATCTTGCAATTTTTCACTAGTCATATTTTCAAAATAGTCATCAAAAATACTACTTGAAATATTTTCTTGTATATCTAACGATTTTTCTGTTACTTTAACTTTTACAATTCGTTGGTCTTCTTTATCTCTTATACGATTTAAAAATCCATTTTTTTCTAGTCTTTGGCATATTACTGATACATTGCTATTTGTCATATTCAAATTTTTACCTAAATCACTTATTTTTTTCTCTCCATGTTCACATAGTTCTGATAAAATCAAAGCTTGTACTGCTGTAATCCCAAGCGGTTGATAAAACTGACTTAATGAAGTTGTAAATTTAATATTTATATCTCTAGTTAATTCTAGCAGTGCTTTTTTAAAACTTATCTCATCCATATAAATTCTCCCTGTAAAAATACTTTATTTTACTAATATTTTTAACTTTAAATTCAAAAATATTTTATAAATAATACTTAACACTATAAATATTTAATGTATTAAATATTATAGTATTAAGTATTTATTGTCAATAACAATATTCTAACTTCAGTCATAAATAGTTTATCTTATTATTGAAATTTTTGTATAAAATATTTTTAATAAAAAATCGATGTATTTATTTTACACCGATTCCTCTCATTTTAATCTTATTTAAAAATTAAAATCTAAAGTTATTTACTATTACAATAAATTTAATCTTCTGTTAACATATTATATACAAAATCAAAACTTCCTTTATGTGCACCCAAAGTCGTTTCCATAATACAAACAAATGCCTTTGCTTTTTGTAGTATTTCATCATTATCCCAATCAAACATACCTTTATCAAATATACATTCAGAAGAAACAAGTAAAAACTCTATTGTCTCTTTTGGATATTTTGTATTGAATATTCCTTCTCTTATACCTTGTTCTACTACCTCTGTTAAAATAGGTGTAAAATTTAAAATAGTTTTAACTATTGTCTTTTGATGCATCTCAGCATTGTTGGGTTGGTGAAATTGATTAATCACTTTTTCTTTACTTCCTCCAACTTTAGGTCTTTGAGATATTAATATTTGAAAAAACTTTTCAACAACTGGAATGTCTGGATTTGAAGCAATTTCTTTTAACATATTTATATCATTATCTATAATTCTAGTTATAATTGCATCCATTACCTCTTCTTTAGATTTAAAGTAGTAATAAAATGTTCCTTTTGCAATTCCAATCTCATTTAAAATATCATTTATAGTAGTTTTTGTGTATCCTTTAGTACAAAAAAGCACTTCAGCTGTGTTGAGGATTTCACTTTTACGTTCTTCAGGGTCTTTTATAATTCTCATATAGTTTCTCCTTTCAATAGACCATCAGTCGGTTTAGTCTTATTATATAAAACTACTTTTATAATGTCAATTTTATAAAATAAAAATAAGGTATAAAGAAGTATTATAATTACTTTTATACCTTATAGATTCTCATATTTTTTTGGTTGTATTTTATATTATTAAATAGTTTTTTATCCAATTTCTAAACAAAAGTTCTGAATGTTTTTTCCATTTAACAGTTGGTTCTTTTGAAGGATCGTCATTTATATAGTAATTTTGAGGTATTGAGATTTTATCACCTCTATCTACATCTCTTTTATATTCTCTATCTAAAGTATATTTATCATATTCACTGTGACCCATTACAAATACATCTCTTGAATTTGTAATTATATAAGGACCAGCTTCTTTAGAATGACTTACAATGCTTAATTCATCATTATTTTTTAAAGTTTCAATATTTACAGTAGTGTGTCTTGAATGTGGAGCAAAAAACTCTTTTTCAAATCCATCTACTATCTTACTATTTTTATCTACTTCATGCTTAAATACTCCAAAACATTTTTGACTTAATGGAAGTTTTTTTACATTGTAGTATTTGTAAAGACCTGCTTGAGCTGCCCAACATATATATAATGTAGATTTAGCCTTACTTTTAGAATAATCCATAATATCTTTTAGTTCATCCCAATAATCAACTTCTTCAAACTCCATTTGTTCAACTGGAGCTCCTGTTATTATAAAACCATCAAAAGATTCTTTTTTTGCTTCATCAAATGTTTTATAAAAATTCTTAACATATTCATTACAACTTCTTTTACTCTCTCTTGTTGAGATTTTAATAAATTCTACAGATACATTAAAACCTGTCTTATCTATTCTTCTAAGTAAATCTAACTCTGTATCTATTTTTATGGGCATTAGATTTAATATAGCTATTTTAGTATCTATATTTTCTTTGTATTCTAAATGTTTATTAAAGTCTTCTTTACAAATCACATCTATTCCTTCATCTAATAATTTATTAATAACAGGTAGCCCCTTTGGTAGTATTAAAGCCATATCTTTTCACTTCTCTTTCTCTTATACTATTAGAAATTTAAAGCTTGATCTAAATCAGCTATTAAATCCTCTACATTTTCTATTCCAACAGATAATCTTATTAGTGAAGGTAATACTCCAGATGCAATTAATTGTTCTTCTGTTAATTGTCTATGAGTAGTTGAAGCTGGATGTATAACACAAGTTCTTACATCTGATACATGAGTGACTAATGCTGCTATTTGTAGTTTTTCCACAAATTTTTTAGCATTTTCAAGTCCCCCTTTTACTCCAAATGATAAAACTCCACTGCATCCTTTTGATAGATATTTCTTGGCATTTTCATAATACTTATTATTTTCAAGTCCTGGATAGTTAATCCAATCTACATTTTTATGTTTTTCTAAAAACTTAGCTATCTTAAGTGCATTTTCACTATGTCTCTCCATTCTAAGATGTAGTGTTTCAATATTTAAATTAGTAAGATATGCGTTAAATGGACTCAAACAATTTCCATAGTCTCTAAGTAATTGAACTCTTGTTTTAGTAGCATATGCAGCATTGCCAAACTTCTCAGTATAACTTATTCCATGATATGTTGGGTCTGGCTCAACTAATTCTGGAAATTTTCCATTGTCCCAGTTAAAATTTCCACCATCTACTATAATTCCACCAACACTTGAAGCATGGCCATCTAAATATTTTGTAGTAGAATGAGTGACTATATTTGCTCCATATTTTAGTGGATTACAAAGCACTGGTGATGCTAACGAGTTATCAACTATAAATGGAACATTAATTCTTTTAGCTACATTTGCTATTTTTTCAAAATCTATAACTTCAAGAGTTGGATTTGCAAGTGTCTCTGCAAATACAACTTTAGTATTTTCATTTGCAAGTTCTACTATTTCATCCTCGCTTGCATCTAAATCAAATGATATTAAATCTATTCCAAATTTTTTAAGACTAGGTCCTAATAAATTAAATGTTCCTCCATATACTTTTGAAGAACAAAGTATACTATCTCCAGATTTACATATATTTAAAACTGCCAACATATTTGCAGATTGACCTGATGATACGGCAACAGATGATACTCCTCCCTCTAACAAACTTATCTTTTCTTCAAAAGCTTGAACAGTAGGATTACTTATTCTGGAATACATATGACCATCAGCTTTTAAATCAAATAAGTCAGCAAGTTGGTCTATACTACTATATTTAAAAGTTGTACTTTGATATAAAGGTAAAACTCTTGGTTCTCCATTTCCTGGCTTATAATTTCCTTGCACGCATATTGTTTCTTTGTTATACATTTTTGTATCCCCCTTAGATTTTAATTAAGAAAATTAAACTATTTGTCAGATGAGATTTAAAATAAATAAAGCCTGAGTATATAACTCAGGCTCTGTATAAGCTTAATTATACTCATCTCTCAGCTTTCGCCGCAGGATTTAGCACCAATGTATATAAATATACTGGTTGCCGGGTTTCATAGGGCCAGTCCCTCCACCTCTCTGGATAAGATTTATTTAATTTTTCTATGTTTTATATCTTATATTTTTTTCCTAATTTTGTCAACTATTTTTTATATAATTTTCTTTTAATAAATTTTCCAACCTCTACTTGCACTACAGACATTATAGCTAAAATTACTGTTACAAGCCACTGTGAGCTATTTAAAACAGTTAAATTAAATGCATCTCTAAAATTAGGGACAAATAATATAACTGCCATAAGCAAAGCAGAAGTTAAAAATGAGATTAAAAGAAATGGGTTTTTACCACTATTTTTAGTAAACATAGAGTCTGTATTTGAACGTTGGCTAAATGCACGCAACATTTGTGAAAATGCTAATACACAGAATGCCATTGTTTGACCTACAGTATGGTTTCCTATATTAAGACCAATTTTATATGCTAAAATGGTCATTATTGCTACAAATATCCCCTGAGTAATAACTCTTTGTACAAGATTTTTTTCAAACAAACTTTCTGATTTAACAGGTTGATGCTTCATTATGTTTATACTTGGTGGGTCAACTCCAAGAGCAAGCGCTGGAAGAGTTGCTGTTGCAAGGTTTACCCATAGAATATGCACAGCAAGAAGTGGAGTATCCCAGTTTAACAATATTGCAACAAATAGTGTAAGTATCTCTGCTATATTTCCAACAAGCAAGAATTGTATAACCTTTTGTATATTTCTATATACACGCCTACCCTCTTTTATTGCATAAGCAATTGTGGTAAAACTATCATCCATTAAAATCATATCTGAAGAATCTTTTGCCACATCTGTACCACTTATACCCATAGCTATACCAATATCAGCAGACTTTAATGCAGGGGAGTCATTTACCCCATCTCCAGTCATCGCTGGTACTTCTCCGATTCTTTTTAGAGACTGTATAATTCTGAGTTTATCAAATGGTGATACACGAGCAAATACTGTAGCATTTTTAACAGCTTTATCCAGTTCCTCATCACTTAAATTATCAAGTTCATCACCAGATATAACAGTATTTCCTTCATTCCAAATTCCCAATTCATGAGCTATTGTTGTGGCAGTGACTTTATGGTCACCTGTTATCATTATGGTTCTTATGCCTGCTTCTTTACAAGTTTTTACTGCATCAATTACCTCAGTTCTTGGTGGGTCAATCATACCAACCATACCAATAAATGTCAAATCATATTCTATGTTTTCACTATCTTCCTTTGGTATCGATAAAATTTCACGCTTAGCAAAACCAAGTACACGTAATGCATCTTTAGACATAGCGAGACATAATTCGTGTATATTTTTTTTATCCAACTCTGTAATGTTTCTTTCACCTTTTGATGTTAATATTTTGGTACATAAATGGAGAAGTTCATCCACTGCACCTTTAGTATATACTGTGATTTTTCCATCTATATCATGAACAGTTGTCATACATTTTCTGTCGGAATCAAAAGGTTGCTCAAATACACGTGGATATTTCTCTTCAAGAGCTTCTTGATCTATTCCAAATTTATTAGCCATAAAAATCAATGAACCTTCTGTTGGATCACCTAATATTTCATCTGTTTTATCTGGATTTATACATGCATCATTACAAAGTGCACCAGCATAAACAATCTCTTTGTATACTAGTGGATGTTTCTCAGACGCAGTATCTATTGATGTTACTTTTCCAGATTCAAAATCGCCATTTACAGCAATATGTGTAACAGTCATTTTATTTAAGGTTAATGTACCAGTTTTATCACAACATATTACTGTAGCTCCTCCTAATGTTTCAACTGCTGGTAACTTTCTAATCAAAGCATTTTTTTTAGCCATACGTTGCACACCTAGAGCCATTACAATGGTTGCTGTTGCAGGTAATCCCTCTGGAATGATTGATATAGCAAGGGAAATTGCAATCATAAACATTGGTAAGAGAGGTCTCTGGTAAAATGCACCTATTGCAAATATAATAACGCATACAATAATACCTATAACACTTAATGTCTTTCCAACAGTATTAAGTTTACGTTTTATAGGAGTATCAAAATCATTTTGTGAATCTAAAAGATGTGCTATATTACCTACTTCTGTGTCCATACCAGTTGCAACTACAACGCCTATACCTCTACCATATGTGACAATTGAAGACGTATAAGCCATATTACTACGGTCTCCTAATACACTTTCTTCAGGTAAAAGGTCATCTGAATCTTTTTCTGATGGTACAGACTCTCCTGTTAAAGAAGCTTCTTGAATTTTTAAGCTAGATGTATCTATTAAACGAATGTCTGCTGGAATCATTGCTCCATCTTCTAAAAAAACAATATCTCCTATTACAAGATTACTTGCTTGGATAACATTTTCTTCACCATCACGCATAACACGTGCTGTAGGTGAATTCATATTTTTTAGTGCTTCTAATGATGATTCTGCTTTTTTTTCTTGAACAATACCAATAACTGCATTTACTGTTACAATTATTAGAATTACAAAAGCTTCTGTAAATTCTCCAAATGCTAAAGATAATACTGATGCACCTATTAGTATCAATACCATAGCATCTGTAACTTGGGTCCAAAGCATTTGTAAAACTGTTCTAGGTGGTCTTTTTCTCAGTTCATTTAAACCATGCTCTTTAATCCTGTTTTCCGCCTCGGTATCGGTGAGCCCCTCCTCTGATGAGTCTAAACTCTCTAATACTTCATGTGTTGCCATCGAATGCCAAGGCATCTGTTTGTGATTTTCCATTTTGGAAGATCACTCCTTTCTTTTTTTGATTTAAGAATAATTATATTTTAAAATCCAATTCAATTCAATACTCAACAATTATATTTTACCTAAATTTAACAATTTGGTTTAAAATCTATATAAAAATATCTACTCTTTTACAAACACATACTCATTATTGTTAGATAAGTTTTCTTGATATTTATACCCTTCTAAATTAAATTTTTTTAAGTCGTTAATATCTTCTATTTTATTTTTAATAATATATTTTACCATCATTCCTCTAGCTTTCTTTGCTTGTGTTGATTCAACTTTTAATATATTATTTTTATTTATTTTAAAATTACATGTTACATATGTATGATTATCATTGATAAATTTTCCCACAGTTTTACTGTATTCACTTGATGCAAGATTGACAATAGCTGTATTTTCTTTACTTAATTCTTTATATATACTGTCTCCCCAATATTCATATAAATTTTTAAATTCTCTTATCTGTAGCTTTGTCTGCATTTCTAGTCTGTATTCATATATACTATCATAAGGTTTTACAACCCCATACAATCCACTTATGATTCGAATACAACTATTTGCAAATTCCTCATCTTGCTTTGTAAAACGCTCTGCTTCTATATTTTTATATTGTATTCCATCATAAGTTAAGATTGCAGGACTTCCTAGACTGTCAAATTTAAAATTATCAAATCTACTCTTGTTTAATATGGCTAACTTCTCGTTGATTTTCATTTTATTTTTAAAATCTTCTAAACTAAATTTTTTTATATTCTTTGATATTTCTTTTGCATTATCTATAAAACAAGGTAAGCTTAAATCTCTATCAACTGCTTGTGCATGTTTCATATTTTTAGCTGGTGATAACATTATAATCATAAATTCTTATTACTCCTGTTTTTCCAAATATTCAAGAATCTCTTGTGCATTTGTATCTGGTTTTGCTTTTTCAAAAACTTTTTCAATAATTCCACTTTCATCTACAATATAAGTTGCACGAACGACTCCTAGAGCAGTTTTCCCATACATTTTTTTCTCTTTCCACACATCAAAAGCCTTAATAGCAATTAAATCTGGGTCAGAAAGTAAAATAAAAGGAAGCTCATGTTTTTCTGCAAATTTTTGATGTGATTTAATACTATCTTTACTTATTCCAATAACTGGTATATCATTATTTTTAAATCCTTCATATGCGTTTCTAAATGCACATGCCTGACGTGTGCATCCTGGTGTATTATCTTTAGGATAAAAATATATTACCACTTTTTTCCCCTTAAAATCTGACATACTGACTTCATTTCCATCCTTATCTTCTAATGTAAATTCTGGTGCTTTTGTACCTATACTTAACATAAATATCTCTCCTTTTGTTTTTTAATCAATAATTTATACTATATTTATATTAATACCCTATATTTCTATATATAAATAAAATATTTTACTTTTTTATATGGAAAATTTCATGGATATGTAAATTTTATATACTAAAAATTTCAACTTTATTTGATTAGAGCATTTAAAATGGAATTTATGTTAAATAATTATAGTAATTAAAATAAGCAGGATTTAATTTATGTATTAAATCCTGCTTATTTATTTTTAATCTTCTAATACTCTAATCTATATAAATTTAAATTCTTCTACATCAAATAGACCTAAATCAGTAAGTCTTATTTTTGGAATAACAGGAAGAGCCATAAATGAAAGTGTAATAAAAGGGTCTACATACTTTGGAACTCCCATTTTTCTTGCTATTTTTAACATATTATCAGTTGTTTCTTGCACTTTATCTGCTGGAAGAGTACTAATTAATCCAGCTACTTGAAGACTTAAGTGAGCAAGTACTTTTCCATTTGATACAATTACATAGCCACCCTGTATATCTCTCAAGTAATTTACTGCAACTATAATATCTTCATCATTATCTCCTGCAACTATGATATTATGTGAATCATGAGCTACAGTAGTTGCTATTGCTCCATTTTTTATACCAAAACCTTTTAATGGTGCAACTGATATGTTTCCAGTCATTCTATGTCTCTCAACAACACAAAGCTTTGAATATTCTTCATTTGGATTGAAATATCCATTTTTGTTTGGTATAGATTCAAATAATTTATTTGTTAGAATCTGATATGGTACAATTTCCATTACATAATTTTTCTCATTTGACTTTAATTGTATTTTTTCTCTATCAATATCTTTAAATTTAACTGTATTAAGCAGCTCTTTATCCTTAATTTCATAATTATAATCAGAAAAAATTCCCTCATCTATCAATTTACCATCTTTATAAACACTACCTACCTCCATATTTTCTAAATTGTTTAGAACAACAATATCTGCTTTATACCCAGCACCTATTGCTCCAATTCTATTTAGACCATATGCTCTTGCTGAATTATAAGTTGCAATTTTAATAGCTTTAATTGGCTCCATACCCAAATCGATTGCACATTTTATATTCCATCTTATATGCCCTTGTTTTTCTATATCATCCAAATGTTTGTCGTCTGTACAAAACATAAATTCTTCAATTGGTAAGCTATATTTCAATAATCCCTTTATTATAGCTTCTAAGTTTTTTGCTGCACTTCCTTCTCTTATAAAAATTTTTAGACCTGCTCTTAATTTTTCATACACTTCATTAAAAGTTACACATTCATGGTCATTTTTTATTCCTGCACATACATATGCTTGAAGTGACTTTCCAGTTATATTTGGTGCATGTCCATCTGCCATTTTATCTTTAAAAGCCTCTAATTTATCTAAAATTTCTTTTTCAGCAGATATAACATCATTAAAACACATTACCTCTCCTAATCCTAAGATTCTAGGATTATTTATGTAGGCATCCATATCTTTTGCACTAAAATTTCCTATTCCATTAGTTTCGAATCTTGTTGCAGGTACAGATGATGGTAGCATAATATATACATTTAAAGGTATCTCTTCTGTTGATTCTAGTAAAAAGTCTATTGCACTTGCTCCTTTTACATTGACTAGTTCATGAGGGTCAGCTATAACAGTTGTTGTACCTGACTTTAGTAATTTTTTTGATAATTCAATTGGCATTACCATTGTAGACTCAATATGCATATGTGCATCAATAAAACCAGGTGATAAGTATTTACCACTACAATCAATCTCTACTTTTCCACTATATTCGCCGATTCCAACAATTGTATCCTCTACTATTGCTATATCTCCTACTATTAATTCTTCTGTGAATACATTTATAATTGTTCCATTTTTAAGTACAATATCAGCTTTATCTCTTCCACTTGCTACATCACACTTTTTTTTCAAATTACTCATTTTTACAACTCCTCTTAAATTTTTTATATCAATATACTTGTTGTATCATATTAATTTATATTAGCATATTTTATGCTTACATCTCTACCCTACTTACGTTGAGTATGGAGTATTTGGCCTATCTTCGATAAAAAGCATTTATTCCATAATTTATTAAATTAAATACAAAAACATGAGAAACAATAATATTATTTCTCATGTTCTTTATAAATATTTTAATTATATTAAATTTTATTTTTTATATTTTTAATATTTGTTACTATATCCATAGTATAGATTTATGTATTTTTATCATTTATACTAATAACTACTTTTAATTAACCTAAAAATGCATAAACTATCATTCCTACGATTATAGCTGGTATAGTAGTAATAATCATAGCCCATAAGGAAGATTTTTTGTCCATTGCTAAAAGTGGAAAAAGAGCATCTCCATCTTGAGATATGGAATTAGCTATTACTGCACCAAGTGGTATAGTTCCTTTCAAGTAAAATGACATAAGTACAATTTGTATACCACACCCTGGAATAAGCCCGAGACCTGCACCTATAAATACACTAATTACACCTGTTGATAAAACTAAATTAACTAAGTATTCATCTCCACCTAAAACCAATATTATCAAATCGTAAATAAGATATGCAATAAAAATCCATGTAATAACAAATGAAATTTCACCTACAGAATGTATAAGCATTTCTCTTAAGGAAATCTTCTTATTTTCTTCCTCTTTTTGATTAGAATTTTTAAATACTTTTTTAAAACACCACATATAAACTATTGAGAATAGTATTCCTATAACTGCTATTGCTTCTTCTAGTGAATGTAATTTTTCAATAATAGGAAGATTTATTCCAGAATGAGCAAGAGACATAAATATAAAACCTATTAATACAATTCCTATATAAACTTTGTACCCTTTACCATGTGTTATTATAAATGCAAGTCTATTCGTATTTCCATGAGATTTAGCTAAATTATCCAAAATGATACCATCATGATTATGCGACTCTTCATTCTCTTTATGGTCACTTTTATCTATATTATGTTTGTCTGATTTTCTATATTTATTTAATTTCAATTTTTTTTCTAATTTAAAATAATCTACTAGTTGTCCCGTTATTATTCCTGTAATTGTACTAACTATAGTCACAAAAAAATACATTTTAATATTTGATGAAATAAGTATAAATGCAGCATCCCCCATACTTGCTATTAAACTTGCAATGATTGCTCCAAAGCTTAATTTTCCACTTATATATAATGGCATGATTGCCAAACTCCCACCACAACCTGGTATAGCTCCTATCAAAGCTCCTATTAAAGGTTGATATTTTCTATTTTTTGATATAATATTAGTAAAATTACCACTAGTTTTATAGTTTATATATCCAAATAGCAAAATAAAAAATCCAATCATAGAACCCACATGTAAAAATGCTTCTTCAGAAGCAGATATTAACATTTCCATTAATTTACCTCCTATATTAATTTCGCAATAATTATATTATTTTTCATTTGTTATTGATAATCAATATCATTATACCTTTTAAATTTCTAATATTAAAAAGTGCATATCTTATATTGTTAATTTCTTGCATATTAAGATACACACTTTCTGATATTAGGTTATCTAGTTATGACATGTAATAGTATAAAATTACATATAGATATTACAATAAATTTTATATATTATACCAATAGTACACATGTTTTTATTGTTTACTATATTTATAAATTCTCAATAAATGTTATTACTTCCTCTATTATCCAATCTGGTGTAGATGCTCCTGCTGTAACTCCTACATTTTTATACTTCTTAAGCATATTTACATCCAATTCGTCTTTAGTTTCTATTGCAAAGGTTGGAACTAAATCTTCACAAACTTTTACTAACTTTTGAGTATTAGAACTGTGTTTTCCACCTATAACTATCATACAATCAACTTCTCTTGCTAATTCTTTAGCTGCTTCTTGTCTAGTTTTTGTAGCTGAACAGATTGTATCATTAAACACTATATGTTCTAGTTTATCAGCTAATTTGTCAACTATATTTGAATATAAATCTGGATTTATCGTTGTCTGTGCAACAACACAATATTGTTTTGAATTGTCAAATTCCATATTCTCCATTCGCTCTACAGCTTTTATTATTATTGCTGAGTT
The DNA here is from genome assembly GCF_020657875.1 of Clostridioides sp. ZZV14-6150. NCBI lineage: Bacteria > Bacillati > Bacillota > Clostridia > Peptostreptococcales > Peptostreptococcaceae > Clostridioides > Clostridioides sp. ZZV14-6150. Next base: position 52,829 of record NZ_JAGWDA010000002.1, on the reverse strand, counting down.
TTCGCACCATCCATTTATACCTATCACCTCTGGATGTTTCATATCTCCAATAACTATTATTTCATAACCCTTATTATGATACTCACTCACTACTGTATGTATTTTCTTTACAAATGGACATGTAGTATCTACAATTTTAAGCTTTTTATTTTTAGCTTCTTTGTATACTTTCTCAGGAACTCCATGAGATCTTATTATCATATTTTCATAATCTGGTATTATATCAATTTCATCTACAGTTTTAAGACCTTTCTGTTCATATCTTGCTACTGCTTGTTTGTTATGAATAAGAGGTCCTAAAGCATATATTCCAGAATCATTTTTCTCTACTTCATCCCATGCCATTTTCATTGCTCTCTTTACTCCAAAGCAAAATCCTGCATTTTTTGCTATTTTAACATTCACAAAATTCCCCCCTTATTTTGAATATTTAAAGTAATTCTGTTTTATTATTTCTAAAACTTCTTGTGACATTCTTTCATGGTCATCATTACTTAACTTTTCTTTAAAATGTTCTTCAAATGATATTGGCTCTCCAAAATACACAATTACCTTACTAAAAAGTTTATACTTAGATATTATCGACACTGGTACAACCTTAGATTTACTCTTTATTGTAAATAGAGAAAGACCTGCCTTAGCTTTGCCAAAGTTATCTCCTTTAATTCTTGTTCCTTCTGGAAATATTCCCAACACATAACCATCTCTAATTGACCTTAAAATAGTTTTTATAGTAGATACATCTGGCTTTTCTCTATTTATAGGCATAACATGCAATTTTTTTAATATAAAACCTAATGGTTTCACTTTAAATAATTCTTGTTTTGCAATAGCTGCTATCTCCCTATTCTCTATAGCTGCAGCTAAAAATACAGGATCAAGATTTGACTTATGATTTGAAGCCACCACTATATTTCCTCTATCTGGTATATTTTCGGCACCTATAACTTCATATTTAAAAAACACTTTAGAAAAACATCTAAAAATATTTATTGCAAATCTATAAAAATTCACGTTTATCTCCCTTCAATACTACATTATATTCTCGTTTTAGATACATTGAGCTTAAAAACTTATCTTAGATACAACTTCTTGTACAACCTGCTCTATAGTCTTTCCTGTAGTATCTATTTCTAGTGCATCATCAGCTTTTACTAGTGGTGCAAATTCTCTATTTGAATCAATTTCATCTCTCTTTACTATATCTTCAATTACTTCTTTTAAAGTAGTATTATATCCTTTATTACAAAGTTCTTTATAGCGTCTACTTCCTCTTTCTTCTGGTGTAGCTACTAAAAAGAATTTATAATCTGCATTTGGAAAAACATATGAACCTATATCTCTACCATCTAATATTACTGAACTTTTTGTTCCAATTTTTCGTTGAACTTCAACCATCAACTTTCTTACTTCTTTTATCTTAGCTACATTGGAAACATTATTGCTTACTTCTATTGTTCTGATTTCCTCATTTATAATTTTTTGGTCTAAATATATGCTATTATTTTTAAAATCTATATCCGAATTTTCAGCTATTTTAATAACTTCTTTTTCATTATTGACATCAATATTATTTTTTAAACACTTATAAGTAACAGCTCTATACATAGCACCTGTATCTATATAATTTATATTTAGTTTTTCTGCTACTATCTTAGCTATTGTACTTTTACCAGCCCCTGCTGGTCCATCCACAGCTATAATCAAATTACTCATATCTACACCTCTATTTTATTTATATTTAATAATCGACTTATTAAAAACTATACTTATACACTAGTCCCTGCAAGATATCCAGTTGAAAATGCTATTTGTAAATTATATCCACCAGTTTCTGCATCTACATCTATTACCTCACCTGTAAAAAATAAATCCTTTATTAACTTAGACTCCATTGTAGAAGAATTAATTTCTTTAACTGAAATACCACCAGAAGTAACCATTCCAGTGTTTATGCCTGTAGTTCCATTACAAGTTATTTTCATATTTTTTATATACTCAATAATTTTAATTTCATCAGCCTTAGACAACTCATTTGCTTTTTTATCACTTAAAGATAATATAGAAAGAATTTCTCTTAAGAAGTTTTGAGGTAATATCTGTTTAAGATTATTTAAGATATTTTTATTTGGAATTTCTCTAATTATATTAGAAATTTCATTGACATCTAAATTTGGTAAAAAATCTATATTTAATTCTACCTTATCTTTTTCAATAATCTTATTGATATAAGAAGACATTATAAGTACACAAGGACCTGTTATCCCAAAATGTGCAAATAGCATGTCTCCTGATTTTGATATTTTCTTTTTCTTAATCTTACAAGATATTTCTACATTTCTCATAGATATTCCTTGTAAAGCTTTAATCCATTTTTCTTCTATTGTAAGTGGAGCTAAAGCAGGATATAGTTTATTTAATGTATGTCCATGATTTTGAAGAACCTTATACATTAAACCATCTGAACCTGTTTTTGAATAACTAACTCCTCCAGTTGATATAATAACTTTATCACCTAATATATTATCTCCATTATCTAAAATGACACCCTTTATTGAATAATTTGCTTTATTATTGTTATGGTCATCTTGTTCAGTGATTTTTTCAATTATAATATCCACAACTTTTTTATTATACATTATCTTTACATTATGATTAATTAAGTCCTTATTTAATACTTCTATTACTTCTATCGATTTATCATTCTTAGTATAAACCTTATGGTCATTTTCTTCTTCAATCTTATACTCTAAATTTTTACTTTCAAAATACGATATAAGATTTTTATTTGTAAATGCATAAAAGCTACTATATAGAAATTTTTTATTGTTTACAACCTTATCAAAAAAAGCTTCTATCTCTCTATTGTTGGTAAAGTTACATCTACCTCCACCAGTTGCTCTTAACTTTCTCCCTAACTCTCCATTTCTTTCAATCAATATTACTTCATTATTGTTTTTTGAAGCTGACAAGGCTGCCATCATGCCAGATGGACCTCCACCAACCACTATAACTTTACTCATAAACTTCTCCTTATAATTTGATACTTACTCAAGTGCAGAATTATTTATTTTTACATGATTTTTTATATGACTTGTATCATTCATCTTTATTACTACTGGACCGTAATCTTTAAATTCTACTATATTTAAAGCAGTGTTATCTTGCTTAATTCTGTATATATTTTCCATACCTGACTCTAGGAATGATAGTAACATAACCCTCAATGTAATTGAATGTGTAACAAGAACTATATTTTTATCATTGTATTTTTCATTTAATTCCTTTATAAAAGTATCTACTCTTTCTTTTATAATTTTAAGAGTTTCTCCTTCTGGTATATTTACTAAATGTGGCTCATTTCTCCATGTTGAATATATATCTGAATAGTCTTTTTGAATTTCTTTTATTAAAAGACCTTCCCAAACTCCAAATCCCATTTCTCTAAGTGCTTCAGTTTTTTGGACTTCAATATTGAGCTTATCACCTAAAATTTGAGCTGTTTGCATTGCTCTTCCTAAATCACTACTAAAAATATAATCAATTGAATACTTACCAATGTCTTCAGAAAGTTCTCTTGCTTGTTCTATCCCTTGTGCTGTAAGGTCAGAATTACCATGACCTTGTGTTTTTCCTAATAAGTTCCAATCTGTTTGTCCATGTCTTACTATATAAAAAGTATTTCCCATATTTCCTCCTAATATATCTGTCTATTTTTTATTAAATATAAATTGTCACTTCTCAAAATTTAATTATATCATATAACAGTTTACTATGTTTCTATTTTATAACTTAATCTAAGATATTCTTCTCTTCTCAGCTCATCCTATTTATATTTACCACAATTTATTATATAATAACAGTTTTTTTCTTAAATTATAAAATGTAATCATCATATTTTATTTATAAAATTCTTCAAATCTATATTCTTGAATCGGATTAAAATATTTATCTCTATCTACTTTTGATAAAAACATGTCTAGTGGCCTTACAAATACTCCTGTATCATCATATAAAGTTTTATATAAGACCAAATTATTATTATCTTCTTCTTTTTTATGATAAAAGTTTCCATTCAAGTCTCTATATATAAAAATATTTTCATCTAGCTCAGTATGCTTAACATCTAGCTTATACCTAACTGTGTTTTTAGTTAACCCTTTTTCATTATATGTTTCACAGATTTTTTCTATATCATTACTATCAATGGCTTTGCTCAATCCCATTGTAGCATAATATTTTCCTTTAAAATGTTTATAAATACAAGGATATTTTAATTTTCTTTCATCAATGTTTAGACTATTTTTTGGTTTATCCATTTTACTATCCTCTCCTACATGTATTGTTTGAAAAAGTTGTTTATGAGTTTAATTTTTATTTATATAAATATATTCTACTTTTCTTATTACGCAGTTATATAAAATCATGTAACTAAATAAAACTTATCCTATATTTTATTTATTAAAAGCAATACTTGTCTTATATTTTATCATAATTTAAAGTTTATTAATAATACAATAAAATAAATAAAGAGGCTGTATAAAATACAGCCTCTCAAAGTTAATATTTATAATCATATAATTTTTCTAACTTCTTTTCTAATTTCTTTTTTCTATCTAAACCTAAAACTCTTATAAAGTTATTTCCTACAAAAATACAATTATTGCTGAGATAAAATTCACACTTATCTAAATTTACAATATAACTGTTACTACATTTGAAAAAATTTTCTTCTTTCAGTAGTTTTTTTATACTAGAAGAATTTTCTCCAATATAATAAGTTTCATTTTCTGTATAAATTTTTGATTCATACTCTTGCTTTTCTATGTACAAAATCTCTTTAATGTTAATTGAAAAACGTTTATCTTCGTGTTCAATATTAATAAAACATTCCTCTTTCATTACCATCCCTCCAAGTATTCTTATTAATTTAATTTTAGTGTTTTTTATCAATTTAATCTATCGGAAATATATGTAAGATTAGTCTATTTGAAATATTTATAAAGTTATTTTTGATATTGACTTACAAACTCATTTTTTGGCATTAATTTTTAAAGTTAAAATAGCCTATTATAAATAATATCAGTAATTATAGATACATATTTCTTTAATAAAATAACTCTTCAATAAAGTTGTGTAAAATTATACATATAAAAGTAAATATTGACTTTTATATGTATAATTTTAAGGATTAAGATTTAATTACAGATTTGTTAAAATAATTTTATACTTCTTAATTATCAATTGAAAGTTCATAGACATATCACAAATATATAGCCAAAATCAATCTTGTGGTAACAACTAACAAACACAGATTATCTATAAAGTCTAAAGTAAAAAATATGGAATTATATAACTTGCAAAAGATTTCAGATTTGCACAAAGGATACTACAAAGTGTCTCTTGTCTTATTCACGGTCCAAAGACAATTATTATAATAGCTGGAATGAACAAAGTAGTTGATGATGTTCAGTCTGCCAGTGGAAGAATTTGAACATTTACTTGTTCTGCACTAGCATTAAATTGAAAACGTAAGGCCCCTTTAGAAAAAACTACTCATTACAAGGTAAGCATTTCTTGAAATTATTAAAAAGTTGATAAGTAATATTACATGGTATAGTTATGGACATAAAAAAACAGTCTATATGTTAAAATAAACTGCTCTATAAACTAAAACTTGATAATTTTTAAAATTGAACCTGTATAATTATATCTATAGGTTCACAATAACAATCAATCCTAAAAATCCTATCATAAGAATTGTTCTAATCAAAGCTAATACATTGATAATTATTTTTGTCTTATGTTTTTATATATACTATCAATAATCCTTTTGTAATATTGTACTGTCTAGACTTCATACTTTATATCCGTTCTAATTACTATTTTCCATCTGTTTATGTGCTTCTATTTTTTCATATCCAAGAATCTTGTATTCACAAAAGATATGTGAAAATACTCTTTTTTATTCTGAATAACTTGCTTCAATTTATTTAAAAATCTGCATAATATGTTGTCACTATTAGTTCTTCATAGTATTCTAACTTTAATACCATCTAATAATAGGAGGAATTTATGAACTACTTAATAGTTTTCTTAATAAGGTTATTTATATATTTTTTACTCCTACCATACAACTTAGGAATATCTGATTTAATCTTACTTATTTCACTAATACACTCATTTTAAAGAATCTTATCACAATCAACTTTATCTACTTCACCAGATAATTCAAGTTTCAATATTTTAAAACAAATAAGCTATAATATATCAATTAGAAATATTCACTAAGCTATTTTTATATGTATTAATTAATTTATTATATTATCTTTTTTAGCTTTAATTTTAAGTATTATACGTATTGATACAAATATTGAGATATTGGACAATATCAATAGTAAAACTATTACTAGAAAAACAACTCTCCTTTCAGGAGAAATTTTTAAAAGATTAATAATATAATCGTAAAGTATAAAAAAAGATAATAAATTTGCTATCATTGGAACACATATATACAATTCTTTTTTACTAATTTTAAAATTAGTAAAAGAAATTTTATATATGTACAATAATATAATTAAAATCAATTTTCCAAAAAAGATAGCTTCATATCTGTATAAATTTCCATTAAGTAAAATATTCATATTATCTAAATTGTTCATTGAAACTACTAATAGCATACTCAATGCATTTATACCTATTAACACCATCCAATAAAAAAACAAAATCACTAAACATTTATATATATTGACCTTATAATTTGACTTATAAAAAATAAAGGTTATAAGAATACATATCCATATTCTATCATTAGCTCCTACATTTATATAAAAAGAACAAATAATGAGAAAAACAGAAAATAAGAAAGATATATTTAACTTTATTAAATTAGTTTTTACTTTACTTGTATAATCAAATACTTTCTTGCATGCCCATATCTCTATAATAGAAGAAACAATTGTTATAAACGTGTCTAGCATAATAACTCCCCAAAAATAATTAATTTATATCTTCACAATAAAATATACCATTAAAAATACATACTCATTATAACATAAAAAGACACTTAAATTTAATATTATTACTTAATGATTTTAATAATAGTATAAAATCAACTATGAAATATTGACAATTAAGTTGTTAACAACACAATCAGAAAATATAAAAATTATTTCTTCATTTTATTTTAATTATGCTCAAAAATATAAGTCGACTCTAAGAACAATTAGAAACAATTAAGGCAGTTTGATATGATTAAATAAAATAATTGCTTGAATTAAGAAAAAATAGTGAATTAAAAGATTATTTTTAAAACTAAAAACATAGAGCACTAAAATAGGTGGTATCATTTAATTTGATACCATCTACTTTAATCATTATAGGTATTTTATTGAATTTACGCCTATTAATCATCAATTTATAAATAGTTGGTAACTTATTAAATAATACCAGCATAGATTTTTGTATATATCTATCTATTAAAAACTTAAACATACAAACACATATACTTATTCATCCTTTAAATTTTTAAAATGATTTTCAAATAAATCTAATGCATTTTTGTCAATAACTTCATCTTCATGTAATGCTGAAAGTAAACTTTGCAAAGAATTATCATGTATATTACTTAAAAAATCTTTTGTCTCAACATTTAAATATTCTTTGTGTCCAACAACTATTGTATAATGAGTATATCTATCTATTTTTTCTGCATCCAAGAAATGCTTTTTAACAAGTCTTGATAAAAGTGTCAATGTTGTTGTTTGTTTCCATCCATATTTTTGTTCCATAGCTTCAATAGTTTCTTTTGATGTCACTGTATCATTTTTTTCCCAAATAAACTTCATAACTTTTAACTCTGCTTGTGGTATTTTTGAAATTGTCATAACCTTACGCCCCTCTCAAACTTTTATTAAATTAATACTATCGCAATATAGTTTTTAAGTCAAAGATTTTGTCGATAATAATATTTTCCAATTTTTTCCATAAGTTATTTCTTGATATAATTCTATAACAAATTACATAAGAAATGTTTATTCTACATTATGAAATTAAATATATACACTATTAAAAAACTAAAAATTTAAACTTTTCTTTAATTGATATATAAAAATTGGATATATAGCATTTATATTTGATATTTTCTTTGAAAGAAGCGTACAAAAATTAAAAAATAATTTGTGTTCGATTTTCTTATAATATCACTTTTTTATTATTACGCTTTCAATTATAACTTTGCTATCTTGTATCTTTGACAACTATTTCATTTAGTATGGATGTTTATTTGCTTTTACATTTCATTTTATATTTCCTCACTTTAACTTATATATCCGATTTAAACACCATGTTCCTGGCATATTCACATCCATAATCTTTTTACCAATCTGTATCTGGCTACTTTATATTACATCGAATATGCTTAATTATAGTCTATTTAAACTTTCACTTTCCTGTTTTATTGGTACAGTTTTACTAGTAATAATATTTGTTTCACTTCATAAAGCTATGAAATTTTTTGAATATTTACTAATAATGTATCAGGTTGAAAATAATTATTAGTTTTAGATTCTTTTATTGGCTTGCATTATTAAATTCCTCCGTATTGTATTTTAGAAATATAATAAAACACTTACTTCAAATATATTGAAGTCTATATTTTTATAATTTCTACCATTATACAACAGGCAAACAAATGCTACAAGGAGGTTGTAAAAACACAATTTTAAGGTTAATAAAAATAAAAGAATTCATAAAAATGAATTCTTTTATCTATAATTTTGATTAGTTTTTTAAATATAGTACTAAAGCTACTCTTCTTTTTTATCAAAGTTTAAAGATTATTTTACATTATCTTTAGTAAATAATCCAGTAAATTTATACATCCAAAGTGCATTCAAAAATAATAATATACTTGTTGAGAAAAATACTGTTCTAATACCTAAATGGGCCGATATTTGTCCCCCTAAAAAAGCTCCTGATGAACATCCCATATACTGAGCAGATGCATTATATCCAAATATTTTTCCAACATATTCTTCTGGTGCAATTTTTTTTAATAAACTATTTACAGAAGGATTAAGCCCTGCCACTGATAATCCTAATAAAAATCTCAGCAACATCAGTTGCCATGCAGTTCTTACAAAAGCTTGTGGTATAAATATAATTCCTGCCCATAAAAGTGAAATTAGTAATACCTTTTGAGGTCCTATTTTATCTGACATTTTTCCAAGTTTTTGAGCTGCCAATAGGTTTGCTAATCCTGATGCAGAAAATGTCAATCCTGCTATTAAAGCTACATTTGATGCAAAATTTGTAAGCTGTGATATATATATTGTTACAATTGGTTCTATAGAATATAATGCCAGCTGAGTAATAAATGTAGTCACAAAAATAGATGCAATTAAAAACTTATTTGGCAATGGATTTAATTGTTCTTTAGGTATAGAAATTAACTCTTTTATTTCTTTAGGTCTAAAATTATCTACTACAAACAGAATAGATATGATAAATGATACAAATAATAATCCTCCTGTTATAATAAATACACTTTTAAGTCCTAAAATTGATTCTATATACCCTCCTACTGTTGGCCCAATTAATGAACCAGTAGTTGATGCAGTTGCAAGTGTACCTAAGGCCCAACCAGAATGATTTTTATCTGTCTGAGTTGCAATCAGTGTAGTACATGCAGTTGCATAACCTGTAAAAACACCTTGAAGAATCCTTAGCCCTAATAGCTGATAAACATTTTGTACAAATGTCATTGTAAATATCACTATTCCCATGCCAATACTTGCACGTAAAAGCATTGATTTTCTTCCATATTTATCAGCAGCTTTCCCTCAAATTGGCGAAAAAAATGCTGCTACTACAAAAGTACATCCAAAAATCATACCTGAATACTGTTGTATTAAGCCTACATCAGTTACACCCAACTGCTTAATATATAATGGAAGTATAGGTGCTATTTGGCTCATACCTATAGAACTAAAGAACATCCCTATCCAACATACAAATAAATTTCTTTTCCACAATTCCATATAGAACTACACCCCCTAAATTTTAAATTTCTTTGACAGCACTATAATTTTATTACCTTATACTATTAATTATAAAGTTTAAAAAACTTAATTTCCATGGATATCCATAAAAATAAAAATATTTTATGGATATTTCTATCTATTTCAAAAATAAATTTCAAATTTTTAAAAATTTACTTACGACAAAATTTTTCTTCATGTATAATCCTAATAGAAATAAATTACACTTGGAGGTAAATGAATATGCCACAAAATAGAAAAGAAAGTTTAATATTTACAGTGATTATGTGTGCCTTTATGGTATTTTTTATGAGTGTCTATAATGTCTCTTTGCATGAAGGCCTTTCGCTAGAAACTGTAAAAAATGCTTGGATGAGTTTTCCACTAGCATATGTAGTAGGTATGATTTTTGATTGGTTTGTTGTTTCTAAAATTGCTAAAAAAATCGCATTTCGCATTGTAAATCCAGAAAGTAGACAAATTGCAAAGGCCATTGTTATATCAAGTTGTATGGTATGTGGAATGGTTATATGTATGTCTTTATTTGGAGCCATTGAATCAGTTGGTTTTTCTAGTACAATCTTATTTGTATGGGTTGTTAATATATTCAACAACTTTATTATTGCATTGCCATTACAACTACTAATTGCAGGCCCTTTAGTGAGATTTGTTTTTAGGAGGTTATTTCCTGAAGGAACAATTGTAGATTGTTTATAACTATACAAAACTACATAAGACTTTATACTATAAGTATACTTATCCCAAATCAAGCTACTACACTATACAATAATTTTTAATTAGTGGCAAATAAATTTGTTACCAAATTTATTTGCCATCAAATTCATCGTTAATTATATTTTAGATTTATGAAATTCCATTCAAATTTATTAAATTTAATTTTCACATTATGTTCAAATTCACTCTTGGCAATGTATTTTTCATTTTGTAGAATCAAGTAAAAATTTTATTATATAGTAGACTCCCACTATTTTCATACTTACTCCCCTCTAAAAATAAAGTATGCTTATCATAATCAGTCATTACCAGTTAATCTATGATATAGGTGACAAATTAAATTCTTTTATGAATATTTTAATAGGTACTTTCGATAATTCTGAACAACACGAGGAATTACAAAATAGAAGAATCAAATTGACTTCTTATGAGATTCCAAATGGTTATGATAAAATAGCTTTTACTTATTAAAAATTAGGAAATATAGAATATTCCAGTTTGAAGATTTCAGAAAAATTCACTCAATCCACCCATCTTTTTTTTTATAATATTGTCTAGGAAATTCATAGTTTGAAAACATTAATGGAGATAGAGAATACGAGTAACTACCAGCATTATTAATTGAAACCACATCTCCTATAACTGCCTTTTTTAATTTAACATTATTGGCTAATACATCTAATGATGTACAAAGATTTCCAACTATTGTTACATACTCTTCTTCTTCTGAACTACTTAATACTGAAAAAGAAAATGCATGATTTGATGTATATAATGGTTCTTGCCCTTCTAATTCTACACCACAAGTTACTTTCTCAATTAAATTAGAAATAATAGGTCTCATAAATCCATTAAGACCATTTCTTACAACAAGATACTTTGTCCCTCTTGATACCTTAATATCGACAATTTTAGTATAGTAATTGCCTGATGTGCAAACTACAAAACGACCTGATTCAATAAAGAGTCTAGCCTTTAATGTATTTGCATTAGTAGAAACAATCTTTTCAGTTAATATCGAAAGCTTTTTAAAATTAACTGGACTTTCTTTAAGATTGTCATATGCTACTCCAATACCACTACCAAAATTTATAAACTCAATGTTTATATGTTCACTTTTATTTAAATTTAATGCTATGAGAAAACATTTTTCATAATAACATCCTAACTTTTCAAAATCTAACACTTGAGATTTAATATGTATATGTATCCCAACTACAGATATATAGTTACAAAGATTTAATATTTTAAAAACATTATCTATATCTTCTATATCAATACCAAACTTGCTTGATATAGAGCTATCATCATCCATAGTAAAATCAGGATTTATTCTAAGACCTATTTTAATTTTTTTATTATGTTTTTTTGATATTTTATTTATAAGTTCTATTTCTGTTATACTATCCGCAATAATTATACACTTATCTAAAACAGCTTCTATATCTTCCTCTGTCTTTCCTGGTGCAGAATAGTAAATATTATCTCTAACCACTCCACATTCTTTTGAAATCAATACTTCTTTCATTGATGCCGCATCTGTTCCAAACCCTTGTTTAGCAATACTTTTCACAATTTTATTATATGGATTTGTTTTTATGGAATATAAAAAGTCAAAACCTAAAATATTATTTTTTAACTCCATACATCTTTCGATTATATTAACCTCATCATATATATAACATGGTGCATGTTCTTTTATAAAGTTATATTCTTGATTTAAATACATATTTTATACCTCCATGGTTATAGATGATTTTATTAATTAAGTTCCTATACTAATTATAATATATTTTACTATAGAAATAATTTATTTCAACTTTGTTACAGATTAAAAAAGTATATTGTTGTTAATGTATTCTCGTAGTATCCTAAGTTTATATTAAACTTTAAAATTGTGAGGTTATATATGAAATTTTTAATAGTCTTTTTAGCATATTTTTTAATGTATATTTTACTGGTACGTATTGGAAAAAGAATTAATAAAGTATATCCATACAAAAATCATATTTTTACATGGATGATTTTAATTTTACTAGCATTCTACATAGTTACTAATATTGCTAGTTTTCTAAAAGTACTTCTTTAGACTATTGGTTTTAAACTACCAAATAAAATAAAAATCATTCTATGTAATATATATTTAAAAAGTTTTTATAAAATCTAAATATTACTATATGATTAAAAATTATTTTAAAATAATATGGAGGTGTTAATATGAAAGTATGTATTCTTATGGGAAGTCCTAAGAAGAATGGCAATACAGCTTCTATTTTAGAGCCATTTATAGAAGAACTAGAAAACTATAATGCAAATCTTGAAATGTTATGGTTATATGATTATCAAATAGAACCTTGTATTGCCTGTAAAAAATGTCAGAAAAATTTATCTTCTTTTGGATGTTGTCATGATGATGATGTTCATAAAATTTTCAAAAAAGTTCTTATGTGTGATTTGATTATTCTTGCAACTCCAATTTATTCTTGGTATTGCACTGCTCCAATGAAAGCTTTGCTCGATAGATTGGTATATGGTATGAATAAATACTATGGTGATGAAAAAGGACCAGCACTATGGTCAGGAAAATCACTAGCACTTATTACAACTTGTGGATATAGACCTGAAAAAGGAGCTGATATCTGGGAAGATGGTATAAAGCGTTATTGCAAACATTCACAGTTGAAATATATAGGAATGCTTGTTGAACGTGATTTAGGTAAACCTAATTTTATGGATACTGAAAAAGAAGAACACTCTCGTCAATTTGCAAAATATATTTGTAACATTGTACATAATTCATTTAAAGCAGATAACTATTAACTATACTACAATAAAATACTATTTTTTTGAGACACAATTTTTTATTTACAGTTATCTAAATTTTATAACTTAATAATACAAATAAAACAAATAAAGCTTATATAATTTAAAAATTATATAAGCTTTATTTCCACCTGTATTTTAGTTTTGAAATGATATATCATTTATACCACTATTTTTCACCTCTATAATTGGATGTCCATTACCTAAAGTATAATCATTAGACCAACCTTCTGGTAACTTGTTTAATCCTCTATCACCCAATTTTAAGTGTAAATTTGATGGTTCTTTTTTTAATTTTAATTTAAATACACCACTAAATATATCTGTGTCATCTTTCCCAAACACGCTTATATTTCCATTTATATTTGTAGCAGTTACCTCAACAACACCATTATTAGCTCTAAACTTTATTTCAGACAATATAGATTCAGCAACTACATTTGAAACTCCATTATTAATATTTATATTAAAAGGATATGTTATATCACTACCTTCAACTTTTACAGTTCCATTATTAACATTAATTGTAGCTCCTCCTTTGATATTATAAACTCTTACTGACCCATTTCCAGTATCTATCTTAAAATTAGAATAAACTCTATCAGGAAGTCCTATCTTTAATATATTTACCATCTTATCTTTACTTGCATTTATAATATTATCACCATTCATATCTTCTACAGTATTATCTGTATTTTTTTCTATTTTTTTCTTAGCACTTACAACCATCTTACCATCTTTTACATTATTAGAAGATTCTTCTTTATTTAAAGAAAAAGTACAATTTTTTTCATTGCTAACACTAACATAATCAAATTCAAATTTATTAGTATCTGTCTTTTCAATAATTACACCTAAATTATCCATCTCTATAGACATTTCAGATACTTCATTTCCATCAATTGTAGTTAAATGTTTTATTATATTTGGTGTTATGTCCATGTCACTATACTCTGCTATATCTAAACATTGTTTATATGTATTTGAATCGATTCCTCCAACTTTAATTATACTTTTAGCTCCTTTTAATATGCTTTTATTACTTCCATCAGCAACTAAAACGATTGGTTTTTCTTTTGCTAGAGGAGATAATGTCAATGCATCTATTAATTGATATCCTTTTGTTATGTAAAAACCATTTGCCCCATTATAAAACTTTTCTATTACTTTTTTATTAGTTTCAAATCTATCATTTCCCCCAACTCTAGTTGCATTGGTCTCTTTTATTAACTTTTCATCTATTGCAGAACTACCTCCTATAGCATAAACACTTAACTCTTTAGTACTAAACGGAATTTTTTTACCATCTGTAAGTATTATTGGCACCTTATTTTTTGCTGCTACAGGTGCTATACTCATAGCATCAGCCTCACCGACAAATCCATTTGTCATCATAACTTCTTTTACTTTACTAACTTCATTTATTTTTTTTGCTACATTGTAACTAGTTTCAATTCTACTATTTCCACTTATTCTTTCTACTTCAATATTTTTTCTTTTTATATCTTTTTCTACTGAATTATCAATTGTATTATAACCACCAATTATATATACTTTTTTTACGACATTCAAATTCTTATTATTTAATCTATTTAATGTCGCATTTGGCAGTTCATTTTTTTTAGTTAAAAGTATTGGAGCATTGATAGTACCTGATAGTCCACTTGATGAAAGCCCATCAGATAAATTTTCATCTCCATTAACTAATATTACAGTGTCATAAGTCTGCTTATCTGCTATAAGTCCTGCTGTTTCATATCTATCAGTTCCTATTATAGAATCCTCTTTAATTTGTGCACTTGCAGTTAAACTATTAAAAAGAAATAGAGTCAAAGCCAAAGTTGATATACCTATTTTTTTACTGAATTTTTTGAACTTTTTATTCATAATCCCTACTATTTCCCCCTTCTTATAATTAATTATTTTTTTAATTTTTATAAATTTACCTCTTTATTTACAAATTATAGCATAATTTTATAATTAAATAGCTATTCTCTTAAAATTATTTAATATAAAAAAGCTGTATTTCTATTTATTAATTAATAGTCAAGTAAGTAATAAATAGAAATACAGCTTAAAATATTCGACTTTTTACCAAGGTTATTTCATCTGATTAATAAACTAGAAATTTACACTTTACCAAATATAAGGTATAATACGATATTTCGTTTTTTGACAATATTCCTTATATCCATCAAGTTCAGCACTAAGTAACTTCTCTTCATCTAATATCCGAAACACAATTATTATGCATAAAGTAATTGCAGCAATCATTCCCCACCATGAATTCAGTGCTAGAGGTGTAAAAAGTATAATTAATATAGCACCTAGATACATAGGATGTCGCACAACTGAATATGGTCCATCAGTAATCACTTTTTGATTACTCATAACAGTTATAACTTTTGATGTAAAGGAATTGTATCGAAAAACAAAGAATACAATTATAAATCCAATTAAAATAAGTACATCTGATATTATTGTCAAAATAAGTGGAATACTAGACCAAGCAAAGCGGTTATCTAGAGCTGGTACTCCTAGCAATCCAAATAAGAAAAGAAATCCAGCAATACTTTGACCAAGTATTTGTTGTGGCAATTTGATGGCAAATTTTATTTTTATCTCTTTTTTTCGAAGATACTTGTATTAAAATATTTTTATTGCATAGTTTGATATTTTTCAGTATTTATACAGCTTTTATCATCATCTTGCCACCATCAAATACATATTCAACCATATTGTGTTCATATAAATATGTTATATAAGAACGTATTGTACTACCAACTAGAACGTATTGATTAGCATCTAATTTAACGTTGTACACATCACACATTTTTTCAATGACTTCATCAATCATAATTGGTTCACAACAAACCTTTTTAATATTAGATATTATCTCTTCCATCTTTTCTTTATTGACATCAATTAAATCTTGTATACTTGTAGTCTTGACAGAGTGACTTGGAACAAAAAAATCTGCATCAAGAGTTTTCATTTTTTCTAACGTTTTAAATTGTAAATCTATATCCAATAAAAAAAAGAAATGATATTTACTAATTATATTTTCTGGTGTAAGGCTATCTGCAACAAACAAAACATTATCTGGAGTTCTAACACCAATCATTTCAAAATAATGACCAGGAAGAGAAATCGCTTCAAGTTCTGTATCTAAAATTTTCCCATTTGAAGGTATAATATAATCAACTTCACTCTCTTTTGCTAATAAAAATTTATTTTTTAATGCTTTACTTGGATACCCTCCATACAAAAATGCTGATTCTAATATTGGATTTTCTGTAAAGTATCCTTCTATTTTAGTTGTAGCAATCTTGCATTTTGTTTGATTTTTCAAATATGCATTCCCTCCTATGTGGTCTGCATTTGAATGAGTGTTTATTATTAGTTTAGGATTTAAATTATGCTCCTCTAATAGTCTAAGAACTTGTCTGGCTGTATCTTTGTTATTTCCACTGTCAATTAAAATTGCATTATTTCCATCTACATATACACCTACTATTGTAGGAAGTGGGATATAATATGTATTTCCTTCTATATGTTCTAAAGTCAGTTTAGCCATTTTATAACCTCCCTTAAATTTATTTTTAATTATAGCATTAATTTTCAGAAAATTCCAATCAAATTATTTTTATAATATGTTTTTATTTTTTTTATTAAAAATTGGAAAAACTATATGATATATATTATAATCTATATATAAGGAGTGATGTTATTGAAAAAAGATAGAATAACTTTTTCAGAAATTTTAATATTAATTGTAGGCTGTATATTAATGGCAATTTCTCTTAACATGTTTTTTAATCCACATGCAATTGCTGCTGGTGGTATAACAGGTCTTGGAGTTGTTTTAAATTCATTATTTGGTGTACAACTTTGGATTGTCAATTTACTTTTAAATATACCTCTATTCATATTTGCTTACAGAATACTTTCAAAGAAAGATTGCTTTAAAACAGTCTTAGGTATAATTTTTCTTACTATAGCACTTAAAGTTACTGCAAATATGACTACACTAGATATTACAAATGATATGTATCTTGCAATTATATCTGGTTCTATTTTAATGGGAGTTGGTCAAGGCCTTATTTTTAGAATAAATGGCTCTACAGGTGGAACCGATTTGATGGCACTCCTATTAAATAAATATTTTCCTACACTTAGTATCCCTGTTTTGATGGGTATTGTCGACTGTGTTGTAGTAGTACTATCGGGAATAGTAAATAGACAAGTTGAGATTGCACTTTATTCAACTGTAGCACTATACATTTTAGTAAAAATTAGTGACTTACTTATTGAAGGATTTAATTATTCAAAATCATTTACTATTATATCTGACCTTTCATCAGACATAAGTAAAAGAATAATGGAAGATTTAGATAGAGGCGCAACTATTCTAAAAGGCGAAGGTGCTTATACTGGAGAAAATAAAAATGTACTTTTGGTTGTAGTTGAGAAAAAAGAAGTTGTTGAACTAAAAAAATTAGTGAAAAGTGTCGATCCTAATGCATTTATAATAATTACAGATATACATGAAGCTTTAGGAAATGGATTTAAAAAAATAGAATAATCACAAAAACAAATAGCAAGCATAAATTTCAGATATAAAAAACTTATATTTTTATATTTGAAAATTGTGCTTGCTGTTTTTCATACAATAAACAATCAAAAAATACACCACTTAGATTTAATTTTAAATTTATCTCATTGTGCTAAATTTGCATTATTTATTAGTTTAATATCTATATTTTATATACTTTCCTATCAATATAAATTTAAAATAGATTAATTACATTGACACAAATCTGTATAAAATATATGTTAAATTATCTACTACTATAATAAGTAATTGTAATTTACATATAAATTACGATTACTTATCTATAAATTTCTTTTTTATCTTACTATCAATGATAGGTATAGGAATTATCATCCCAATTATACTGATTAAAAGATTAATCAAACTTAAGTATTCAGGTCTAATTTTTATAAAAATTTTATTCAAACATACAACAATTACTAAAAATAATCCTATAATAATCCATATATATCTCCCAACTTTATATAAATTTCTATACATATAATCTTATCTACAAACTACAAGTTTTTATAATTATTATTCTCCATTATATCATTTATTGAATTTTTTAACAATTAAACGAAATATAAACTTAAACACCTATGCAATTACTAATTATAAAGTATTTTAAAATTACACAAGACCTATATTTATGGATTATAAGATATTTATATAATAAATGATTCATAAATATAGCCAAATTGGTCTAAATATGTATATAATAAAAATAATATGATGATTATATTTAACACTGTCAATAAAACTAAAAATATTAAAAAGGAGAACTTAAAATGAGTGTTAATTTACAAAAAGGACAAAGAGTAAGTTTAGTAAAAGATGCTAATCCTGTAAAAAATTTAGTTGTAGGATTAGGGTGGGATATGAACAAACTAGGTAAGAAAAACTATGATTTAGATGCATTTGCAATAGCATTAACTAATGAAGATAAAATGAAATCATCAAAAGACTTAGTTTATTTTGGACATCTTAAACATCCTTCTAAATCTATCATACATACTGGTGATAACTTAACTGGAAGAGGCGAAGGAGACGATGAACAAATAAATGTTAATTTAGGTGAGATACCTGAATATGTACACAAAATAGTTTTTGGAGTTTCTATATACAGAGCTAAAAAAAGAAATCAAGATTTTGGCCAGATGAATAATTCTTTTATAAGGCTAGTTGATTCAAATTCTAGACAAGAATTATTTAAATATAACCTTCAAGAAGACTTTTCTGGTAAAGTAACAGTTTTGGCAGGCGAAATTTATCGCAGAAATGAAGAATGGAAATTTAATGCCCTAGGAATTGGTCAAAATGAAGAGCTTCATGAATTAACTGATATATATCGTTAATACTAACTATAATAAAAAATTTATAAAAGGAGTTGTTTTAAATGGGTATAACTTTAGCAAAGGGACAAAAAGTAAGTTTAACAAAAACTAACCCAGGTCTTAAAAAAGTAATGGTAGGATTAGGATGGGATACTAATAAATATGATGGTGGTTTTGATTTTGATTTAGATGCTTCTGCATTTTTAACTGGAGCTGATGGTAAGGTAACAAATGATGGAGATTTCATATTCTATAATAATTTAAAACATGCTTCTGGAGCAGTTGAATACATGGGAGATAATAGAACAGGAGTTGGAGATGGTGATGATGAGCAAATAAGTGTTGACCTATCTAAAATACCACAAAACATTGCAAAGATATCATTCACTGTTACTATAAATGAAGCTACTACAAGAAGACAAAACTTTGGACAAGTTGAAAATTCATATATAAGAATTTATAATGAAGAAACTAATGAAGAGCTTATCAAATATGAATTAGGTGAAGATTTTAGTATAGAAACAGCAATAGTGGTTGCAGAGTTATATAAACATAATGAAGAATGGAAATTCAATGCCTTAGGTTCTGGTTTTGAAGATGGTCTTTCAGGATTATGTGGAAATTTTGGTGTTAATATAGGCTAATAAGTAATTTAAAATAAAAAGGATATTTTTAAATTATATTAAATTGATTTGTTAATTTTAAAAAAATACAAGTATTTAAAAAGTTTTCAAAATACTCTTTGACCATATAATACTTAGTAAAAAAATAGAAATGTGCTATTAGCACAACTCTAATAAGTATGTTTTCTGTTTTTAAGATTTGTCGTAGGATATTTACGTATTCTACGGCTTTCTTATGCGTAAATCTTATCAACAAAATTAAAGTACAAATATCCAATTTACCACAAATACAGTATCCTCATTCAGAATAATCCACTTAGAGTTGTCTTGGTCTTTTTTGTAGCTGTAGTAGAATTGTGAAAACCATACTTTCTACGTATTTGCTGAGTATCTAATCTTGCTGATGGTATCTTTCGTATTATCCTACAAACTCGTCTTCTTAGCTTAAATGTTAGTAGAGTACCATAACCTTCTCGTTTTGCTGTAATATTAAAATAACTCTTTCCTTTTGTTTTCGCATTCATGTTTTATTGTGTCAAAATTTTTATCATATTCCTATTTTAAAATATAGTCACTAATCTACCTCATCAATCACGATTTTAGAAAGTGGTGAAAAAAATGAGAAGATAAATTATACATAAGTTACTTTGATGAAAATAAGGAGAACAAAAACCAAGTGGCATTCCTTTGACAGAATCCTATCAGGATGAACAATATATCACTACTTTTCTTCCAAAGCCTAAATACATTTCCACAATTTATACATATTTTTATAAATAACAACAAAGGTAGTATCTATTTATTTATAAATACTACCTTTTAATCTATTCATCTTCTTCTTGATAACTTTTTATCCATTCTTCTAATACTTCCATTTTATAGCCACTTAAATCTTCTTTCTCATATAGTTTTGTATAATAAACATATATCTTATTTCTTGAATATATCAATCGCATGACTCGTAATACCCACTAAATCTTCACGCTCACAAGTAGCAAAGTGATATTTCAAATACAATTCAAATATTTCATCGTCCATAGCATCTACTGCTTCACGCATAAATAAGGAACAGCCGTCTGATGCAACATAGTGCAGTCTTGATACATCAAATACAGACATCAAATCGTCGATGTTTTCTTTACGTACAAGTTCAAGTAAATCCTTTGGCTGGGACTTGGTAGCAAATGTTTTGGAATCAAGCAATCCATTTTTAATATATTCGGCGACACTGATATTACCACGCTTGAACCCTTCGTCAAATAGACAACCATCAGATATGACATACGCGGCAAAAACTACGCCTCCCTGTTTTGTTACACGAATTGCTTCGTGCAAAGCTTGTTGATTATCTTCTGTGCTATAAATATGATACAGCAGACCTAACAGTAATATAACATCATATTGATTGTCTGAAAAAGCAGACAAATCCATAGCGTTACCCTGAATAATAGTTATATTTTCATCTGGTTGAGTATTTTGATGGAAAATCTCTATATTATGTTCAACTAATTCTACCGCATCAACGGCATATCCCTGACGTGCCAGCGAGTAAGTATTGGTTTGTTTCCATATTGCCCACCTTTCTATATTGGAAAATATAAATACTCTACTGTGCGCATTGTTCGACTAATGCGAACAAATACAACTCAATTTTCTCTCATTCTAATACATGCCAGTGGAAATGTCAAATGGCTCATTTCGTATCACTGTGCATAAGCCTTTTATTCATTCGGATACCATCTTACCTTTTGCAGATTGGACAGCTCATAAAAAAATGTAATCTCCATCGGCTTTTCTAGCTGGAAAAAGGAGTAAATAACCGCTGAACTTTACTATATCATATAATTTATGTTCTTAAGAAGAACGATTTGAATCGATTTTAAAATATGTTGAGTAATGCTCTTGATAGTTTATGCATTAATGAATTACAAAAAAGAAACACATCTATAAAAAATATGCTTTTGTTATATATTAATGAAATTTTCTAATACAGCTATAACATGTCTTATATTTTAGCATGGTAGTTTTTGTTCATTTTATTAGTACAACTTCTACTATAGTTTTATGTGTTTCTATTAATAACCATGTATATATCAAAAATTTTATACATATTTACACATATATAGTTAATATTTAACAACATTATCCCTAACTAATATATTTTATGATATAATTATTATAAATTTTCAAACCGTTTTTATATATAAAATTTATTAGTTATGGAGATTACTACAATGTTAAATATATCATTTTTAATTACACTTTTATCCTCTATTATAGAAATTTGGGTATGTAAAAAAGTATTTGATTATACAAGTAAAATAAAAACAAATTCAATGAAATTAAATATTTCTTTTTTAATTGCTGTTTTTGTTCTTATTTTTATTTTTTATTTAAATATTGACCCTAATATTAGAGTTTTGATATGTATTATTTCAACTTATAGTATTTACAAATTCAATTATAGAGTTAACTTTACTAAATGCCTAATAGTTGTATTTTCCTATTGGATGTTGTTAATAGGAATTGACGCATTAACTATGTCATTAACATTGTTTATAAATAATTTGGATAGTATGAATATCTTGTTAGAAGAAAATTTTTACAGATATGAATGCTTATTTATATCAAAAGTATTCTTATTTTTTATGCTATTTATCTACAAAGTTTCTTTTAACAGTGTAAAAATTGGCAAAAAGGAAATTTATTTATCTATTCCAATAGTAAGTAATTTGATATCCTTTATTATATTCTATAAATGTATTTTTTCATTTATAAATATTTCTTCTTCTACAAAATTTGATATTATGATTATGGCATTATTATTAACAGCATCAAATATAGCACTAATTGTTGGCATAATAAAAATGCTAAGAGATAATAAAAAATATCTTGAATTATTGAAATTACAAGAAAAAACAAATCTTGAACATAATTATTATCAAAATGTAAAAAATAACTATATAAAAACAAAAGAATTATATCATGATATGAAAAACCATATTATCTGTATAAAAGAAATGAGTAAAAATAATTACGATACTTCAAACTACATAAAAAATCTTGAAAAAAAGCTTGATGAATATAATAATATGTTTGATACAGGAAATATAGCACTTAATATTATACTCAAAGAAAAAAAGGAGCTTTGTATAAAAAAAGAAATCAGATTTATAACTGGTATAGATTTTTCTCAATGTAATTTTATCAATGAAGAAGATGTCTGTTCCATATTTGCAAATGCTATAGATAATGCAATTGAGGCTTGTGATAAAATAAAGAAAGGAAACAAAAGTATTTCATTACAGGGAAGATTAATAAATAATTTTTTTGTAATAAAAATTAGTAATACTAAATCCAATGTTATTATAGAAAAAAAGAAGAATTTCATTACTACCAAAAAAAATAAAGAATTTCATGGACTAGGAATAAAAAGTATAAAAAATACTTTAGAAAAATATGCTGGAACAGCCACTATAGAATTTACGGATACTATGTTTTCTTTAAATATATTAATACCACTTAATAATCCTTATTCAAATAATAGTGACATTACTAAAATGACAGAAAGTAAATCTTATGATTAAGTTTTTTTCTGACAAAGTATCCTATTTCTTTAGTTCAAAACAAATAATAAATGAAAATGATTTAGAAATATGTTCCTATGGATTACAAATCATATTTTCTCTATGTATAAATACTACAATATCATTACTAATAGGTTTATTATTAAATAAAATTATTTATACTATAATATTTTTAGTATCTTTTTGTTCAATAAGACAGTTTTCTGGAGGATTTCATGCAAAAAGTAACAGATTATGTATTATTACTTTTACTAGCATCTTTTCTCTATCTATGGTTTTTGGAATCGAATTAAACAAACTTAATACTTTCCCTATATATGTTATGTTGATATCTACTTTAAGCTTTTTATGTATATATTTACTTGCTCCAGTTTGCCATGTTAATAATCCATTGAATAAAAATAGATATAAAAAAAATAAATTTTTTTCTAGAGTTATATCTATAATTCTATTTATAATAATTCTTATAGGTTGTGTCTATACTTTTATTTATAACTACATTATATATATTTCCTTAGCTTTATTTTGGGTAAGTTTATTATTAATTATACAAATATCTATAAATATAAAAAACAAGGAGTTATAATATGAATAAAATTTTATGTAAATTTATGAAATTATTTGGAAGTGTAGCTATAGCTATAGCTTTCATATCTGCAAATACGACATCAGTATGGTATATTAACCAACCAGAAATGCCCAAAAGTTTAAAAGATAAACTATAAAAAACTAAAAAATAAGAACTTATTTAAATACTTAATTAATAAGTTCTTATTTTTCTATACTTTCATATGGATTTATTATAAAAACCTCTAACTCAATAATTTTTCTTTTACAAACTCTCTAGCTCTATCTATTATTGACCACACATCACTATCATATATCTGAGTAAATTTTTCTCCTGTAATCTTACTCAAGTCTTTAGCTTTATTGCAAGTTACTCCACCAATTACATACAGATTTTCTGTTTAGTGCGGTTTATACTCTTTTATATCTGTTACTAGATAACTTTCTTTTGCTCTTTTATAATATAGCGCTAAAATATCTGCTGATACTTTATAATCATCAGAATAAACTATTGTATGTTTATATATCTGCTTAACTACCTTATTACTTATAGTTTTATTTAATGTACCTTCTCCATGCTTTCATATCCAAGTTTCCTTGCTTACTCATAATCATCTTTATTATCACAAAAAAACTTTCAATTAATACTGATATATACTTTGAACTATTTAAAATATATAAACTTTTATCTAATTTAGCACCTCTATTTTTAATTCTTACATATTCTAGTTGCATACTCTAGACATTTATTACTATAATATAGAACCTCTGAACTTTCTCCTTGACCATCACTTGCATTTAAATGTAGTTGTCATATCCTTCACTATTAACTCTAGGTATTTTAAGATTTTTTATCACTCTTAGTTTTAAACTATCTTTCAGGACATATTATTACATCTACTTTATATCCTTCTTTTATGAATGTATCTACTAATACTGATGCCAATGACTTATTATATTGATATTCGTTAATCACTTCATCAGTGAAAGTAGATGCCCCATTTTTTAAAATACTGTGTCCTACTGTCATACATATTTTCATTATTTATTTTCCTCCTTTAACTGCTTGTAAGTTTGATTTATACCTATTGATATGCCACACAAATTACACCTTATAAGACTGCATCAGCATTTAATTCTAACATCCATACTAAGAAACCTACTCCAAGTATTAGTAATATAACTGGAATATACTTATTATATAATTGCTTATATTTCTTAAAACCAAACCTTAAAACATTAAGAGCAACCACTAATAAAAGCAGTTGCTCTGGTATAAAACTTATTAAATTATTCATTTTTATCCCCTGCAAAGTATAAAATTCAACTTCAATGGTCAATATCCTTCAAAAATTATTCCACAGTTACAAAATAATACAAACTTTCACTAAAAAAAGAACTCTTGTTATTGAGTTCTTTAATACGCTTTTATGGGTATCCTAAATTCTTTTGTTTCCATATTATCAGCTGATAATACTACTTCTATATACGCTTCTTTTTTAAGCATAACACAATTTTTAAAATTAAATTGTTCTATTCTAAAATTTATTCCTTTATGAATTGTAGTATTATCTTTTGGGTGCCATCTAAGCTCTTTATTTATTTGTTCAAAATTATTATTTTCTCCAATATCTACTTCCATATTAATAAATTTCAAACTTAATATAGGGCTTTTTGCAACAATAGTACTTTTATTTTCTATTACAAAATCAACTAAGTTGTTACTATGAATTTCGGCATAAACATTAGATTTATCATCTATCTTATTTGAATTAAGTCTAATATATCCATTACCATTTTCATAATAATCACCAGCCATATTATTCTCATTATTTCTTCTATATTTTAATATCAATTTGGCTTGTTTATTAGATTCCATAAAAGCCATAATTGATATAATTAAGGCTGCTATTGCTGCAAATGATGCAATTACAGAAATTATATTTACATAGTTACCAAGAAATTCATTAAACTGATTGAGCATATCTTTTT
Organism: Clostridioides sp. ZZV14-6150; assembly: GCF_020657875.1. NCBI lineage: Bacteria > Bacillati > Bacillota > Clostridia > Peptostreptococcales > Peptostreptococcaceae > Clostridioides > Clostridioides sp. ZZV14-6150. Next base: position 26,531 of record NZ_JAGWDA010000002.1, on the reverse strand, counting down.
CTCCTTAAAAACATTCCTTTATCTTATTATAGTTGTATAATATTTTTTACATTTATTTTTAATTTATTACACAAACTTCTTGTATAAAAAAAGACCATCTATAAAGATGATTCTCTAGACTAAGTATCTATGTTTTTGTTTATACTCTGTAACAGCATCATTTCATGCATCTTGCTCTCTTATTCCCTTTTCTCTAGCAATTCTTTGTGCTATATTTCTAACTAATTCAGCACTTTTTAATATTCCTATACTAACCACTTCCTTATCTCTATTCTACATTATACCATATAATAGAGAATAAAGCTAATTCCTATTAAGTTCTGTTACTCTATTTCATAAATTCAAAAACTTAATCTCATAACATATTTACCATTCTCATTTTAATTTATTGTATAAAAAAGACCATCTACTAAGATGACCTTTTAACTTAATCTATTTTTATAAAGTTTTTACAGCAGTTCCATATGCAAATATCTCAACAACCTGTTTTTTACTTGCAAATCCATCTGCTACAGCAATACGATATTCAAATTGACAATTAATTATAGCATTTCCACCTAACTGTTCACATTTTTTCTTTAATTGTTCCTTTACTCCTTTAAATGCTGAGTTTGGGTCTGCACTTCTAAAAATACCTTCCTTATGAGAGTCTATTGCAAATATAGCATCTATAACCCCATATTCTTCTTTAATATCTCCAGTACTTATAATCATATTTATATCCTCCAATACCTTTTTCTTTAATAGTAGTCTAAATTATATGATATTTCAACAAAATCAATAATACTTTTCTACTACCTTAAAAAATTTAAAAAACCAGCTTACTGAAAAACTAACCTTTCCAAAAGAGGAGATGCTAATAGTATAAATCTAAAATTATGATTATAAAATTTAGAACGGTTAAACTTTCTAAATTTACTTACAATTTTTATGTAAAAAATTATGCCAAAATTAACTTTAATGCACTCCAAACAAGTATCAGTGCCATAGTAATGTTAAACACCCTATAATATCTGTTGATATATTTTTTCAAAAATCCTCCTGCTAGAGCCCATGTTATGGTTCCAGAAATTCCTACAATAGAACTACAAATAGCAGTTACCAATAAAAATACAATCGACTTTGACACAGGAATTACATATCCCATATAAACAGTGATACCATACAAAATAATTTTGACATTGACAAATTGTAGAATAAATCCTGACCAAAAAGATTTTGTTTGTGTTTTATTTTCATCATTTGGTCTACTCTTCGCAACATGAATTGCCAAATAGATAATATATACAGCTCCTATGTATTTCATGGTATCAATTAATGTTGGAATAAACTTTGACAATCCAAAACATCCTAAAGCACATATAATCATAACACACACAAATCCAGCACTAATACCTATAATCATTGATTTTCCTTTTTGCCATCCATTATTACTTATTGTATTTAATGCAAGAATGTTATTTGGCCCTGGTGTAAAACCTGTTACAAAAGCATAAGGTAAAAAAGATAATAAAATTTCACTCAACACTTGTAATCACACTCCTTTTATATTATAATACTTTAAATTAAATATTTAAACAAATCGAAATATTTAAAGTTATACTTTAAAATTATTGAACTATACAGGAGGAAAACATGTATATTAAATACCTGCAAACTTTTAAGACTATTGTTGAAGAAGGTAGCTTTTCAAAAGCAGCAGACAAACTGAATTACACACAATCAACAATAACTTTCCAAGTACAACAGTTAGAACAGGAATTATCTGTACATCTTTTCGAAAAAATTGGAAGAAGGATGGTGTTGACTAAGATAGGAGAAAATCTAATCCCATATGTTAATGAAGTGCTCTCTTCATTTGATAAAATGAAAAACTTTGGTACAGACCTTTCTGAACTACGAGGGGATTTACATATTGCAATCGCCGAAACATTACTTTGTTATAAAATACCTACAATACTAAAACAGTTCCATGACCTTGCACCAAATGCTCGCTTGTTTCTTCGCTCAATGAATTGTTATGATATAAGAGATTCATTACTATCAGGAAGTATTGATTTGGGACTATTTTATCAAGACATTGGTGGAATTGGAAATTCTATTTATACCTATCCAGTTGGAGAATACTCACTTACATTAGTGTCTTCACCAAAGATAAAAAATCAGTTTCCAGATTTTATTACTCCAAATCAACAATTAAAAATACCATTTATAATAGATGAGAATAACTGCATTTTTAGACAGATATTTGAGACATATTTACGAGAAAAGGATATTACTTTAGACCATACAATTGAACTTTGGAGTATCCCAACAATTAAAAATTTAGTGAAAAATGATATGGGTATATCTTATCTCCCCACATTTACGATAGAAAGTGAAATTAAATCAGGAGATTTATGTGAAATTAAAACAGATTTAAGTAGTAAAACTATCACAGCTGTATGTGCACATCATAAGAATAGATGGATTAGCCCTCTTATGCAGTTATTTATTGATTTAGTTACTGCAAATGAAAAATAGTAAAACAATAAATATATAAAAAAAATAAATATGACATAATTAACCACTCAACTTCTCAATTTAAAACTTTGTAGTTATGAATATGCTTTAGATATGAAAAAGAAGGTAACAACTATACTTAGTTGCTACCTCCTAATCTTCTTTCTCATTTCTTTTTTCCCAAACTCTACTGAAATATCAAAAAATGATGATATATTCTCAGTAAAAAACTTATTTTTATGATATGCAATATCAAATGTTCTGCATAAGTTAATGCCTTCAATATCACAAGACCATAAAAGATTTTTCTTTAAGTAATCTTCAACAAGAAGTTCAGATATAACAGCAATACCAAAATTATCTGTAACTGCTCTCAGGATAGCTTCAGAATTATAACATGACCATCTAATATTCATTGGTATTTTTAATTCTTTCAATTGATTTTCTAGTTGCGCTCTTGTTCCACTTCCCAGTTCACGCATAATTAATGGCTGGTTTGAAAGCTCTGAGACTTTTACTGAATCTCGATTGTAAAATTTATGCTTATTGGAACATACAAGTACAAGATGGTCCTTAATAATGCTTTTTACCACAATATCTGGATGATTAATCTTACCTTCTACAATTGCAATATCTAATTCACTATTAAGTAATTTTTTTACAATTAAGCTTGTATCTTCAACAAACACTTCAGGTTCTACTAAAGGGTTTCTTTTATATAACTCTAATATTATTGGACTTATTACACAAGTACCAACAGTTACTGTTGCTCCAACTCTTATTCGAATATTTTTAGCACAATGTTTCATACAATCAATCATCTCTTCATTTATAGATAAAAGATGCTTTCCATATCCTAGAAGCTTTTTTCCTGCTTCAGTTAAGTATAGTTTTTTTGAAATTCTATCAAATAATTTAACTCCATACTCTTTTTCTATTTCCGAAATAGCTTGACTAACCGACGACTGCGTAATATACATATTTCTTGCAACTTCACTCATTTTACCACATTCAGCAACCCTTACAAATATCTCCAAGCTACGAATAGTCATATTATCACGACCTTACCAAATATTAGCAAATACTTATGATTTTATTAACATTTTAGTATTTTACAAATACATTGTCAAGAACTATAATTTTAGCATAGAGTTATAAAAAGGATTGGAGTGTGATATTGTGAAAGTATTAATTATAGGTGGAGTTGCTGCTGGAACAAAAACTGCTGCAAAAATAAAACGTGAAATGGGTGACAATTGTTCTGTTACAATCCTAAATAAAGGCGAACATATTTCTTATGCAGGCTGTGGCTTACCATATTATGTTGGTAAGGTTATTGAAGATAAATCTTCTCTAATTGTAAATACACCTGAAAGCTTTTCTAAACTAACAGGAGCAGAAGTTCGCTGTGGAGTTGAAGTTACATCTATTGATAGAAAATCAAAACAAGTAATTTTGAAAAAGATTTCAACAGGAGAAGAAGAAACTATCAGTTATGATAAACTTGTAATTGCCACAGGAGCAGACCCAATAAAACCACCAATACCTGGAATCGACTTATCTGGAGTATTCTTCATGCGTACTCCAAATGATGCGATAGCATTAAGAGATACTGTGGAAGATGGAGTCAAGAGAGCTGTTGTTATTGGTGGAGGCTTTATTGGTCTTGAAATTGCTGAAAATCTTTCTGCTATGGGCATACGTGTAAGTGTTATTGATATGGCTGAACATGTTATGCCTGGATTTGATACCGACTTTGCTGAATATGTTGAAAATCATATGGCTGATAAAGGTATCATGATTTTCACAGGCGACCAAGTTATAGGTATTGAAGGTGAAAATAAAGTAGAAAAACTTCGTACCAAAAATAGAGTTATTAAAACAGATTTAGTGGTTATGTCAGTTGGAATTCATCCTAATACAGCCTTTTTAAAGAATACGGATTTAGAATTTGCTCCAAATAAAACACTTATAGCAGATGAATTTATGCTTACAGCAGATGAAAATATATATGTAGTTGGAGATTGTGCTTATGTAAAAAATGCTTTGACAAATAAATCTACATGGTCACCTATGGGTTCATCTGCAAATCATGAAGGTAGAATTTGTGCTCAAAATATAGCCGGAAAATCTAAAACTTATAAAGGTGTTCTTGGAACAACTGTAGTCAAATTACCAGAGCTTAATGTAGGAAAAACAGGCTTAAGCAAAGAATCAGCTAAAAAAGAAGGTTATGATGTTTGCTCTGTTACTATAGCTACTGATGATAAGGCTCATTATTATCCTGGTGCATCTAATTTTATAATAAGAATGGTTGCTGAAAAACATACTAGAAAGTTATTAGGTGTTCAAGTTATGGGCCCTGGTGCAACTGATAAGATAGTAGATATAGCTGCTACTGCAATAACTTTAGGAGCAGATCTTTATTCATTAGAAAGTATGGACCTTGCATATGCACCACCTTTCTCAACAGCTATTCATCCTTTTGTAGTAGCAGTAAACGTGTTACAAAATAAACTCGATAGAGAACTTGATAGTGTTTTACTTGATGAAATTGAAGATTTTGATAGCTGGACTAAACTTGATGTTTCAAAAGTTCCTTCTATTCCTAACCTACGTTATTTACCGGTTGGTGAAATTAATGGAGAAATTGAAGGTCTTTCTAAAGATGAAAAGATTCTTCTTATATGTGCAAAAGGTAAAAATAGCTACATGGCTCAAAATCGTTTGAGACGTTTTGGTTATACAAATACAAAAGTCCTTGAAGGTGGAATACTATTTTATCCAAATCTTAAAGTAATGGAGGATTAATTATGAATAATATTACAGCAGAACAAAAAAAGGAATTAAAAGGTAGAGGTTTTTTACCAAGTAGGGATGGAGAACATTTTGCTGCACGTATAATAACTGTAAATGGTGTAATTAACACATCACAAACAAAAAAGATTGCTGAGGCTGCCGAAAAATTTGGAAATGGTCAAGTAGCATTTACTACTAGATTAACAGTAGAGTTACCTGGTGTAAAGTTTGAAGATATTGAAGCTTTAAGTGAATTCATTGCCAGTGAAAATTTAATCACAGGTGGAACAGGTTCAAGAGTTCGTCCTGTTGTAGCATGTAAAGGAACTGTTTGTGTTCATGGGTTAATTGACACACAAGCACTAGCTACTGAAATTCACCAAGAATTTTATAAAGGTTGGTATGATGTAAAATTACCTCATAAATTTAAAATTGGTGTTGGTGGATGCCCTAATAATTGTATTAAACCTGACTTAAATGACCTCGGAATTGTCGGTCAACGTGTACCTGATTATGACCCTGAAATATGTGTTGGATGCAAAAAATGTTCTGTTATGGAAGTCTGTCCTGTCAAAGCAGCTAAATTAACAGATAAAGGAAAGCTTGAAATAGATAATAATTTATGTAATAACTGTGGTAAATGCATAGAAAGTTGTAATTTTGACAGTATTGAAGAAAAAGAATCTGGCTACAAAATATACATAGGAGGAAAATGGGGCAAATCTGTTCGCCCTGGAACACAAATTGATAAACTATTTTCAAAAGAGGAACTTATGACTTTAATTGAAAAAGCTCTTCTTTTATTTAGAGAACAAGGTAAAACAGGTGAACGTTTTGGAATTACTATTGACCGAATTGGTGTTGATAAATTTATAGAAATGCTTTTATCAGATTCTGTATTGGAAAGAAAACAATCTATACTTGATGCTCCTTTACATCTTAAAGGTGGAGCTCAGTGTTAATAATACGTATTTTAAATTTAATTTTTAAAAGCATATTTAGTGTATATAAACAACCTAATATAAAAATAATAGATTAGTTATATGCCAGATAGATATAGATACAAAGGATTTGTAAATATACATTCTTAATGCATCTTTATAAATCCTTTCTTTATCAACTGTATACTTATTTTATTCTAATTATATAAAAATATATAAGAACTAAAAAGAGTTAATAAAAGTAATAACCATTTTATATTCATATTTTTATTAACTTTATATACTTTATTAATGAATATATCTATATCAAATTCGTAATTATTGATTTAATTTATATTTATATATATTAACACTCTTTTCAATATTTGTTTATATAACTTTATATATAAACCATGACACAATAAAAAGACCTAGATATTAATCCAAGCCCTTTAGTATTAAATTAATTTTGAATTGTATTAATTGAAAAGTTTACTATACCACTATTTCCATTTTCATTTACAACCAGATACCAAGTTCCTGTATTAGGAACTTTCATTCTGCATGGAGTTTTCTTGGCAAATCCACCATAGTAATCATAGTTTCTTTGATTTTTAAATTTAACATAATTTATATGATCTAATAATATCACATTAGCTTGTTTCTCCAAATTTACTTCTACAATATCTCCTTTTTTCAGATGCATCTTACTATAACTATATTCCATTTAATTAACCCTCCACAATTGAATAACTTTTCTCATTTATTACATATTAGTCCTCTATATCTGAAAATTTATTTAAAATATTATAAATACTATATAATTACATTCTTAACCAGCTCTAACCTTATCTACTACAATCCAAAGTTTATTTAAAATATTATTAGCAACAATTTTTCCATCCCATATTTCTTTTTCATCCTTATTTTCTAACAGAGCATAATATCCAGAGTCAGAACTTTCATCTTTATAGATTGTAACACAAAATTCTTCATCACTATATCCAGGTCTATCTTTAAAGTCTTCAGATATTTTACATTTTATTATATATCCTTCTAATTCTTCCTCTATAAACAAATTAATTCCTCCAATCTCTATATTTTTACTAATTATACCATATTATGTCATAATCTATGTATTTTATAGTAAATTTCTATTTTTTCTTTATTTTATAAGAGCATTATATGATTTTATACTTTTTTACTTTATATTACATTCATTAATTCTTTTATTTTCTTATATATTTCTTTATAATTAATATATTTTTTTATTAGTTTGTGCAATCTTATAGACATAAATATATCGACTCTATATATATTAAATAATTTATTTTTATTTAGCATAGTATATTTTTTCTTGTCAATTAATATTTTCTATATTAAATTATATTGACTAAAATATAATCAAATTGATTTAAAAATTATATTAAAAGAAGATACTATTTATATAATAAAAAATAGCACTCCCCTAAATAGGAAATGCTCATTTCTTAAGATTATTTTTGATTTTCTAGTATATCATTTAAGGCATCATATGTGAAATTTATTATTTCACCACAGCTTACTTTATTTTTTTTCAATGAAGCACATATTTCTGTACTGTATTTGTCCCTTACTTTATTCATTAATTCTCTTGAATACTTTCTTGCTATATTTTCATCTAAATTATTATTTCGTCCATTTAGATACCCTATTATAACAACTGCTGCATTTACAGCTCCACAAACACTCCCTACAGTAATTCCAACCCCCATACCACTTCCTATTGAAATTGGTATATCTGTTTCATGTTCTTCATTATAAGATTTTATTAATGCTTCTGCACAAGTGTATCCTTGGTTATGATATATTGATGGTCTTGTCATTTTTATACTTCCTTTCAATTTTTATTTTAACTTATAATACTTTTTCATTTGTAGAATCATCTTTGTTATATCTTAATATTATATATTTTTATTATATCCTAAATTTACTTTTATTTCTGTGACTTAGTCACATACTCTATCTTTATACCTCATTAAGACTTAATTTAATAAAAAATAAATTTAGAACTTAAATAAAAGCAATCTTATAAGTATTACTTTTTAAATTTAATCCACTGTACATTTTGCCTATCTTTGTACTTTATCTATCTTTAAAAACAATCTCTATAAATAATACATATAAACATTTATATTACTATATCTTACCTATATACTATATACTTAATTTTGATATTTATTACATTAAATTCTGAAACATTTATTATGCTTTATTAAATTAAGTAATGCATTAATGGGTTTAATTCTTTGTATTTAAACAAAAGATTTGCTAAAATAAAAATAAGCAATAATACATAAATTAAACTCTAAGGAGGTTAGCAAATTGAAAAAAATACTTATAACAGGTGCATTAGGACAAATAGGCTCAGAATTAACAATCAAGCTAAGAAATGAATATGGAGAACAAAATGTAATTGCTAGCTCAAGAAGAATAAAAGAAGGAAATCCTGTATGTGAATCTGGTATATTTGAAATATTAGATGTCACAGATAAAAATCGATTCTTTGAAATCGCAAAAAAGTATGATGTAGATACTATAATTCATCTAGCTTCTCTGCTTTCTGCAGTTGCAGAAAGTAAACATTTAGAAGCTTGGAATTTAAATATGAATGGATTGATAAATGGTCTTGAAGTAGCTAGAGAATTGAATTGTAAGTTTTTTACACCTAGTTCAATAGCTGCATTTGGTGAAAATTCGCCAAAAAACATGACTCCTCAAGATACACTACAAAGACCTAATACTATGTATGGTGTCACTAAAGTTTCTGGTGAATTACTATGTGATTATTATCATTCAAAATTTGGAGTGGATACTAGAGGAGTTAGATTTCCTGGCCTTATTTCTTACGTTACTCCTCCTGGTGGTGGAACTACAGATTATGCAGTTGATATATATTATGAAGCATTAAAAAATAAAAAATATAAGTCTTACATAGCAAAAGGTACAAAAATGGATATGATGTACATGCCTGATGCCATTCAATCTATAGTAGATTTAATAGAAGCTCCAGCCGAAAAACTTATTCATAGAAATGCTTTTAATATCACCGCTATGAGTTTTGCTCCTGAAGAAATAGCTGATTCTATAAAAAAATATATACCTGATTTTACAATAGAGTATGATGTAGACCCTGTAAGACAAGGTATAGCTGATTCTTGGCCTAATTCATTAGATAGTAGCAGTGCTGTAAATGAATGGAATTTTAAAGCTAATTATGATTTAGATAAAATGACTAAGGATATGCTAGAAAAATTATCAGAAAAAGGAATTGGCAAATAACAAATTAAGAATTTAGTACCAAAAAATTCAGAGAATAAAACATCTTATCTTTATGATTCTATTTTATAAATCTTCACTTTTATATAGTTTTTATTCTCTGAAAATATAAAAGTTTTTACTTTTAACATACAACAAACTATTATTTATAAGCATATTAATAGTTTTCTAATATGGATTAGTCATATAAAAATAAACAGAAAGGAAAAAGCTACTATTGCAAGTATAATAAAAAAACTTAATCAAATTTTACTATACTTTGCATATTATAATACAAGTAGCAGGTGTTAATGTTGCTAAATTTAAGAGAAATTAGAGAAGAAATAATTAAAGAATATATAGGGAATAATTTAATCTCTGAACTTACAGAAGAGTTAAAGAATATTCTTATAGCTGATTTAAAATCTAACCCATTTAAAAGTAATATTGAACTCAGTATAATACCCGCAAATATAGAAATATTTAAAAAAATAGAAACTAAATTGATAGAAGCTAAAGTTAATCTAAAAATAGGTTGGGAAAGAATACTTATAAATTCTATCTTAAAAGATTCCTTTGATTTAAATTACGAAATAAATAAAAGTTGTAATGAGCCTTTGATGTTCAGAATCATTATATCGATTGATTCTTATGACGCTTAATCTCATTAAATAATATCTATGAGGATGTGCTTTTAATTTATGAAATACAAGTTATTTATAGACTTTGAATTTAATATATTAGATGATAATAAATACAAGCTAGAATATAGTGGAGCTGAGTTGATTTCCATAGGTTGTGTTTTGGTAGATAATGACTTTAATATAGTTGATGATTATTATTCTTTAGTTAAACCAAAATACAATGAATTACTTTCATCTAAATGTAAAAAACTCACTAAATTAAACCAGTTAGAAATTGATAATGCTCATAATCTTTTATATGTTATGGATGATTTTTGCAAATGGTTTAAAAAATTTAGTGATGTTACAATATATAATTGGGGTAATTTTGATATTGCTGGTCTTCTAAATTCCTTTAGAGTATATAAATATACGGGTATCTGCTTAGAGTTATTCAATATGATGATTGATATTCAACCTTTTATATCTCAGCATATTACATACAAAAATAGAATCTTATCTAAGCAACTATCTTTACTAAATATGAAAAAGATTTTTTCTGTAGAGGGAGAAATTAAACATAATTCACTTTCAGATGCTATGGATTTAATGAATGTATGTAAATGTTTTTACCTTAACTATCCTAAAGATACTAATATACTTGAAGAATTATACAATAAACTGCCTCCTATTAAAAATCCTTTATATTGTATTCCCTACTTTGAGGATGAAAATTTTGAACTTAAATTTGACAAGACTCCAGAGGATATAATAATGCATCTTAAACAAATATTCAATATATTAAATATAAGTAAAAAAGACATTTATTTTAAAAAAAGAAGTGTATTAGTAAATAATTCTAAAATTATCAGCTTTAAAAACTTATCTTCTTCTTTTAAATTAATAAAGCTCAATGAATTTGAAGAATACCCTGATTTTGTATTGAAATTAGGGGATAAAAAGAATTTTGTTGAATCTGTAGTTAAGATAAATAAAAGTAATAGAAAATCTATAAAAAATTTAATATTGAGACTATCAAGAGTACCTTAAATAATTGAATTCAATTGTTTAAGGTATTTTTTATAATCTGAATTAATTTTTTTATATAGGATATACTAACTTAGTGTAAATATTTTTTAAAGGAGTAATTGATAGATATGACAGTTGTATTAATAAGAAGTATTATATTATACATAACAGTGTTGATTGCACTTAGAGTCATGGGAAAAGGTGAAATCGCTGAGATGAACTGTTTTGACTTGGTCATAACACTTTTAATTGCAGAAGTTGCATCCGTCCCAATGGAAAATAATAATATACCAATTATAAATGGCGTTGCAGCAATAACTGGCCTTGTAATTATGCAGACTCTAATTTCATTTTTATCCTTAAAAAGTAGAAAATTAAGTTCATTTTTATCAGGTAAACCTTCTGTCTTAATTGACAAAGGAAAGATTGTATATAATGAACTTAAAAAAGAAAGAGTTAGTATAGATGAGTTGTTAGAGCAATTGAGAATTCAAGGCTACTTCAACCTAAAAGATGTACAATATGCTATTTTAGAGACTGATGGTAATTTAAGTGTAGTTCCAGCATCAAGTTACAATAGTACTCCTCCAAGAGCTTTTAATCATTTGCCAATTCCACTTATATTGGATGGTAAAATAATAAATAAAAATCTTGATATGGCTGAAAAAGATACTAACTGGTTAATGGGTATCTTAAAGTCTAACCACATAGAAACTTTTAAAGATGTTCTTATTTGTGTTTTAGATGAAAATGACAAAATATTTATTCAAAATAAGAAGGGTGATTAATATTGAAATCTGCAACATTTGTTATACTATGGGCTGTTTTATTTATGCTATTTGGATTTTATGTTAATAATAAATTATATGATTTTACAGAGGACTATAAAAGTAATATGTCTATCTTAGAAAAATCTATAGTAGATGAAGATTGGGAAAAAGCTCAAAAAGAAGCTGATTCTATATCTACTAGATGGTCTAAAGAAAGAAATCATTGGTATAAAGTTTTAAATCATGAATACTTTGATGAAATAGGTCTAAAATTTAATATTCTTGATAAGGCAATTTATACTGAAAATAAATTAAAATCTTTAGAAGAAGTTGAAAGTATAAAAACATATTTAGGAAATATTGTTGAAAGTGTTAAGTTCGATATAAATTATATATTTTAACAATCACAAGTAAGGATATAGATAAAGTAATAATTCTATATCCTTTTTCTACATTCAAAATATAATCAACTTTGCAATAATTTAGTTGCTATTTTTTATCCTATTTTACAATTTTCCATATTTGTTTACTTATATTTTACTATTATCAGAATAAATTTTTAGAGCTTCTCCAATGAATTTAGATGCCCCTTTACCATATTTCTTATCATTTACTTGTATATAAATAGAATTTTGTAAATAAAGTTCTGCTAAATAATCTAAATTATTCTCTCCTTCATCTATCTTGTAAAATTCATTACTTCTGTTAGTTTCATACACTATATCTTCAACAATATCTTGAATTTCCTTTGAAGATGGATTTTTACTTAAGTCTGCTACAAGTTTTTCATATAACATATTTATTTTGGGCTGTTTATTACCTAAATAATGCTTCAAAACTTCGCCAATAAATTTACATGCTCCATTACCATACTTTTTATCAACTTCTTTTATCCATATGGGATTTAGTAAATAATTTTGTACCATGCCATACCAATTATCATCTCCATACTCCATATTAAAAAGTTCATAATCTTTCTTAGATGTATCTGTTATCTCTTTAGCAATTTCTTGAAGTTCTTTTGATAAAGGATTTTTACTTAAATCTGCTACAAGTCTTTTATACAGTTCTTTTAATTTTGGATGATTGTCCTCCAAACAATCTTTTTTAAATTCATCAAATTGTTCTGCTAAAGTTAATATATCACTATTAAAATTCTTCTTTATAGCCTCAGCATATTTCTCAATACTTCCATATTTTTTTATAGCCATTTTAGCAATTTCATCTTCTTTAGATTTAAACGTCTCAATATGCTCATTATATTTCTCTACACTACCATAAGTTTTGATTATTTTATCTTCATGCTCTATTTTAAATTCCTCTAATACTTTAAAATATTCACTCATGTCAAATCCTTTGAAGTTCACTATATTTTCCCCTTTTAAAGTTTTGTCTATAATTTCTATTAGACTATCCAATCTTTTACGTTTTATAATAAGTAGCTTTTTTTGACTTTCTAGAGCATGCATTTTATCAAAGTATGGGCTTAACATTATATCTTTAACCTCTTTTAAAGGTATCTCAAGTTCTTTAAAAAATAAAATTTGTTGAAGCGTTTCAATAGCTTCATCATCATAAAGCCTATACCCTACTTCTGTAATTTCACTTGGCTTTAATAAGCCTATTTCGTCATAGTAATGTAATGTGCGCACACTTATTCCTGTCAAATCTGAAACTTGTTTTACTGTTCTCATTGCCTCACCTCAAAATTTTATTTTATAGCTACAAATATTAATAAATACTTATATACCTATCAGTATTTATTAATATTTTCAAACTATGTTTTCATATTACAATATGACGTGGTGTTAGGGTCAACACTTTATAAATATATAATTTGATTTTTTGAACTCATTTCATATTTAAATTTTGATTATCTAGCTAATACACTTTTATTAAAAAAGAAATCTTATTCTATATTCATATACCTAACATTAAGTATCCAGCTTTCATTTGTTTCAAAATTTCAGAAAATAGCAAAGAAAGTTTTTCAGTCTCATCAACCTTATTCGATAAATAATCTATTATTATATTAGATATTTTTTCAATTATGATTGAACTTTCTTCAAAAATCTCTGCTACTTGTACCCAACAGTCATTTTTGTATTCAGTTCCAATACACTTAAGCATCTTGCTCATTTTATCAAAACCACCTTTAAATTCAACACTATCTGGTTCTTCAATTCCTTTGATTGCATTTGGAATAGTTGGTACCGTTCCAAAAAGCATAACCATATTAGCTAAAATCCTATCATAGTCATCTTTTTCCAATTCGTGTTTCCATTGTGGCAATTCTTTAATAAACTTTTCAAAACCTTTGTATCCTAAAAAACCTGTAGATGGATTTAAAAACATATCCCGCTTTATAGCAAGTGCTTCTTGGGCAATCTGATATTTATTCTTTGAACTATTCATTCTAACTGTACAAATTGTATTTGCTTTGCTTAACCCAGGATAACTACAATTCATACATTCACATAGTTCATCATAAGAAAGAGAAAGTAACTCAGTTCTCCCACAATCATATAAATATATTCTCTCTGCCATATCATCATACCCTACCATAAGCACATAATGAAAAGGAATATGCTCCTTATGATATAATTTTTCATAATATGGCAGATAATACATATCTAAAGCTCCTAAAACAACTGGATAACCAGAATCAATTTCTGATTTTGCTTTTTTTAAAGCTTGTTCATACTTTTTAAACTCATAGTGTTTATATTCAAAACCAACAATAGGTGCTAAAAATTCATACATTTTTTTGGTTCTTCCATCTCCCAAAGCAACCATTCTCTTTAATTCTTTTTTGTTTGTCCTCAGATAACAAAATGAACCAAAACCTGCTAATAAAAAGAAAAAATCATTTGGCAGAGATTCATCCATTTTATTCATATATATATCTTCTATACCATTCCACATACATTCATAATCATGCGAATGGTGTTTTATTTCAATTATTTTCCTCATTTAATCTACCTCCGTTTATAAATAATTTCATTATGGAATTAATAGTATTTTCATAAATTATATCTTTATAATTTCAAATGATATGGTTACTACCTTCTACTATGCGCAGCTTTTGCATGTAGATTTTTAATTAAACTTAGTATAAACCCTCTTATAATGTGAGAGTCAATAGCAAAATTCAAAAATAAGTATTCATATTGTGTAACTTATAAGAAAACCATACTTTTAATGCTTACAAATAATTAGGAAGTCTTGAAGAAAAATAAGTTTTAAAATTTCTTATATTGTAATAACTAAACTGTTACAAATTGCATAATGTAATAATTTTATATAAAAAAGAGTATATAAAAAACTAAAAAACATTTCTTATATACTCTAATAATTTTAATTTACTATATTCTATTATTTACAAGCCTTCATAGCTCTAATTTTCAATGGTAAAGTAAATAAATTAATAAATCCTTCTGCATCTTTATGGTCATAAAGTTCACTATCTCCAAAAGAAGATATTCCTTCATCATAAAGTGCATTTTCAGTAAATATTCCAGCAGGTTTTATGTTACCTTTGTAAAGTTTAACTTTTACTGTACCTGTAACATTATCTTGAGTTTGTTCCATAAATGCATCTATAGATTCTCTTAATTTACAGTACCATAATCCATTATAAATAAGTTCTCCATATTTGTAAGATACCATTTGCTTAAAGTGTAGTGTATCTTTATCCAAAGTAGCACTTTCTAAAATATTGTGTGCTTCATAAAGGATTGTTCCTCCTGGAGTTTCATATATCCCTCTTGATTTCATGCCAACAAGTCTATTCTCAACTATATCTATAACTCCAACTCCATGCTTACAACCTAACTCATTTAATTTATGAATTAGTGCCACTGGAGATAATTCTTCCCCATTTATCTTTTTAGGCACACCTTTTTCAAAATAAACTTCTACATATTCAGCTACATCACATGCATCCTCAGGATCTACACATTGTTTATATACATCCTTTTTGTGTTCATTTTGTAGATGTTCTATGTCTCCACCTTCTGTTGATACATGCCAAAGGTTAGCATCTACTGAATATATTTTAGCTTTAGTTGCTGTTACTTTTATATTGTGTTTCTCAGCATAATCTATAGCATCTTCTCTTGATTTTATATCCCATATTCTCCAAGGAGCTATAACTTTTATAGTTGGGTCAAGAGCTGCAATTGTAGCTTCAAATCTAACTTGGTCATTACCTTTTCCTGTACATCCATGGCATATATATTTTGCGCCTTCTTTATGAGCAACTTCAACTAATTTTTTAGCTATTATAGGTCTTGCTAAAGAAGTTCCTAATAAGTATTTTCCTTCATATTTTGCTTCTGCTTTTACAGCTTTAAATATAGTTTCAGTCACAAACTCTTCACTTATATCATCTACATAAGCTTTTGATGCTCCACTTTGTAGAGCTTTCTCATAAACATCTTCCATTTTGTCTTCTTGACCTACATTTCCACAAACAGCTATAACTTCTATATCTTCATAATTTTCCTTTAACCAAGGTATTATAATTGATGTATCAAGTCCTCCTGAATATGCTAATACTACTTTTTCCTTCATTGTTAATTCCTCCCAATTTTAAATTATGATTTTTATATTTTTTAATAGAAACTCTTAATATTGAATGACTTTAAAAATGTAGATTCTTATAAAATCATTTTAATACTAAAAAAACCCCTCAGTATTTTTAAATACTAAGAGGCGAAATATCCGCGGTACCACTCTTATTGATAAACTTAGCTAATCAATCAGTAAATGTACAACTACTAAATACACATTAGTAAATAAATATATTAAAAAACGCCTCTTGGAAAAACCAAGAGACGAAATATATCCGCGTTACCACTCTAATTGATAAGATAAACTTATCCACTCTTTCTCTTAAGGCGAGATTACCTACTAACATACTAAATTCAATTAGCATCCTCCAAAGTTCTTTTCACTAATACTTATTTGCTAAGCTTCCACCATCCTCAGCTCTCTATAAAATACATAAAAGTTACTCTCTTTTTCATCGGATTTAAATATCAAATTTTTTAGATATCTCTTATAGAATATATAATAGTTTATTTTTCCATTTATGTCAACTATATAATTTATTTTCTTTTTAAAAGGTTTTCTCTTTAAGCTTACTCATATTTTACTTTCCAAAGGCATAGTCCTTTAGCTGGTGCGGTGTCTGATGACTTACTTCTGTCTTTCAACTCAAGCATATACTTAATATCTTGTGGTGCTTTTCTTTTAAGACCAACATCTATTAATGCTCCTACTATTATTCTTACCATATTATACAAAAATCCATTTCCCTCTATATATATTTCTACAATATCATCATTTTCTTTTATATTTATTGAGTAAATTTCTCTTACATTAGATTTTTTCTTAGACTTAGAAGAAGCAAAGCTAGTAAAATCATGTTCTCCTATTAAGTACTCACTTGCTTTTCTCATTCTATCTAAATCTAATTTTTTACTTATATGTGTAGCATACTTTCTCATAAAAGGACTGTGATATTTATTATTATCAATCTTATATAAATACGTTTTTGATTTTACATTGTATCTTGAGTGAAATCTTTCATCAACTTCCTCAACAGTTTTTACAACTATATCTTCTGGCAGATATTCATATAGATATTTTTGAATTTTATCTACTGAATCCATACAATTTGTTTTAAAGTTTATAACTTGACCTCTTGCATGTGCTCCCATATCAGTTCTCCCAGAACCAGTTATCTCAATGGTTTCATTGGTCATTTTGCTTAAGACAGACTCAAGCTTTTCTTGTATAGTCATGTCATTATCACCTAATTTTTGATAACCTTTATATCTTGAACCATCATATGCTACTATCATTTTTATATTTCTCATCTTAATCCTCTTTCTAAGAATTTATGCCTGTTTAGCAAATTTATTTTTTATATTAAAAATTATTTTTGTTCCAACGTTCTTTTCACTTTCTATTTTCATTACTCCACCATGAAGTTTTACAATTTCATTGCTAATTGCAAGACCTAATCCACTTCCAGCCTTATTGTAATCTTCTTGGAAAAATTTATCTAAAACTTTATTTAAATTTTGCTTTTCTATACCTGAACCATTATCTTCAACTGATATAGTCGTTGTATCTTCATCCTGAGAAGCTACAACTTTTATGTAACCACCCTGACTAGTGAATTTAAATGAATTTTGTATTAAATTTATAAGAACTTGTCTTAGTCTATTTTTATCTCCTTGTATATTTTCTATGAATTCATTTTCAAATTCAAATAAAAGTGATATATCTTTTTCAGCTGCTTTAACTTTCAACTGATTTACAACCCCAACAACTAATCCTTCAACATCAACTATATCAACATGAAGCTTTATCCTATCAGAGGAAAGCCTTGAAAAATCCAATAATTCTTCTACCAACTTTATAAGTCTTTCTGTCTCATCTTGTATAATACCTAGACCTAAATCTAACTCTTCTCTAGTTATACTTTCATATCCTAATGTTTCACTCCATCCCTTTATAGATGTAAGAGGAGTTCTCAGCTCATGAGATACAGAAGATATAAATTCTTCTTTCAATTTTTCACTCTTATCAATTTCATGTGCCATATGTTCAAATGTCTGTGCTAAATCACCAATTTCATCATCTACAATCTTCATATTTTCCAATTTTATATTGTAGTTTCCTACAGCTAATTCGTTTGCAAACTTCTTTAGCTCTCTCAATGGTTTTATAAGAGTCTCAGCAAATTTGAGACTTATTAGTATAGCTATAATAAGTATAAATATTCCTGCCAATATAAGCCATGTAGCTTGCTTTAATATGGCGTTATCAATTCCATCTAATGAAACAGTATATCTAACAACACCTTCTATAATATTATTTACTTTGAGTGGTAAGGAGATACTCATGACATGTTCTCCTGTATCTGGTATTTTGTAAGTATATGGTGTTAAATTCTTAGTCTTTACATCTCTTAATGCATTATCTACATCTTCATAATTTGCTTTTTCTTTACTTTTAAATCCATATTGGTCCAATATAACATTTTTATTCTTATCTATTATTGAAATCCCAAATTCTGAATTCTTTGTTAATGGTTGTTTATCAAAAATGTTTTTGACTTTTTTCTCAAAGCTTGTAGTTTCCATTGTAATAGCATTATATTCATCAGCATATTTTATTTCAGATTCAAGTAGCTGTTTAACAGAATCATAGTAATAGTTTTGTATATAAAACATGAATAGCCCTTCAAACAGAGTTACCATTATAATAATTATTATAAAATAGTTTTTTATTACTTTTTTTCTCAGACCTTCAAAGTGTAACACTATTATTCTTCCTTTCTAAAACAGTATCCATAACCCCAAATAGTTTGTATATATTTTGGTTTTGATGGGTCATCTTCTATTTTATTTCTTATCCTTCTTATATTTACATCTACTATTTTAAAATCATACAAATAATTAGTTCCCCATACCTCATCTAATATCTGATCTCTACTTAATGATTGTTTAGCATTTGATATCAGATATTTTACTATTGAAAATTCTGTTGGAGTAAGTTCAATCTCTTTACCATTCTTAAATAATTTTCTTTTATCTATATCAAGTATAAATGGTGGTGAGACTATCTCACTTGACTTAACATTTGAATCATCTTTTGCAACTCTTCTAAGAAGAGCAGAAACCCTGACTAAAAGCTCCTTTATACTAAATGGTTTTATGATGTAATCATCTGCTCCTGAAATAAATCCTTCTATTTTATCATCTTCTTGAGCTTTTGCAGTAAGCATTATTATACCAACTTGATCAAAATTTTCCCTTATAAATTTACAAACCTCTATTCCACTTATATCTGGAAGCATTACATCCAAAAGAGCTATTGTAATGTCATTTTCTGTTGTCATTTTTTCTATAGCTTCTCTACCTGTACCAGCTTCAACTATTTCATAGCCTTCTCTTTTTAAGTTTATACTGACAAAACTTCTAATTCCAATTTCATCTTCTAGTATAAGTATTTTTTCCTTCATAAAATAAAACCTCCAATTGAGTATAATATTAACCATATATTAATGAGAAATACTCTTTTAATGCGTCTATAGTAATATCTAACTTATCCATTTCATTTGCATCATTTATAACTAGTAAAAAAGTATATTCATCACTTTCTTGAAGTACAATAGAATTTTGTGTATTTGCACTTTTTCTATCTTCAAGTTTATTTTTACTCTCTACTACTATATTAAATAAATTCTTACGTTCTGAATAATCAAAATAGTAAAATTTAAATACTGCTTTTTCACCAACAAACTCTTGTTCAACAATTATTTTATCCACTAAATTATTTTGCATAAATAACCTAAAATTGTATTTATAATTATAGTATATCTGGCTTATAAATATTAATTTTGAATTAGAACCTTCTTTCCCATTCCATCTGTACCAACTTATATTAGCAGATGCTTTAGAGGTATAGGTATTTCTATTTCCTCCAGCAACTATAGGTATCTCTATAATTTTATCTTTATCAACATCATCAACAGGTATGTAGTAAGGTTTAGTAATAGTTTTATCATAATCACTAAACGCTTTTTGAATTTTATCATTTTTCATATATAATATCTGTGTGATATAATTATTTTCCTTTAACATGGGAATATCAAGTACAACACCTTTGATGGATGCAGCCGAGTTTCCAACAGATGAAGCAACATTACCTAGAGTTATATATAACTCATTTAGATTTTTTACATTTTCAAATTTGACATAATCCTTAACCTTCATAGTTCCATCAAAATTTGCAACAGTTGCAAACATCTCATTAGTTTTATTATTCAAATGAAGCATTAGTATATCTATCTTGTCATCTCCATCTATATAACCAATCTTTACTTTCATATCGTTAAAATCTTCTTTATTTTGAATCCAAGAAGCATCTAAATCGTATACTTTTGTGATTTCATTATCCCTTACTTTGTATATATGCATATTAGTTTTATCTTTGGATTTAACAAGTAAAATAACTTCCTTATATCCATCTGAATCCAAATCATAGAAATTAGCATATTCTATTGATTCTCCATTTTCTAAATAATGGTCTCCTAGTACATATTTTTCACCATTGTAACTTAAGGTTACAAAACCTACTTTATTAACATTATTACTTAAATCTTCTTTTTGCTCAAATACTACTAATTCATCAACTCCATCACTATTTAAATCTACCTTATTTATTTTTCCTACCTCTTTTGTATTAGAAGGCAATATCATAGATGAGTCTGGTTTTAGTAGCTGATCTATACCATCGTACAATACTTTTTTTGTATCATCATAGTCAGGTATCTTTGCCAATTGCTCTGGAGATTCAGTTTTAACATTACATCCAGTAACAAATAACATCATTAAGCCTGATACAATAATAAGTTTTAATAACTTCATTTAACTCCTCCTAATCCTACAATCTTAAATTTTTCTCGCAAAAATCTCCTCACAATAGTTAGACGTTTCAAATCCTCATAAGGTTTTACTTATTTTAACAAAACTTTATTATTTTGATAAAACTTATGATAAATATAAAATCTAATTATTATTTCTAGGAGGTTTAGGCCCTGGATATTGGAAAAAGTTAGTTTTTAGCATACCATTATATAGTTTTCTCTTTTTAGCTGCTTTTTGTCCAAATTCATATTCAAATTCTTCATAAGAAGTTATCAGATAATATGACCAATTTTTTAACTTTCTAAATGCATAACCAAGCTCTTTATATAATTGTTTAACACTATCCTTATCTTCTAATCGTTCTCCATAAGGTGGATTGGTAACTATAAATCCAAATTCTTCTTCACTTTTAAACTTAGTTGCATCTCCTACATTAAATTCTATATATTCATCTACACCTGCTATTTCTGCATTTTCTCGAGCTATATCTATACATTCTGCATCTATATCATATCCATAAATTTTAAATTTAGATTCATTGTCTATTTTATTAAAAGCATCTTTTCTTACATCCCACCAAATCTTTTTATCAAGTGTTCTCCATTTTTCTGATATAAATTCTCTATTTAAGCCAGGCGCCATATTTATACCTATCATGGCTGCTTCAATTAATATAGTACCAGAACCACACATAGGGTCTACTAAAGTCCTACCTGCTTTCCAAGGAGTTAAGTAGATAAGTCCAGAAGCTAAAGTTTCTCTTATTGGAGCTTTATTTGCTTTTTCTCTATATCCTCTTTTATGTAGAGCATCTCCAGTTGTGTCTATTGAAAGAGTTACTTTATCTTTGTGTATAAATACAAATATAGGGTATTTTTCTTTATCTTCTTTAAGCAAACCATCCTCTAAATAACTTTTCTTTAAGCTTTCTACAATAGCTTTTTTTACTATAGCTTGTACATCTGGTGTACTGTATAATTTTGATTTTATAGAAGAAGCCTTTGAAATAGGAAATTGCGCTCCATAAGGTATATATTTAGACCAGTTTATCCTTTTTGTATTTTCAAATAATTCATCAAAGCTTTTTGCTTCAAATTCAGCAATCTTAAGATGTACTCTTTCTGCACATCTCAACCACATATTTGATTTTGCTATTCCAAATTCATCAGTCTTATATGTTATTCTTCCATCTTCTGTTTTTATTATTTCATATCCCAAATTAGTAATTTCTCTAGCCAACATTTTTTCCATTCCAAAAAAACATGGCGATATTAGTGTATAGTTTTTCATAAAACCTCCTGTTTCTTATATTAATTATAACGATTATTTATTTTTTAACCTATTTACATATTTACATATTTAAATTCATACTTCCCATTTGATATCCTGACATATCTAGTGTAACATATTTAAAGCCAAATTCTTTTAATTTAGTGTCAACTTTACTAAAATTGTTATTTTCAAAAAATTTACCTAATTCTTCCTGGTTAACTTCTATTCTAGCTATATTTCCATGCATTCTTACTCTAAATTGAGAAAATCCCAAGTCGGATAAATATTCTTCACTTTTTTCTATTATCCTAAGCTTTTCATCTGTAATTTCAACACCATAAGGAATTCTGCTTGCCAGACATGCAAATGATGGTTTATTAAAAGTTTCTAACTTCATATCTCTTGAAAGTAACCTAATTTCATCTTTCTTTAATCCACTTTCTTTTAATGGACTAATTACTTCTAATTCATTTAGTGCTTTAAGACCTGGTCTATAGTCTCCTAAATCATCTACATTGGTTCCATCTACTATGTACTTTATATTATGTTCCTTTGCGACCTCTTTTATTTTAGTAAATATATATTTTTTACAATGATAACATCTTTCAGCACCATTTTCTTTGAATTCCTTTAAATCAAAATCTTCTATTTTTAATATAATATGTTTAACTCCAAAATCCTTAGTATATTGTTTTGCTTCTTCTATTTCTCTATTTGAGTGCATCATTGCATGAACAGTTACAGCTATAACATTATCTCCTAATGTATCTCTTGCTACTTTAAGTAAGAAATTACTGTCAACTCCACCTGAATAAGCAACTGCCACACTTTCTAACCCAATCAAATTTTCTCTTAATTTTTCTAGCTTTTCTCTTTCCTTCATTAAATCTACCTCCATATCAAGAAAATATGAACTCTAAAACTATTCTTATTTTTTACATACTTAATGATTATAACATATAAAGTATATATTTAAAAAATTAGAATGTCTTTTAAGTATATTAATTATAATATTAAAGTACTTTTATTTATATCTTTATAATTTAAGCATATTACTGTACTACACTATATAAAAACAAAACAGTGTAATACAGCAATATACTTAAAAGCCATGAAGTGTAAGTAGCCTATCTTCATGGCTAAGTTCACGATTTTATTATCATATAATTACTCTTCTTAGTAATATAATTGTAAATTACAAAAAGATACTATCATTAGAAATGTTCTAAAAACTTAAACTTAATACTCATAGTTTACACAGTTCTATATCAATCCCACCAAAAAAGCCATATAGTAGAACCTTGTATTACCTCTTTTAGAGCTCTTAATGTCTCATATCCTTGTACAATAATATCTTCACAGTACAAGATTAATTCTATGCATAAGTTATTAAACATTTTATTATCACTAGTTATATTTTTTGAAAAATATTGAACTGTGTCACATCCAATTGCTATCGGGTATGCTCCATAGTTTTCGTACCAATATTTCGCAACTGCTATATGCTCTTCATCACTAGGACAATCGTTAAATCCACCAATTGGTATATATGCAAATACTTCATAAGGTTTAGTTGTTGGGACTTTAGCTATGTAAACTTTGTTATTTTCTTGAAATATATCTATATTTGTAATTGGGTTAAAACTTTTATAGTCACAAAAAGTATCTTCTGAATCTATGAGTTCTTTTATCATCTCTGAAATTTCACTCTTCCTATACTTGAAAAATTCATTTACATCAATTTCATTATATTTTTTCAGACAATACTCTTTGTAGTTCTCAAGAGATCCATACTCTTTATTAATAATATCGATGTTTTCTTTTAGCAATCCTACCTTTTCATCGATAATTATAATTGGTGTATACCCTTTTTCTTTTCCATCTTCTATCATCGTCTCTAATAAATTGTCAATATCAATATCATTGTTCACAGGAACACATTCAAAACCATATAAATCTTCAATACCCATATTTATCTCCTATTCTTTTTAGATTTAATTCTTTTGAAAGTTTTCTTTTTTTGTTGTCAAATTTTTAAATACTATTATTATTTGTAAAACTATAAGTAGAGATATAATTTATAAAAAATATTAATACCAAATAAATTTTTAATTTAATTTTTTGTATGAATATAATGTTTTTTATGACAATATCCTCATATAAATATAATATCATAAAACAAATGTTCATGGTTAATAATAAGTAATTTTGTAATAATTCGTTGTAATATTATGTTATTTTAAATAAAATTCAATTATTATCCCGTTTTGCTCTTGATTTACGGTCATTTTCAAAGGATTGCAGGCTGATTTTACTACTAATTTACTACTTACGGAGCGAGCTTTGATATGCCGCCTAAATCCTTTTGAAGATAGAACCCATACTGCCGTTGGAAAATGACATGGCACATCAGCAATAAAATAGAGAAACACCATACACCACCGTACAGGCGGCGTTTACTAATTCCCATATGGGAAGATAGGAACGCCACTTTTTTATGGCATTCATGTCACGTATTAGGGGCAAACGAAGCCTTGATTTAAGCGGCTTTGCGAACGCGGTTTTGCCGGGGCAAGGGTTTTATACCTTTTCTCTCAATAATGGCATTCTACTTCGTGACAAATCTAATCGAAAGGAGTTGATGAAGCTATGGCAGTTTTCAGAGTTTCCCAATCGCTCTACAATCTCAAAGACGTGGCGAATACCTACCTCAAACATGTGATGAACGGCAATACTAACCTGCCAGTAAAGGCGTTGAAAGCTGAATATGTCAAGCTGACTGCCGAGCATTGAACACTTAATCAGCGGTCCATTTCCCTCAAAGACGAGATAAAAGAAGCCAAGTAATCTGCAAGAGCATTTACAGTATTTTGTGGCAGGAACAGTGGGAACAGCAACCACGCAGAGTGCAGGATGTGGAATTGTAAAAGCATAGGAGCAAGATGGATGAACCCTTATCTCGCCGCTATGCTTTCTCTTGTTGGTCTTTTACGCATTAGTTCAATAAGATGCGCATTCAGAGTTTAATAATAATATGCCATATCCACAAGACCATAGGTGCGAAACAGACTAATGAAGCAAATAAAAAGAACATGCTTATCATTCTATTTCATCTCAAGCGATTTGAGTAATTACCAAGTGTGCAGAAACAGGCCTTGTACCTCCAGCAAGAGGTGTGATGGTTAGTGCTGTCGAATTTCCCGCTGGATTTCTTACCGTGAGCAATGAGTTTATGACTGTTGTAGTAACAAGAGCCATACCTACAATTTGAGAAGTACCTGTTGCTCGGCCTTCCACTGTATAGTCTAAATCTGCACCATTGAGCGTTAAAATAAATTGACCAGCTTCA
Organism: Clostridioides sp. ZZV14-6150; assembly: GCF_020657875.1. Taxonomy (NCBI): domain Bacteria; kingdom Bacillati; phylum Bacillota; class Clostridia; order Peptostreptococcales; family Peptostreptococcaceae; genus Clostridioides; species Clostridioides sp. ZZV14-6150. The sequence goes on along the minus strand of NZ_JAGWDA010000002.1, from coordinate 521 downwards.
TTTACGCTAACTTGAAATAAAACTTGATAGGTGCCGATTTCAGATAAATTAAATGAACTAGGGCCAGTGCGGGTAATAGCCGTACCACTGCTAGGTCCGTCTTGTGGAAAGCTAACATCTGTACCAGGTGCAACTGTGACGGAATTGTCTGGTGGCATCAGAGCAAAAAAGTCAGCAAAGTTTAATATACCGTTGGGACCAGTTGACCCCGTACTGCCAGTTGCTCCAGTTGCACCTGCTGGGCCAATTGGGCCTGTGTTGCCGGTTGGACCGGTAGTTCCTGCGATGCCCGCAGAACCAGTTGGTCCAGTGCCGCCTGTTGCTCCGGTTGCTCCAGTAGGGCCACTTGGACCTGTATTGCCGGTTGCTCCGGGCGCTCCTGTGTTACCGGTTGGACCGGTAGCTCCTGCGATGCCCGCAGAACCAGTTGGCCCCGTGCTGCCCGTTACTCCGGTTGCTCCAGTAGGGCCACTTGGACCTGTATTGCCGGTTGCTCCGGGCGCTCCTGTGTTACCGGTTGG